>SLRZ01000180.1 GCA_007130695.1 Nitriliruptoraceae bacterium
ACGATGTTGGCCGCCTGGTTGGACATCGTGCCGATGTCGAGCTGGTAGCTGATCGCCATCGGCGGCTCGAAACCGGCGTCCCGGGCGGACTGCTCCGCGGCGGCGAGGCACTGCTGGTAGATGGGGCGCTCGACCGCGCCGACTAGCGTGGCCGTCCCGGGGGTCGGACCCCGCCGGCACCACGGTGGGCGGTCCGAACCCGCTCCCCCCGGCAGGTCCAGGGGATCGGGGCGTGGTCATGGAGTTCGGCGGCACGACGGTCCCACTCCCCGCGCTCGTCGCCGCGGTGACCCTCGGGCTCGTGGTCCTGGGTGCCATGGCCGCGGCCCTGGTCGACCTGAGACGCCGCGACGTACGCCACCTCCCCAAATGGGCATGGGCGCTCATCATCGTCCTGGTGAGCTTCCCGGTGGGGGTCATCGCCTACCTCGTGGCTGGCCGCGTGCCGCCCGGGGAGGAACCGTTCGCGGACCGGCCCGGCGACCAGCCCGCGCCCGGGGATCCCTCCCCACAGCAGGTGCTCCCCGCGGCCTCCGGGCCCCGGACGCCGACCGTGGACGGGGGCGCGGCGGGTTCTGGCACCCACGGCCGGGGGCCGACGGCCGGTTCCGCCGCCGACCGGACGGCGGGCAGCGCCGGGCCGGACGCGTGGCAGCAGGCGTTCGCGGCGCCCGTCGTGCGCACCACGGGCCTGGGCAAGGCCTACGGCGACACCCACGCCCTGCGCGACGTCGATCTCCTCGTGCCCCGCGGGACGACGTACGGGCTGATCGGACCGAACGGCGCCGGCAAGACCACGATGCTCTCGATCCTCGCCGGGCTTCGCCGCCCGACCGGCGGCACCATCGAACTCGGCGTGGCCCGCAGCGCCGTCGGCGTCCTGGTCGACACCCCGGACTTCGAGCCGTGGCTGACGGCCGCCGAGGTCGTCGACCTCGCACGCGACCTCACCGCGCCGCACCTCCCGCACACCCGCGTGGCCGAGGTGCTCGACGGGACCGGGTTGGCAGCTGCGGCCGACCGCCGGGTCGGGGGCTTCTCGCGTGGCATGCTCCAGCGGTTGGGCCTGGCCACCTGCCTGGTCGGTGACCCGGAACTGCTGGTCCTCGACGAACCGTTCTCCGCGCTGGATCCGGCCGGCCGGCGCGAGACCCTCGAACTCGTCGGCCGGCTCGCGCAGTCCAAGACCGTGATCCTGTCGACCCACATCCTCTCCGACGTCCAGCAGGTCTGCGACGTGGTCGGCGTGATCGACCAGGGGTCGCTGCGGTTCCAGGGGCCCCTGACCGATCTGCTCGGGCGCACCGCCACGGTCTACGCCCTGCACCTGCGCGCTCCGGTCGGGGGCCTGCTCGAGGACCTGCGGACCCGCCCGTGGCTGGTGGAGGCACGGGAGCACGCGCCCGGACGCCTGCGGCTCGTCGTCTCCGACGCCGCCTCGGCGGAGCGGGAGGTGCCCGCCGTCCTGGCGTCGCACGCCGCCTCCCTCGTCTCGTTCGCCCCGGTGACCGACCTCGAGACCGCCTTCCTCGAGCTGACCTCGTGAGCGGGACCGCGCCGGTGAACACCACGACCGCCGGGGACGCCCGTCGCGGCATGTCGTTGTGGCGACTGGAGCGACTGCGTCTGCTCCGGACCCACCGGTGGCTGATCCTGTTCGGCGCCTATGCGGCGTTCGGGGTGCTGGGCCCACTCACCGCACGCTTCATCCGGGAGCTCTTCGGCCGCGCGGGCGGGGAGATCACCATCATCGCCCCCGACCCGCGCCCGGTCGACGGCATCATCCAGTTCGTCACCAACGCCGGACAGCTCGGGCTGCTGGCCGTGGTCGTGGTCGCCGCGGGCGCCCTCGCGTTCGACGCCCACCCCCAACGTGCCGCGTTCCTGCGCACCCGCAGCAGCCGACCGGACCGTCTGGTGGTGGCGCCCTACGTGGTCACGACCGTCGCGACCGTCCTCGCACTGCTGGCCGGGACGGCCCTGGCGACCCTGCTGACCACCCTGCTGATCGGTCCGCTGCCCACAGGAGCCCTCGTCGTCGGCACGACCTACGGGGCGCTCTACCTCGGCTTCGTCGTCGCCGTGGTGGCCGCCGCCGCGGGCGTGGTCCGGACACAGATCGCCACGGTGTTCCTGGCCGTGGGGGTGCTGCTCGCACTCCCGGTGGTCGCGATGCTGGACGTGGTGCGACCGTGGGCACCCAGCGAGCTCCTGCTGGCCGTGGTGGGGATGGTCGAGGGGGCTCCGGCCTCCGACTACGCGCGGGCGGCGGGCACGTCGGTCGTGGCGACGGTCGTGCTGCTGCTCTTCGCGGCGCGACGTCTCGGCCGCCGCGAGCTGTGATCCATGGGCGGGCCGCCGCCCCGGGAGATGGCCGCCCCCGGGCGAGGTCAGTCCTCGGTCCAGGGCCGGGAGGTCGCCCCGGGCTCGGCGGGCGCGGGCGGGGCCGGCGGTGACGGTGTGGCGACCTCGGAGGGTTGCAGTCCCTCCAGCACGAGGTGCAGCAACCGGGGGGTCATGGCGGCGATGTACTCGTCGGAGGCGCCCTGCAACGGCTGGGTCAGCAACGCGAGCAGCAGCATCACGTCGTCGGCCGTCACGTCCTCCCGCAGGTCGCCGTCGGCCCGGGCGCGTGCCACGAGCGCGTCGATCTCCTCGGTCACCTCCTCGAAGGCCGCGACGAGCTCACCGTCCGGCGTTCGGGCGGTGAGCAGCGGATAGAGACTCGACAGGAGGACACCCACCCGCAGCTGGGCGACCCGGACCAGGAACCGTTGCAGCCCCCCGGGCGCCGAACCCGGCGCCGTCTCGTCCGACGCCAGGCGGCGGAGGGTGGCGAAGGACTCCAGCGCCACGGTCCCGGCCAACGCGTGGCGGTCGGGGAAGTGCCGGTAGAGCGTGCCGATGCCGACATCCGCCCGACGCGCGACGGCGTCGAGGGCAACGTCGACACCCTGCTCGACGAACAGCTCCATCGCTGCCGCGACGAGCCGCTGCCGGTTTCGCCGGGCGTCAGCCCGCACCGCAGCTCCCTCCAGCGACCATTGGTGGCTCCCTTGCCGGCACGAGGCGATGGTGATGGCGGCGGGGCGACCGACCCGCTCCCGTCCGATTCGGTCGGTGGCCCCGAGGCTGCGACGGGGCGGCTGATGCTACCTCCACGACCGGCATAATCGGAGGGTTTCGCTCCGTATACTGGTGACCTCTCCCCGTCCCCTCTCCACCTCGCCACTCTCCCCCAGGACCGACCGTGCATCACGTGCTCAGCCGCGTCGCCGCGGTCGTCGAACGGTTCCCTGCCACGGCCCTCGTGGTACTGCTCGCCACGACGGTCGTCCTCGGCCTGTTCGCCTCCGAGCAGGAGGCCGACACGGACATGACCGCGTTCACGCCGGAGTCCGACCTCGCCGAAGCCCACGAACGGGTCATGGAAGAGTTCGGGGAGTCGGGTGCGTCGATCCAGGTGATCGTCGACGCCGGCACCGACGGCGACGTGCTCACCCCCGCAGGGCTGCAGGTCGCCGATCGGATCGTGGACCTGGCCGGCTCGACGCCCGAGCTCGAGGCACTGCTGGTCGCGCCGACCCCCGAGGCGCCCGCGGTGGCCACCTACGGCTCGCCGTTCATCGCAGCACTCGCCGAACAGGGACTCACCCCGGAGGAGGTCGACGCGGCCACCCTCGACCCGCTCGTCACGGACCTGCTCTCCGACCCCGCGACCGAGGCATCGGCCGGCGCCCTGCTCTCCGACGACCTCGAGGCGGACGGCACGGCCCGCGCCGGCCTGGCGATCGTGCAGTTGGACGGCGGGGTGGGCGCCGAGGAGCAGGCGACCGCGGAGCTGGCGTTCCGCGACGTCCTCGCGGCGGAGGACTTCCCCGGGTTCGCCGTCGCGCCCTTCTCGGAGCACATCTTCGCCGACGAACTGCTGAGCGACATGGAGGAGGAGATGCCGGCGCTGCTCGGCCTCGCCTTCCTGCTGATCGTCGCCATCCTGTTCGTCACCTACCGGCGGATCAGCGACGTGCTGCTCGGGCTGACGGGCCTGGTCGTCACCATCGTGTGGACCTTCGGCATCGCGGTGCTGCTCGGCCCGTCCTATCTCGGGGTCACGGGGGTGCTGAGCCAGATCTCCATCATGATCCCGGTCCTGCTCGTCGGGCTGGCCATCGACTTCGCCATCCACCTCACCTCCCGTTACCGCGAGGAGCTCCACCGCGGGCAGGTACCCGCCCGCGCCGCCCGGCGGGCCGTGACCAGCGTGGGCGGCGCCCTGGTCCTGGCGACGATCACCACGATGGTCGGCTTCCTCACCAACGTCGTCTCTCCACTGCCCCCGATGCGTGACTTCGGCTTGTTCGTCGCCGCCGGCGTATTGTCGGCCTTCATCGTGATGCTGCTGCTGGTGCCCGCGGGCCGTTCCCTGCTGGACCGTCGCCAGGGCGGGGCGGGAAGCCTGCGCCTGCCGAAGTCCGGGGCCGAACGCGGCCTCGGGCGAAACATGGCCCGGGCGGCGCTGCTGGCCGAGCGACACCCGGGTGCCACGCTGACCGTCGCGGCGATGGTGACGGCGGTCGCCGGGCTGGCCGGGCTGCAGGTGTCCACCACGTTCGACCAGAACGACTTCGTCCCTGAGGAGTCCGAGATCGGCGCCCTGCTGGCCACGATGGAGGACCACTTCGGCGGCGACCTCGACGAGGTCACCAGCATCCTGCTCGACGGTGACCCCGCCACCCCACAGGCCGCCACCGCGATGCTCTCCGCCCAGGAACGCATGGACGACACCCCGTTCGTGCGCACCGCCGCCGGCAGCCCCCAGGTCGAGTCCCCGGCCACCGCCGTGGTCGCCCTCGCCGAGGACCCCGATCTGGCCGTCCAGCTGGACGAGCTCGGGTTCGAGGGGGGCGGGTTCGCCGCCGACGCCGACGTGGGGGCCATCTACGACCTCGTGTGGGAGCACGCCCCGCAGCTGCTCTCCGGGGTGCTCGCCCAGGACCACACCAGCGCCCGGCTGTCGGTCTCGACGACGGCGGGCCAACCGGACGCGGCCCTCCTCCGCGACGAACTCCGCGATGACGTCGCCCCGCTCGAGGAGGCGGACCTCGAGGTGACGATCGTGAGCGAGAACCTGATGTTCGAGGAGTCGCTGGAGGCGCTGACGTCGTCGCAGGCGCGAGGGATCCTGATCACGCTGGCCGTGGCGCTGCTCGTGCTCGTGGGCTTCTACACGATCCGGCAGCGTCGCCCGATGCTCGGCCTGATCACGATGCTGCCCTCCGCCCTCGTCGTCGCCTGGGTCGCCGGGTCCATGTGGGTGCTGGGACTGAGCTTCAACGTCATGACCGCGATGGTCGCCTCGCTGGCGATCGGTATCGGGGTTCCCTACGGGATCCACATCACCAACCGGTTCGTGGAGGACCTCGACCGGGCCGACACCATCGACGAGGCGGTGCGGGACACGGTGGTGCACACCGGCGGCGCGCTGGTGGGGTCGGCGACGACCACCGCCGCGGGCTTCGGGGTGCTGGTATTCGCGTCGCTGGCCCCGATGCAGCAGTTCGGCATCATCACCGCGCTGACGATCATCTACTCGCTCGTCGCCGCCGTCCTGATCGAACCGGCGTGTCTGAAACTGTGGGCGGGGTGGCACCACCGCCATCAGACCCGGGACTCTCAGGTGGCGGCACCCGGCCGGGCGCCCGCCCCGGCACGCTCCGACTGAGACCGGCAGGCCACCGCGACGCCGTCAGTCTGGCTATCGTCTCGCCGGACGACCAGGCGCAGCTCGACGGCCCAGGAAGCAGGATGACGACCGACTTCGAGGTCATATGCGAGATCGAACCGCCCGTGTCGGCGGACATGGGCATCGTGCGGGAGCAGATCGCGATCCTGCGACGCACGTGCGACGCGTTCCTGGTTCCCGACAGCCATCTGGGCCGTGCGACCGTCTCGAGCATCGCGGTCGCCCACGAGGTCCAGTACCTCCAGGGTCGGGCGATGGCGTGCCTCAACGCCAGGGACCGCAACCTGCTGGGCCTGCGACGCGACCTGCTCACTGCCAGCGCCTATGGCGTCGAGGAACTGCTCTTCGTCTACGGCGACGCGCCGCAGCAAGGTGAGCGCACCGGCCTGACGGTCCGACAGATGCTCGAGGAGGCGACCAACAGCACGGACGGCCGGTCCTTCCGCATCGGTGTCACCGCCGACGTGACCCGGGACCTGCCCGACTGGAAACAGGGTGCCGATTTCGTCTTCACCCAGATCTCGTTCGACCACGACGCCGTCGCGAGGTGGCGAAACCGCGTGGGCTACGACGGACCGGTCTACGTGGGAGTCATCACGCTGGCCAGTGAGAAGATGGCCCGCCGGCTGATGGACCTCATCCCGGGATTCGAGGTACCGGATGCCGTCCTCCGCGACCTCGGGACGGACGGGTCGTTGGGAGTGAGGCTGGCGATGCAGCAGGTCTCGCGGTTGAAGGAAGGGCGCGCGGTGGACGGCGTGCATCTCATTCCCGCCCGCAGCTACCGCGCGGTCGCCGAAGCCCTCGAGCGTGTGGAGCCGTAGTCGATCGCGTGGGCTTCAGGACGGTGGAGCAGACCAGCACGAGGCGAACGCCTCGTAGACCAGCCACTCCCCCTTCCCCTCGCCGAAGTAGTCGGAGCGCTGCACGAAGGCCATTCCGAGCCGATCGCAGACGTCCATCGCGGGCTGATTCGCCGGCCGGGTCACCGCGATGATGCGCGTCAGGCCAGCGTCGAACCCCGCGGCCAGGAGCGCGGCGCCCACCTCGGTGGCACAGCCCTGGTGCCAGTAGCGGCGGTTGAGCCGACCACCGAGCCCCACGTCGCCGCCGTCATCACGCTCGTACTGCAGCCCAGCGTCACCGACGACCACCCCGGTTCGCCGTTGCACCACCGACCACAGGGACAGCCCATCGCGTTCGTGCCGTTCCATCTTCGCCCGCACCCAGGCGCCGGCCGATTCGAGGGATGTCGGGACCTCACGATGGAGGTGACGCAGCCCCTCGGCGTCCCGGTAGACCTCGAAGAGGTCGGCGGTGTCCTGCGGCTGCATCGGCCGGATGAGGAAGCGCTCCGTCACGATCGGCAATCTCACGGTGACCACGAGCGTGCCCTTCGTGGTGTGGACCCCGTCCGGAAGGAGGTTCGCCGGGCTGCTGCCCGGGGCAACGAGTATGCCTGCGCGGCGCTCCCCCGGGAAGGACACCCCCTCTGCCTTCCCGCAGCGTCCGGCCCGGCGGGAGGGGGCACCCCGCACATGGCCGTCACTGCGCGCGTGCCCGGGGCGGCGCGCGGATTCACGCAGTGGTGCCCGACGGCGTCTAGCGTCCCGACGCTGGCCAGAGAGGATGCCCCGTGGCGCTACCCGACCCAGCGCAGTACGACGCTTTCGCCGAGGAGTACGAGGACCACGCGGCGAGCGCCCCCTACAACGCGCTGTACGACCGACCGGCGACCCTCGAGCTCCTGGGAGACGTGCGGGGCCGCGCCGTCCTGGACGCCGCCTGTGGCCCCGGATTCTACCTCGAGGAGCTGCTCGCCTCCGGCGCCGAGGTGGTGGGCTGTGACGCCTCGCCACGGATGGTCGAGCTCGCCCACCGGCGGGCCGGTGACGGCGTCGAACTACACGTGCACACCCTCGGCGAACCGTTCGACTGGGTCGCCGACGGGACGTTCGACGTCGTGCTCTGCGCGCTCGCCTACCACTACGTCAACGACCGCCCGGCGTTCCTCTCCGAGGCGGCGAGGATGCTGCGTCCCGGCGGTTCGTTGGTCATCAGCACCCACCACCCGACCGCCGACTGGTGTCGCCTCGGAGGCTCGTACTTCGACGTGGTCCCGGTGACCGAGGTCTGGAGCAGGGGGTGGGAGATAACGGCGTGGCGGATGCCGCTCAGCCACCTCACCGGGGAGTTCGCGACCGCCGGCTTCGTGATCGAATGCCTCCGCGAACCGATGCCGCAACCCGAGATGGCACACACGCATCCCGAGGCCTTCGAGCGGCTGACGTCCGAACCGGGCTTCATCCTGTTCCGACTCCGTAGGCCCACGCCGACGTCGGCCTGACGACGCGACAGGTGACTCCGCGGAGTCACCCGACGAGGGGCCCGGCACGCTCCGGTCCCGCGGCATCGCCGGGACAGGCCCTCCCCGTGAGCGGAAGGACAGGCGGCCTACTGGCCGCCCTTCTGGACGTAGTTCTTGACGAATTCCTCGGCGTTCTCCTCGAGGACGTCGTCGATCTCGTCGAGCAGTTCGTCGACGTCGTCGAGCAGTTCGCGATCGTCCGCGGCGGCCTCGGTCTCCGCCTGCTCCTCGGGTTCCTGCTCCCGTGAGGATCCGCCCTTGCGGGTCTGTCCGCCCTCGCTCATCACCGGCTCCTCGCGTCGCTTGGATGACCGCGCCACCACCCCAGGGATGCTACCCCCACGATCGTGGCGGGAGGCGTCAATCCCCGCCGGCCAGCCGATCCAGCAGTTGGGCCGCGTCGTCGACGGAGTCCAGCAGTTCACCCACGTGGGCTCTGGTCCCACGGCCGGGTTCGAGCATCGGCACGCGGCGCAGCGACTCACCGCCGGTGTCGAAGATCAGCGCGTCCCAGCCCGCGGCCACGACCTGGTCGCGGAAGCGACGCAGGCACTCGCCCCGGAACCAGGCCCGGGTGTCCTCGGGCGCATGGTCGATGGCGTGCAGGATCTCGGACTCGGCGACCAGGCGCTCCACCCGCCCCCGCGAGGCCAGGCGCTGGTAGAGGCCCTTGTCCTGACGCACGTCGTGGTATTGCAGGTCGACCATCTTCAGCCGGTCGCTGTCCCAGCCCAGATCGTGCCGCGCGCGGTAGCTCTCCAGCAGGTCGAGCTTGGTGGCCCAGTCGACCTGCCCCGCCAGCGCGCGGGGGTCCGCTTCGGCGGTGGTCAGCACCGCCTCCCAGCGCGAGAGCACGTCGGCGGTGACCGGATCGAGGTCGCGGTCCTTGCAGTAGCGCTTCGCGGCTTCGAGATAGAGGCCCTGGATCTCCAGCGCCGTCATCCGCCGCCCGTCCTCCAACAGCAGCGGGACCCGGCACGTCAGGTCGTGGCTGACGGTGTGGAAGGCCTCCACCGGGCGTGCGAGCACCGGCAGGTCGCCGAGTTCGCCGTCCTCGACGAGGTCGAGCACGAGCAACATCGTGCCGACCTTGAGGAACGTCGCGACCTCGCACAGGTTCGCGTCGCCGTTGATCACGTGCAGCCGCCGGTAGGCCTCGGGGTCGGCGTGGGGCTCGTCGCGGGTGTTCATCAACGGCCGCTTGAGCGTGGTCTCCAGCCCGACCTCGACCTCGAAGAAGTCGGCCCGCTGCGTGAGCTGGAAGTGCACGTCGTCAGCGAGTTCGCTGCCGATCCGTCCGGCACCGGTGAACACCGGGCGGGTGACGAAGAACGGCAGCAGCTCCCGTGTCAGCCGGCCGAAGGGGATCTCGCGGGGCACCAGGTAGTTCTCGTGGGTGCCGTAGGCCGCGCCCTTCCCGTCGGTGTTGTTCTTGTGGATGAGCACCCGGCCACCGTCGGGCAGGGTGGCCTCGGCGCGCCGGGCCGCGTCCTCGAGGATGCGCTCGCCCGCCTTGTCCCAGATCACCAGGTCGCGGGCGTTGGAGCACTCCGGGCTCGAGTACTCCGGGTGCGCGTGGTCGACGTAGAAGCGCGCCCCGTTGGTCAGCACGGTGTTGGCGAGCCCGAGTTCGTCGTCCGACGGCGGCTCGTGGGCGTCCGGCACCTCGTAGCCGCGCGCGTCACGCAGCGGATGTTCGTCGGTGTGGTCCCAGCGCACGTCGCCGGCGTGCCGGTAGGCGCCGACCACCATCGAGGACGCCAGCACCGGGTTGACCTCGGTCGGGCCGGTGACCGTGATGCCGTACTCGGTCTCGACCCCGACGAACTTCGGCGTGGTCATGGGCGGCGTCCTGGCCGGGGGCGGCCGCGCACCGGGGCCGGGGCGCTCACAGGTACTGCCCCGCGCTGACGTTCTCGATCGAGCGGCCCGGGTGTGGGTCGTCGCCGGTGATCAGGGTGCGCACGTAGACGATCCGCTCCCCCTTCTTCCCGGAGATCCGAGCCCAGTCGTCGGGGTTGGTGGTGTTGGGCAGGTCCTCGTTCTCGCGGAACTCGTCGCGGATCGCGGTCAGCAGGTCGTCGGTGACCAGGCCCTTGCCGCCGTCGTCGATGAAGCGCTTGATGGCGAGCTTCTTCGCGCGGGCGACCACGTTCTCGATCATCGCGCCGGAGTTGAAGTCCTTGAAGTACAAAATCTCCTTCTCGCCGTTGGCGTAGGTGACCTCGAGGAACTCGTTGTCCGACTCGGAGGCGTACATCTTCTCGACCGTGGCATCGACCATCGAGGCGACCGCCGCGGCCGCGTCGCCGTCGTGGCGCGCCAGTTCGTCAGGGTGCAGGGGCAGCCGCTCGTGCAGGTAGATCTTGAAGATCTCCCGGGCCGCGTCCGCACCGGGCCGGTCGACCTTGATCTTCACGTCCAGCCGCCCGGGGCGAAGGATCGCCGGGTCGATCATGTCCTCGCGGTTGGACGCACCGATGACCACGACGTCCTTGAGGCTCTCGACCCCGTCGATCTCCGCCAGCAGCTGCGGAACGATCGTGGTCTC
Organism: Nitriliruptoraceae bacterium; assembly: GCA_007130695.1. GTDB lineage: Bacteria > Actinomycetota > Nitriliruptoria > Nitriliruptorales > Nitriliruptoraceae > SKLC01. The sequence goes on from SLRZ01000180.1 coordinate 10,663, forward strand.
CACATCGGAGGACACGCCCGAGCCACGGGTGCGGAACAGCGACTCCATCTCGTCGAAGAACACGATCACCGGGAAGCCCTCGGCCGCCTTCTCCCGGGCCCGCTGGAAGATGACCCGGATCTGGCGCTCGGTCTCGCCGACGTACTTGTTCAGCAGCTCCGGGCCCTTGACGTTGAGGAAGTAGCTCTTCACCTCGGTCTGGCCGGTCCGCTCCGCGACCCGCTGCGCGAGCGAGTTCGCCACCGCCTTGGCGATCATGGTCTTGCCACAGCCCGGCGGGCCGTACAGCAGGATCCCCTTGGGTGCGCGCAGCTCGTGCTCCTCGAACAGCTCGGCGTGGAGGTAGGGCAGTTCGACGGCGTCGCGGATCGCCTCGACCTGGCCGCCGAGACCACCGATCTGCTCGTAGGTCACATCGGGGACCTGCTCGAGGATGAGCTGTTCGACCTCCGCCTTGGGGATGCGCTCGATCGCGCTGTTGGACCGCGGATCGACCAGCACCGAGTCCCCCGCCTTGAGCGGCAGATCGCGGAGCGGATGGGCGAGATGCACGACCCGCTCGTCGTCGGTGTGCCCGAGCACGAGCAGGCGACCGTCCCCGAGCCGTTCGGAGATCGTCATGATCTCCCCACGGTCCTCGAATTCGCGCGAGGCGACGACGTTCATGGCCTCGTTGAGCAGGATCTCCTGGCCCGCGTGCAGTTCGTCCGCCGCCACCTCGGGCCCGAGCTGGACCTCGAGCTTGCGCCCCGACGCCATCACGACGGCCGTGTCGGGCTCCTCACCCGGGGCGAGGTAGGTGCCGTAGGTCTGGGGCGGAGCGGAGAGGCGCTCGACCTCGTCGCGCAGTTCGGTGAGCTGTTCGCGGGCCTGCCGCAGCGTGTCGGTCAGCTTCGTGTTCTGGTTCTGGGCGGCCTGGAGTTGCCCCTTGGCCTCCAGCAGCCGTTCCTCGAGGACCCGGATCCGTGTCGGGGCGCTCTCGAGGCGGCGTCGGAGCAGATCCATCTCCTCGCGCAGGTACTTCACCTCCGCGGCGAGCGCGTCGGGGTCCTCCGGGAGCGGGTCGTCGTGGCCGTCACCCCCGGTCGGCCCGGCAGGCGGGCGGGGGTCGTCCTCGCGTGGTGTCTGATGGGGACCTGCCACCGGCTTCTCCTCCGCACCGTGCTCGGCGGGGCCGGACGAGGAGGCGGACGCGACCTCGTCGGCCCGGCACGACCCTCAGTGTACGGAGGGTGGTCGGGATGCGGTGGAGCTGCGGCGAGGCCGGGACCATTGCGCGCGAGCACCGGACGACCGGCCAGGGGTCATGGCCGATCGGCCAGGGGTCGGGAAGCGACACGGGGGCCGGGGCGATCCACACTCACGGCAGTACGAACATCGAATCATCTCCTGGAACTCCCGCCGACGCCGGGGACTGCTCGTGAGCACGCAACTCGAACCGTTGGCCACGCTGCTCGCCGCCGTCGCGGGCGCGATGGTGGCGATCGTGATCATGGACGGCCCATTGTGGCTGCTCGCCCCCGGTGCCCTGGGCGCGCTGCTGCCGCTGGCGGTCTCGCGGACCCGCAGCCGCGGCCACGAGTAGCCCGGGGGCTCACTCCCCCGCGGGGGTCTCCTCCGCGGCGGTCTCGCCCCAGACGATCCCCGGACCCGTGTCGGCCTTGCGACGGGGCCGTGGTGGCCCACCCTCCTCACGGCTCGGCACGCGACGTGCCGTGGTGAGGAACGCCGTGTGGGCGACCATCCGATGGGCCGGGCGGACCGCGAGGCCGTCGACGTCCCAGCCGCGGACCATCGTCTCCGTCGTGCGGACCTGTGAGAAGCGGCCGTCCTCCCACAGCCGCTCCGTGGTGCGCATCACCTGCGGCACCGTCGGGGTGTAGGTCACCAGCAACCCGCCGGGCGCCAGCGCGTCACCCACGGCCGGCACGACCAGCCAGGGCTCGAGGAGGTCGAGCACCACCCGGTGCGCGCGACGCCCGGCGAGCCCCTCGACCACGTCGCCTTCGTGCAGTTCCCAGTTGTCCGGCGGCCCGCCGTGGAACCGCTCGACGTTGCGTCTGGCCACCCGGGCGTGGTCGTCGCGGTGTTCGAAGGAGACCACCCGCCCCGAGGGCCCGACCGCGGCCAGCAGCGCCAGCGTCAGCGCCCCGGAGCCGGCACCGGCCTCCACGACCGTGCACCCGGGGCGCACGTCACCCGCGGCGACGATCATCGCCTGGTCCTTGGGATAGACGACCTGCGCCCCGCGTTTCATCTTCAGCACGAAGTCCTCACGCGTCGGGCGCAGGACCGTGACCTCCATGTTGCGGTTGGTGCGCACCGTGGTGCCCTCGTCGCAACCGATGAACGCCTCGTGGGGGACCAGCCCCGCATGGCTGTGCCACTCCCCACCCGACGTGAGCGTCAGCAGGTAGCGACGCCCCTTGCGGTCGGTGAGCACGACCAGCTCGCCCTCTGCGAGCGGGGCGTCGGTCCCCGGCAGGACCGGCACGCCGTCGTCGGCGGCCCCGCTCACGCCTCCGCCTTCTGGCCCGCCAGGGGCAGTGTGGCGAGGATGCGCTCGCGCTGTCGGCAGAACGCGCAGATCTCGGTCACGGTGGGCATACCGCACTCCTGGCAGGCCACCAACCGGGGGCCGTCGTCGGTGGTCTCGGCGAAGTGCTCGGCGTGCCGGTCGAGGAAGCCGAACAGGAACTGGGCCTTGGCGCCCGGCGACCCGCGCTCGAGCACGTTCAGTGCCTCCTTGAGTTCGTGCCCGGTGTTGCCGTCGACCAGCGGGCACTCCTCCACCACGTAGTCGATCCCGGTCACGACGCAGTAGGCGGCCATCTCCCGCTCCGAGAGCCGGTACAGCGGCTTGCACTTGCGCACCTGGTTGGCGCCGGTCTCGGGCAGCACCGGCCGCTGGCGGGCCAGGAAGTCGTCGTTCCAGCGCAGGACGTTGCCGAGCAGGGTGGCCGCCTCGTCGTCGAGGTTGTGTCCGGTCACCATCACGTCGTAGCCCTCGTCGACCGCGACCCGGTTGAACACGTAGCGTTTGGACAGCCCGCACACCCCGCAGGTGGACCGCGACGAGGCCTGGGAACCGGACGGGGTCGTGTACCCGTACTCCTCCGCCAGATCGACCTCGATCAGTCGGCCACCGCGAGGTGCAGCCCGCTCGGCCGCGAACTCACGGCAGATCTCCCCGGAGCGTTGGGAGTACCCGCCGATACCCAGTCCGACGTACAGCCCGTCGGCCCGGTAGCCCATCGACAGCAGGGCGTCCCACAGCGCCAGCGAGTCCTTCCCGCCGGAGACCGCCACCAGGATGCGGTCGGCGTAGGAGAACATCCGCCCCTCGCTGCCCGCGACGGGACGGTCGATGGCCTTGCGGATCTGCCCCTGGACGTGGTCGGCGAAGTGGGACGGGCACCAGGCCGACCGGTGTCGGGGCTCCTCGATCGCGGCGGGAGCGCGGCACACGACACAGGTGGGGCCGGCGCCCCCGGAGATCACCGGCCGCACCTCGACCTCGGCGTCGTCGCCGAGCTGGTGGGACGCGGTGACCAGCTCCCCCTCGTGGATCACCAGCACGGTGTTGGGGTCGAGGTCGAGCTGTGCGAGCACCTGGGCGACCGTCAGTGGCCCGTCGAGCTGTTCGACACGTTCGGGGTTGCGCAGTCGGACACGCATGAGGGGACCTCCGTCGGGTGGCGGGCACCGCCGGAACGCCGGCCGGGCGCCTTCGAGATGCGTCGGCTCGACGGTGGGCCGACATCGGTCCCGAGACTACCCAACCGGTCCTTCCGCGCTCATGTCCCGGCTCCGCGCGGCCTCGTGGCCGGGGGGCGAGCGCAGCGCATCCGGGAGCACCAGGGTGACCTCGGTCCCCCGGTCGGGGACGGAGACGGGTTCGATGGTCGCACCCAGCGTCTCGGCCAGCGCGGCCACCAGGGCGAGCCCCACCCCCAGGCCGCGGGTCTCGCGGCGCAGGACGTCACCTCCACGGTGGAAGGCCTCGAAGGCCAGCGAGAGGTCGCCGGGTTCCATACCGGGCCCGCGGTCGACCACCGTCAGGCGGACGTCGCGACCGATCGTGTCCACCCGCAGCTCGACCGGTTCGTGTGCGGGAGAGAACTTGGCCGCGTTGACCAGCAGGTGCCGCAGAATCTGTTCCACGCTCGCCACGTCGAGTTCGACGACGGGCTCTCCGGGGATCTGCACCGCCACGTCGCGACCATCGAGCTGTCCGTGCAACCCGGTGACGAGCCGTGTCACCAACGGGACCAGCGGCACCGGTTCCGGTGAGGGGGCCGCGGAGCGCCCCATGCGCTGGGCGGTCAGCTGCAACAGGTCCTCGACCACGCGACGAAGGTCGTCGGCGTTGGTCTCGAGCCGTGCCACCAGGGTGCGCCGCCGGGTGTCGTCGAGCTCATCCCAACGCTGCACCAGCAGGGAGCTCACGCCGCAGACCGACGTCAACGGGGTGCGCATCTCGTGCGACACGGTCGACAGGACATCGTCGCGGATGCGCTCGACCTCCGCGACCCGACGCGCCGCCTCGACCTCGCGGATCGTCAGCAGCTCCCGCGCCTTGAGCCGGGCACGGTCGAGGGCCACGTCGAGGTGCACGGCGAGCACGCCGACGGCGTCGAGGTCACGGGCGCCGAACAGCAGGGCGTAGGGGTCGACCCGGACGACGAAGCACCCGCGCACGGTCGGGGCGACCAGCACGTGCCCGGAGCCGTCGGTCGCCGCGCGGACCTGCACCTGCCCCGCACTCTCACCGGCGTCCGGGGTCCAGACCGGAGACGCGCCGTCGGGCACGGCGACCACGACCTCGTCGCCGGCGAACAGCCACGCCGCGGTGCCGCCCGCGAGCCGGGTGACGTGGGGCAGCAGTTCGCCGGCCAGCCGCTCGGGCTCGTCGATCTCGAACATGCGCCGCTCGGCGAGGGCCAACTGGTCGCGGTCCCGCCGCGCCCAGTGCCACCGCAGGGCCGCGGGCGGGACGAACCCCAGCAGCAGGAGGCCCACCGTGACCACGGCGAAGAGAAGGATCCCGGTGAGCGACTCGGCCTGCTGGTCCAGCGCACCCGCCAGGCCAGCGACGGGCAGCAGTGCTCCGAGCCCGGCGACGGCCGCCGCCATGAGCTGCGACCGTCGGCGGGCCACCGCGGCGGTCGCCCCCCGACCACCGCGCCACAGCCGTATCGCCGCCGTGCCGTGTCCGGCGACCCACAGCGCCAGGAAGACGGCGAGCCACGCCGAGGCCACCAGCCCGCTGAGGACCTCCAGCACGTACAACAGGGCGCCGGCGACCAGGACAGGCGTGGCCCACAGGGCCAGGCGCCAGATCCCGCGGGCCACCGGGTCGAACACGTCCGCGAAGCGGGTCACCAGCAGCGGGATCACCGCGAAGGCCGTCGCGGTGAGCAGGAGTACGGGCAGGCCGACGGCGGCGGGCAGGCCGGGCAGCTGCTCGACGCCGTGCAGGACGGCGGCCAGGGAGTAGACACCCAGCAACTGGGCCAGCTCCGTCGCTCCCGGCTGGCCGTCACGAACGTGGCGCCGAACGGCGACCGCGAGCAACGTGACGAAACCCGCGGCGGCGACCGCCGTCAGGATGAGATCGATCGCGTCGAGCACGGCGCCGCCCCTCCCCTGGGCGCCACGCGACGCGGGCACCCCGTCCGGCACCAACGATACGGTGAACCCCCTCACAATGCACTAGTCCGATCGGCCTCGCCGCGGGCGACGAAGGTCCCGCCGGCGCCCGGCACGCCCACCGGACCTCGCCTGGCAAAGAGGCGGCGCCCGCCCCTCGCTCGCGCGAGTGGACGGGCGCCGAGGGTGACGCGGCCGTTCAGGCGAACTGCTCGGTGGTCTCGGCGAACATGCCCATGAGGTCACCGAGGTCCTCCACGCTGCCGCCGTAGCAGTGTTCCCGCTGGTAGTCGTCGGCGACCATCTGGACCCGCGTGGTCAACCGGAGGAAGTCCGCCTCGTTCTCCACGGCCTCCAGCTCGTCGATCTCGCCCTGCACGACCCACATGCCGCCGTTCCGGGTGGCGGAGATGAAGGGCTGGTGCGAGGTGATCCGATGGTTCTTCTCCAGGTCGTCGAAGTAGGCGGCCGACTCGGCGAACACCTCGAGCGCCTTCCGCTCGCGGCCTCGGGCCGTCGCACCCCAGTGAAAGACGATCGCTCCCTTTGCCATGTGCGCTCCCTTTCGACGCTGGCCGTGTCCCGGCGCAGCACCTACGACGCTACGCCTGCCCGATGGCCGGGCCCATGGCCCCATCGGGCGGCCCCGCAGCGAAATGGCCCGTGCAATCGCGCCACCGGCCACCCGGACGCGCCCAACGCGCCAACGAGAGCACTGACTTACGCGTAGGCCACCTGGCAGAAGCCGTGGTTGCAGTAGCCCCCGGGGTGTTTTGCGAGGTACTGCTGGTGGTAGTCCTCGGCGTAGCCCCAGGAGCGTGGCAGGCCGTCGACGAGTTCCTCGGGGTCGAGGACCTCGGTGACGACGGCCCCGTAACCGGCCTCGGCGAGCTGCTGCTGGTAGCGCTCCCGCGAGGCGACGGCGACGCGGTACTGCTCGTCGGTCGTGGGCAGGATCAGGGAGCGGTACTGGGTGCCGATGTCGTTGCCCTGCCCCATCGGCTGGGTCGGGTCGTGGTTCTCCCAGAAGGTGGCGAGCAGCGACTCGAGGTCCGCGGCCTGTGGGTCGTAGACCACCAGCGCGACCTCGGCGTGACCGGTGCGGCCCGAACACGCCTCCTCGTAGGTGGGGTTGGGCGTGTAGCCCGCCGCGTAGCCGACCGCGGTGGTCCACACCCCCGGCAGGTCCCAGAAGAGCCGCTCGGCGCCCCAGAAGCAGCCCATGCCGAGCACGAGGACCTCGTGCCCCTCCGGCCACGGCGGCGAGAGCGGACGCGAGGTGACGTGGTGACGCTCCGGAGGGACGATCGCCTCCGCACGGCCGGGCAGCGCCTCCTCGGGTGAGACCATCTCGACCGGTCGTCGCGAGAACAGCATCGGTGGGGCCTTTCGGGGGCGTGGGTGTCGAGGGTAGGAGGATCAGGCGGCGTCGAGGTGGGCGAGCACGTCACTGGCCACGAGGATCGCCACGGGGCGCCCCTCGTGGCGCACGGCCAGGATGGAGTCGCGGGTGCGCCGGAAGTGGGGCAGGACCGTCACCAGCTCCGCGTCGGCGTCCACCACACCGACGACCGGGCGCATCGTCTCGGCGACCGTGACGTGTGCCCACGACCCGTGGGGCACCGAGGCGGCCTCGTCGGGCCCGAAGGTGCCCACGACGTCGCCGTAGCCGTCCAGCACGAGACCGGGCTGCTGACTGGACGTCACCGCCGCGACGACCGTGCCCACCATCGCGCGCCCCGGGACGTGGAAGGGCACGGCCCGTGACAGGTCCCGGGCCCGCAGCCCGGCCAGCTCCAGGCGCATGCCCGCATGGAGCACCCCCATCCTGGCGGCGACCGCCACGAACGCCCCCACCGCACTCACCCACAGCCAGGCGGGGTCCCCCGGGACCGGTCCGCCCGGCAACGCACCGAGGACGCCCGCCAGGACCATCGCCGCGCCGAGGGCCTGCCCCAGCAGGCCGGACAGCCGCAGTGCCCCCGACGCGTCCCCGGTCAGCGCCCACGCCGCGGAGCGCACCAGCGCCCCGCCGTCCAGCGGGTGGCCGGGCAGGAGGTTGAAGACCCCCAGGGTGCCGTTGACGTAGGCGAGGAAGATCAGCGTGCCACCGGCCAGCGTGGTCGTCCCCACCGCGGTCCCGGCCAGCAGCAGGCCGCCGGCCAGCAGGAGGTTGACCAGGGGACCCGCGACCGCCACGAGGGCCTCGTCGCGCGGGTCGTCCGGCTCACGGCCGAGCTGCGTCATCCCGCCGAGGTGGAGCACGGACACCGAGGTGACCGGCAGCCGGAGCGCCCGGGCGACCAGCGCATGCGCCAGCTCGTGGGCGATCACACTGACCAGGAACGCCGCGCACGTCAGTGTGGTGACGGTCGGCGCCAACCACCACGAACGCCAGGTCAGACCGGGTGCGAGCTGCGCGTGCAGCAGCAGCCACAGGGCCGTGAGCGTGACCAGCGCGGAGCCGCGCACCTGGACCGGCACGCCGAAGACACGGGCGATCCGCCACCCGCGCGGCGGCGGTGCGGTGCGGGAGTGCTCGACGGCGGCCACGACGTCGATGCTACACCTCGTCCCTCGGGGCCCACGGCGCGGGAGGGCGGGGGGTGACACGAGTAGGCTCGCCCGCGCCCCGTGGACGCCCCGAGGACGAAGGCCCCGTGTTGCCGGAGCTCCCCGACGCCTCCCCGGCCGTCGGCCTGACCGCCCTGACGGCCCTGGACCACGCGCGGACCCCGGCCTCCTCACACCGGCCGGCGGCCGGCGCCGGACTCGTCGCGCTCCTCGACGCCGCGCCCCAGCTGCGACGCGACATCGTCGACTCGGGCAGCCCGCTGGGTGTCGCCCGCCGTGACCTCGCGACCTGGTCCTACCCCACCAGCTTCGCCTTCGGCGGTGCCGTGCGCACCCCACTGCCCTCGGTCCGGCTCGAGAGCCGCATGCTGGTCGTGCAGTGGGCGGATCCCCAGGGGGTGACGCGCACCCTGTTGTGGGAACCCGCCGACCACGAGCGGGCGGGCTTCACCCCCTACTACGCGCGCCGGCGCGCCGGGCTCGGGCGCTCAGGGCCCGCGCGCACGGTGGTCCACGGCACCGTGCCAGGCCATCTACGGGCCCTGGGGATCGATCCCGGTGACGTCGACTACCTCGCCTTCGCCCATCTGCAGACCCAGGACGTTCGGCGGCTGCTCGGCACGACGGCGCCGGCACCGGACCTCGCGGACCACGACACCCCGCTGGAGGGCTGGTTCCCGAACGCCACGCTGCTGGTCGCCCGGCAGGAGTGGGAGGCACTCGCGCGACTCCACCCGTTGCAGGCGCCCTGGTACCAGCCCCGCACGTTCACCAGCCTGCCCGGGGACCGGGTGGGACTGCTCGACGGCGACCGGCTCCTCGGCCCGGGGGTCGCGTTGATCGCCACCCCGGGGCGGACCGGGGGGCATACCAGTCTCGTCCTGGCCACCGAGGCGGGCGTGTGGGTGTGCTCGGGCAACGGGGTCGCGGCCGACGCGTGGGCACCCCGGGCCTCCCGGCTGCCCGGTCTGCGCGCCTGGTCGCTCTCCTGGGGCCAGGAGGTGGCTCCAGTGACGGACGGCAGCGAGTTCGCCGCCTGGCAGTACGACGCCATGATGCTCGAGGGGGCGCTGGCGGACCCCGTGCCCTCGGCGCCGTTCCCCCAGTGTCTTCCGACGGCGGAGCTCGCGGCGGGCCGGCGCTCACCGGGGCTCGGCGCGGCCCACCGCCAGCCCGGGCCGTCCCACGGCCGCATCCACGGGAGTTCGCCGGTCGCCTCGGCCTGACGGCCCGCCCGTGCCCGGAGCCCGGGACCGGACCTTCGTGACCAGACCCTTCGTGACCAGGCGACATGGCCCGTTCGTGTCACTCTCCGTCCGATCGGTCACGCACCGTTACCTTCTGCCCCCGTGCGCGTTGAGGTCCACGAGCGATCCAGGAGCCCAGACGAATGCCAACCCTGCCGGCGATGGTGGCACGCCCCTCGTGGCGCGTGGTCTCGCTCGGCGCGGCGATGCTCCTGCTGCTGACCACCTGCGGCGGCACCAGTGCGGAGCGCTCCTCGTCGCTGGCCGCCCAGCCCCTGGCCGCCGACCGCGGCGGGACCGAGGCCCCTCCGACCACGACCGAGGCCGGCTCCGTCCTTCCGGACATCCAGGCCCCGGGTACCAGGATCGAGCCCACCGGCGACGCGCTGGACACCGACGCCACCGGCGACGAGCAGCCGCGCCGCGCCCCCGCCCCCCGGCAGGTCGTCTCGCCCAACCCGCTGTCCGACGAGGTGGAACTGTTCGAGCCGGACCTGATCGTCCGGTCCGCGGACGGGAAGAACGTCTCCCAGGGCGACATCGACGGGGCGCAGTACGCCACCGGCGTCCGCGAACTGTCCGCCTCCACCACCGATGAGGAGGGCGCGGCCCACGACCTCGAGCTGATGGCCGTGGAACCCACCGGCTTCCGCCCGGTCACGCCGGAGGTCACCGCCCAGAGTCCCGAGGTCTGGCAGCGCCTGGACGAGGGCGACGTGCTGGTCCGCCACGATGTGGCCCACGAGCTCGGTCTCGAACTGGGTGAGACCATGGTCCTCGAGGGCGAGGGCGGCCGCATGACCGTGCGCATCGGGGCGCTGGCCGCCAACGGTGCGCCGCCCTTCGCGGACGTCATCGTGCCCTTCGAGGTCGCCGCCATGCTGGGGGCTCCCGGGCTCAACGCCCTGGTCGTCTCCGCTGCGGACGACCCCGAGGCCGTGGCCGACGGTCTCGAGGACCTCGGCGAGGTCGAGATCATCCGCCCCCCGGAGCCCGAGCGGACCACCAGCAAGCCCACCTCCGGCCCCGTGGAGCTCGAGCCCTTCACCTACACCTCCCGCGGTGACGGCACCATCGCCGTCCACGGCGACTGGGTCGAGCGCAACATCGTGCCCGTCGACATCCCCGGGATGGGCACCACCCGGTGCCACCGTGCGATGGTTCCCCAGCTCTACGCCGCACTGCAGGAGATCATCGACGAGGGCCTGTACAACCACTTCAAGCCCGAGCAGTTCGGTGGGTGCTGGGTCCCGCGTCACATCCTCTGGAACCCCGACCGCGGCCTGTCGATGCACGCCTGGGGTCTGGCGATCGACTTCAACGTCCAGGACAACTGGTTCGGCGAGGAGCCCCAGATGGATCCCCGCATCGTGGCGATCTTCGAGAAGTGGGGCTTCGAGTGGGGCGGGCACTGGTCCACCCCCGACGGGATGCACTTCGAACTCGAGCGCTTCGTCGAGGTCCCCTGATCCACCGACGCGACCGGCTTCCTGCGCCGCCGGGCGCTCGCCTACGATCGCCACGCCCGATGCCGCCGCCCTCGAAGGCGTTGTATGCCCACGCTCGTCCTCGTCCGTCACGGCCAGTCGCTGTGGAACCTCGAGAACCGGTTCACCGGCTGGGTCGACGTTCCCCTGACCCCCGAGGGTGAGGCCGAGGCCCGCCGTGCGGGTGAGCGGGTGTCGGGGATGTCCTTCGACGTCGCCTACACCTCCACGCTCGTGCGGGCCCAGGACACCCTGCGCCTGATGAGCGAGACCGCCGGGCTGGACCTGCCGGTGATCCGGGACCAGGCGCTCAACGAGCGCCACTACGGCGACCTGCAGGGGCTGAACAAGGCCGAGACCGCCGAGCGCTACGGCGACGAGCAGGTGCACATCTGGCGCCGGTCCTTCGCGACCCCGCCCCCGAACGGCGAGGCGCTCAAGCACACCGCCGAGCGCACGCTGCCGTTCTTCGAGCGGGCCATCCTCGGCGACATCAAGCTGGGCAAGGACGTCCTGGTGGTCGCGCACGGCAACTCCAACCGCTCGATCGTGATGGAGCTCGACCAGTTGGGCGAGGACGAGGTGATGGAGGTCGAACTGGCCACCGGCATCCCGCTGGTCTACGACCTCGACGTCGACGGCACCGTCCGCGGCAAGCACACGCTCGAATAGCACCCCGGCCCCACGGACGGGGGCCGGCTGCGGCGTCCGTTGCGGCCAGGGCCTGCAGACCCAGTGCGAGACCACCCAGGTGCGCGAGCAGCACATGGGCAAGGGCGGCACCGTCGCGGTGCTCGGACTGGGGCCCATCGGCGTCAAGGTGCTCCTGCAGCCGTGAGCCGGCGGCGGGTCGGCCCCCGGACCCCACGGTCAACGCTCCCCCACCACGGGTCCCACTGCCGACGAGGCGGGGCCCGCCGCTACCCTCACGGTGTTCACGACGCGTCTTCGCCGACGAGGAGCTTTCGTCATGCCCGAGCCCGTGCGACCGAGTGAGGGATGGGGTGTCCTGCACCTGTTCCTGCGCGTCGACCACGCCGCGGCCGCCGACCTCGCGCCGGGCGCCGGCAAGGACCTCGCGGCGGTCCTGTCGAGGTTCTCGGAACGGCTGCAGCTGCACCCGTTCTCGGTGCTCGGCCACAAGGCCGACATCATGCTGATGGCGCTCAGCGACGACCTGACCGAGCTGCGGGCGTTGCAGACCGACGTCCTGGCCTGCGACGCGGCGCCGGCGCTCGAGCTGTCCTGGTCGTACCTGTCGCTGACCGAGGGCAGCGACTACACGACCACCCCGGAGCAGTACCGCGAGGAGATGGCCGCCAAGGGCGTCGAGGGCGAGGACCTCGAGCGTCGCGTGGAGGAGTTCGCGGAGCGGATGGCCTCCTACCTCGAGTCCAAGCTCCACCCCCGGATGCCCGAGTGGGCGCTCGGCTGCTTCTACCCCATGTCGCACCGCCGTGAGGGCGCCGACAACTGGTACTCGCTCGACTTCGAGGAGCGAAAGCGCCTCATGCACGACCACGGCCGCTCCGGGCGCGCCTACACGGGCAAGGTCGTCCAGCTCGTCTCCGGGTCGACCGGCCTCGACGACTGGGAGTGGGGCGTGACGCTGTTCGCCCACGACCTCTACGACCTCAAGGACATCGTCTACAAGATGCGTTACGACGAGGCCTCGGCACGCTACGCGGAGTTCGGCGACTTCGTGATCGGGCTGCGTCGTTCGCCCGAGGAACTGGTGACCGAGGTCGGCCTCGACCGCGGGCGGTGAGCGCCGCCCCGCCACGACTGCACGACCCGGCACCGCTGATCAGCCGCGGGGTCGGGTTCCTGCGTCGTGAGGGCCTCGCCGAGGGCGACCGGATCGTGGTGCTGCTCGGCAACGACCCCTCGACGTTCGGGCTGCTGGCCGCGACGTGCCTCGAGGGCGTGGTGGCGGTGCCGCTCCCCGGCGACCTCGGTCCCGGTGAACTCGCCGAGATCGTCGCCGACGCCGAGCCGACCGCGATCGTCACGCTGCCCGGGCGCGCGGCCGAACTCGCGGGGCTGGGGCCGCGGGTGATCGCCGCCGACCCCGAGGAGCTGGCCGCCGTCCCCGGCCGTGACCCGTCCGCGGACTGGCCACGCACCCGGCCGATGGCCTACACCTCGGGCACGACCGGGCGCCGCAAGGGGGTCTTCGCCGGGATCCACGACGCCGACTGGGGGCGCGAGACGATCGCCGACGAACACGAGGCCTTCGAGGGGCGCCACGGTGCCTCCCACCTGGTCGTCTCCCCGCTGTACCACTCGGGGCCGTTCCGTTTCGCGCTGGTGACCGCTCTGAACGGCGGACGGATCGCGGTCCTGGAGTCCTTCACCGCGCCCGCCTGGCGGGCCGCGTTACGGACCCTGCGCCCCGACTCGCTGTTCTGCGTGCCCACGCACCTGCACCGCCTGCTCGAACTGCCCGAGACCGCACCGGACGACCTCGCCTCGTTGGCGCTGCTCGCCCACGCCGCGGCCCCGTGCCCGGTCCCCCTCAAGGAGGAGGTCCTCGACCTCGCGCCTGAAGGGGCCGTCTGGGAGTTCTACGGCTCGACCGAGGGCCAGTTCACGATCTGCCCGCCCGACGTCTGGCGACGCGCCCCCGGCACGGTCGGCCACGCCCGACCCGGGCGGCGGCTGGAGATCCGCGACGACGCGGGGCTCCAGCTCCCGGTCGGCGAGGTCGGCACGGTGTGGGCCCACGTACCGGAGCATGCCCGGTTCGAGTACTGGCGCTCGCCCGACCGCACGGAACGGGCGTGGGACGGGGACGCCTTCACCGTCGGCGACCTCGGCAGCCTCGACGAGGGCGGCCGTCTGACGTTGGCCGGTCGCCCCGGCGACCTGGTGATCACCGGGGGCGTCAACGTCTACCCCGCGGAGGTCGAGCGCTACCTGCTCGAGGCCCCGGGGGTCGCCGAGGCGGTGGTGTTCGGCATGCCCGACGAGGACTGGGGCGAACGCCTCGAGGCGGCCGTCGTCCCCTGGCCCGGGTACGAGCCCGACGCGGAGCAGTTGCGGGCCGAGCTCGCGGCCGTGCTGGCCCGGTCCAAGGTCCCCAAGCGCATCCACGTGGTCGGCGACCTGCCCCGCACGAGCACCGGCAAGATCCGTCGTGACGGCTCGCTGAGCCGTCAGGTGCACGGCGGGGGCGCCGGGTGAGTGCACGGCTCGACGCCCTGCGCTCGACGCTTGCCGACCACCGGCCGGGCGACGAACGCGAGCGACGCTCGCTGGTGCGCACCCGCGCCCTGCTGGACTGGCTGCGGGATCCGTTCGACCAGCACGCCGACCCCACGCACGTGACCGGCTCGGCGATCGTCCTGGACGGCGACGGGCGCACCCTGCTGCACCGCCACAAGCGGCTCGGGATCTGGCTCCAGCCCGGCGGGCACCTCGAGGAGGGCGAGGCCCCCGCCGACGCCGCGGTGCGCGAGACCCTCGAGGAGACCGGGGTGGACGCGCACCATCCGGCCGGGGGTCCGCGGCTGGTCCACGTCGACGTCCACGAGGGCCCACGGGGCCACGTCCACCTCGACCTGCGCTACCTGCTGCTGGCCGACGGCGCCGGACCACTGCGGCCGGCGGCCGGCGAGTCCCCGACCGTGGCCTGGGTCGACCACGGCACGGCGCGGCGCCGTTCGGACGCGTCCCTGCTCGCCGCGCTCGGGGCGGCGACGGCCGCCCACCGCGAGGGCGGGGTCACCACACCGCCAGGTGGTCCTCGGTGACCCCCGAGAGGGTGACGGGTACGACCCGGCCGTCCGGATCCGGCAGCGTGCCCACGAAGCGGCCGATCGGCTGGACGTAACGGGACCGGAGCACGAGCATGTTCTCGTCGGCGGCGCGTACCCCCTCGGGTTCGAAGCGCAGGGCCCAGCCGGGCCCGGAGACGCGCCACTGCCCCTCGGGCAGATCCTGGGGCGCGAGGCGCTCGACGTCCAGCGGGTGGGGCCGCCCCTCCCACCACAGGAGATCCTCGCCGGGTCCCTCGCCGTTCATGCCCGTGGAGGCGTTGAGTCCCACGCGGCGTCCATCGGCGTCCGTCCCGGCCCCTGCCGCCCAGCGCCAGGTGGTCCGACGGTCCTGCCGCCCGCTGGTCCAGTCCCGCCAGCCTCCCGCGTCCTCGCCCAGGTCGTACTGCGCGGCGCCGAGCGCGATCCGACCGCTGACGGCGTTGCCGGCCGCCTTCTGGGTCACGTTCCACCCGCCCCGCGGGGTCGCGGTGCTGAGCACGACCGGGGCGACGGGCTGTTTGCCACGGACCCGGACGGCCAGGCGTCCACCCGCCACCGGCACGTCGAGGTCGAGGCCGCCGTCGCCCAGCAGGTCCATCCGCGCATCCC
The DNA here is from genome assembly GCA_007130695.1 of Nitriliruptoraceae bacterium. GTDB lineage: Bacteria > Actinomycetota > Nitriliruptoria > Nitriliruptorales > Nitriliruptoraceae > SKLC01. Next base: position 25,993 of record SLRZ01000180.1, read on the forward strand.
GGCTCCGCAGCCCGGCCCCCCCGGCTGGGGTCGCAGCGACCCACGCGCCCCGTCCCAGTGGACGTCGGGTCTCCCAGGTGACGGTCCGTCCCCCCATGCTCGCCCAGGCGAAGGCCACCGCCACGGCGCCGAGATCGACCACCGCGGCCCCGACCGCGAGCAGGCCGTCCTGCGCCCGCCCATCGGCGGCCCCGACGTAGTACCAGCGCCGGACACGACCACCGCGCGCTCCGACCGGTACGGGATCGGTGGGTAGTTCGCCCACCCACCGTCCCCGGGCCAGCCGTCCGTGCGGGTCGGTGAGGGTGGCGGGCAGCGGGTGGAGCGTGGTCATCAGAACAGCCGCAGGTGGACGTCGTCCTCGCCGCGCAGTCGCGACAGATCCACCTCGACGCACCCGATGCCCCGGGACTCGGCCAGGACCCGCGCCTGGGGCTTGACCACCGTCGCCGCGAACAGCCCGCGGACCGGAGCGATCAACGGGTCGCGCTGCATGCGTTCGAGATAGCGGGTCAACTGCTCGACGCCGTCGATCTCCCCGATCCGCTTGATCTCCACGGCCACGGCCGCACCGTCGTCGTCCCGGCACAACAGGTCCACCGGCCCGAGGTCCGTCCGGAACTCGCGCTGCACGCACGTCAACCCGGCTTCGAGATGGCCCGGATGGTCGGCCAGCAGCTCCTGCAGCTCGCGCTCCACCCCGTCCAGGGTGAGTCCGCGCTCGGTGTCGAGCTCGTGGGCGACGTCGGTGAACACCTCCTCGAAGTCGATCGTGAGGCGCTCCCCCTTCGGGTTCGTCACGATCCACCGCTCCCCCTCGTCGAGGAGGGTGTTGGGTGCGTTCATCCAGTTCACCGGCTTGTAGGCGCCCACGTCGGCGTGGATGGCGACACAGCCGTCCGCCTTGACCATGACGAGACGGACCGCGGACGTCAGGGTGGACGACAGGCGGCCGTCGTAGGTGGCGGCGCAGCGCGCGACGAGGAGACGCATGATCGGGGCGGACGGTAGCCGGCCGCGACGGGGTCGACCAAGGGACCTTCAAGGTCCGCGTCCCGATGGCCGATGCATTCGAGCGGGCACGGCGTCACACCGGCGGCGGGCGCACGGTCTGGGGGTTCGCAGGTGGCAGGACAGGGCGGCGGCACCCTGAGCTGGTACCTCGAGCACGTGGGCCGCGTCCCGCTGCTGAGCGCACAGCAGGAGGTCGACCTCGCCAAGCGGATCCGGGTGGGCACGGCCGCCACCGCCATCGCGGCGGGCGAGCCCGACCCGCGCCGGCGCGCCCGGTTGCGCCTGGCGGTCCGCGACGGCCACGCGGCGGCACACCGGCTCACCGAGGCAAACCTCCGCCTCGTCGTCTCGATCGCCCGCCGCTACCAGGGCCGCGGCCTGGACTTCCTCGACCTGGTCCAGGAGGGAAACCTCGGCCTGCTGACGGCGGTCGAGCGCTTCGACCCGGCCCGGGGGTTCCGTTTCTCCACCTACGCCTCCTGGTGGATCCGGCAGGCCGTACTCAGCGGCCTGGCGTCCCGGGGGCGCGCGGTACGCCTGCCGCTGCACGCCTACGAGGTCGCCCAACGGCTGCGGATGCGGGAGCAGGAGGTCTTCCAGGCCACCGGCGGCCCGGCCTCCGAGGAGCAGCTCGCCGCCGACCTCGACCTGCACCTGTCGCGGCTGCGGGAGATCCGCCGGGCCGCGCGCACCATCGTCTCGCTCGACCTGCCGCTTCGCAGCGACACCGACGGCGGGGCCACGGTCGGTGACCTCGTGGCCGACGAGGTCGACCGCGGCCCGGAGGCGACCGTGGGCGAGGCCATCGCCCGCGAGGCCCTCGTCACCGCGCTGCGACTGCTCTCGGACCGTGAGCGCGACGTGATCGAGCAGCGTTTCGGGCTGCACGACGGCCAGCCGCGCACCCTCGAGGAACTCGGCGCCCACTACGGCGTGACCCGGGAGCGCATCCGCCAGATCGAACACCGGGCGTTGCGTAAGCTCTCCCAGCCCCGGCTCGACGGCCTGCTCGAGACCGCCAGCTGACGGCCCCACGACCGAGGGTGCCCGGGATGGTGGGTACGCTGCCAGGAATCGTCAACGTCCCGGTGCGCGCCCATTCGTCCGCACGCACCCGTGGACCGGCTCCGTTCGTTCGAGGTGTGAACCAGTGGCTCTCCAGGTCGGGCTCGTCGGGCTCCCAAACGTGGGCAAGTCCACGCTGTTCAACGCGGTCTCCCAGGCGGGGGCCGAGGCGGCGAACTTTCCCTTCTGCACCATCGACCCCAACGTCGGGGTCGTGGCGGTCCCCGACCCCCGCCTGGAACGGCTGGGCGAACTGGCCAGCTCCGCCAAGATCGTGCCCACGGCCATCGAGTTCGTCGACATCGCCGGGCTGGTCGCCGGCGCGTCCCGCGGGGAGGGCCTGGGCAACCAGTTCCTCGCCCACATCCGCGAGGTCGACGCGATCTGCCACGTGGTGCGCTGCTTCACCGACGACGACGTCATCCACGTCTCCGGCTCGATCGATCCCGCCCGCGACATGGAGATCATCTCCACCGAACTCGTCCTGGCCGATCTCGACACGGTCGAACGGCGCGTGGAGCGGGCCCAGCGGGCCGCCAAGAGCGGGGACAAGGACCTCCAGCGCGAGGCCCAGCAGATCACGGCCCTGCGTGACCACCTCGCCGACGGCGCGCCCGCCAGGACCTTCCCCGGGGAGCTCGACCCAGCACTGGCCCGCGAACTCTCCCTGCTGACCTTCAAGCCGGTGCTCTATGCGGCCAACGTCGCCGAGGACGAACTGCCCGACGGCAACGAACACGTCGCGCTGGTCAACAAGATCGCCGAGGAGGAGGGCGCGGAGGTCGTGGTCGTCTCGGCCCAGGTCGAGGCCGAGCTCGCGGAGCTCGACGGTGAGGAACGCGCCGAGTACCTCGAATCCCTCGGCCTCGAGCGCAGCGGCCTCCAGCGCCTGATCGAGCGTGCCTACGAGCTTCTCGGCCTGCTCACCTTCTTCACGGCCGGCCCCACCGAATCGCGGGCCTGGACCGTGCGCCAGGGCGCCAAGGCACCACGTGCGGCCCGCGAGATCCACTCCGACATGGAGCGGGGCTTCATCCGGGCCGAGGTCATCGCGTTCACCGACTACGACCAGCTCGGCAGCGAGGCCGCCGCCAAGGACGCCGGACGGCTCCGCGTGGAGGGCAAGGACTACGTGGTCGCCGACGGCGACGTCATGCATTTCCGATTCAACGTCTAGGAGGGACCCGTGCCCCGTAGCGAGCCGATCACCCGACTCGAGGTCGCATCCTGCCCCACGCACCGCAAGGACGTGCGGCACTACGCCGACTTCGAGGTCGGCTGCGCCTGCCTCGACGACACCCGCCGTGGCCGGCTCGAGTCACGCCTGACCGAGGCCAAGGCGCAGGACGACCCGCTGGCGGAGATGGCCGAATGAGCCACCGCTGCGCGACGGACGGCTGACGATGGCCGGCAAGGGACTCGGTGGCCGAATCGGACGGGGCACCCGCCTCGCCCGCACGGGCGTGCGGGGCGCCGCGGGCCTCGCCGGCTCGCGGGCCCGTGCCTGGCGTGACGGCAGCGAGCCCGACGACGAGGCCGCCCACCGTGCGATCGCCCTCCACCTCGCCGAGACGCTCGGTGACATGAAGGGTGCGGCGATGAAGCTCGGCCAGCTGCTGAGCTTCATCGACCTCGACCTGCCGCCCGAGGTCAGAAGCGTCTACCACGAGGCACTCGCGGGCCTGCGCGACCAGGCGCCCTCCTACGACCCGGCCTCGATCGCCGAGGTGGTGCGGGAGGAGTACGGCGCCCCGCCCGAGGCGGTCTTCGCCGAGTGGGACCCCGAGCCCCTCGCGGCGGCCTCGATCGGACAGGTGCACGCCGCGCGGACCGAGGACGGCCGCGACGTGGTCGTCAAGGTCCAGTACCCCGGCGTCGCGGAGGCCGTGCGGGCGGACCTGAAGAACGCAGAGTCCTTCGCTCCGATCGCCCGGCTGGTCTCGCCCAACCAGGAGGTCGGCCCGCTGCTCGACGAGCTGCGTGAACGTATCGACGACGAGCTCGACTACCAGCGCGAGGCCCAGTACCAGCGAGCGTTCGCCGACCGCTACCGCGACCATCCCTTCATCCACGTGCCCGACATCGTCGGGGACCTGTGCCGCGGACGGGTCCTGGTCAGCGAACGTGCGCACGGCCGGCGCTTCGACGAGGTGGCCGCCAATTCCTCCGAGGCGGAGCAGCAACGGGTCGGCGAGATCATCTTCCGCTACGCCTTCGGCTCGATGGGCCGCTTCCGCCTCTTCAACGGCGACCCGCACCCCGGCAATTACCTCATCGAGGACGGCGCCGCGGCCGACGGCGGCCCCCGCGTGGTCTTCATCGACTACGGGTCGGTGAAGATGTTCAGCCGGGAGCGCTACTCGTCCATGCGCCGCATCGAACGCTCGGTTGCGCTCGGTGACCGCGACGACACCATCGACGGCCTCCGGGAGGCGGGCTTCATCCCGCCCGGGGTCGCGGTGGACGAGGAGCGCATCTACGAGTGGTTCCGTCTCTACACCCGGCCGGTGCTACCCGAACTGCAACCCTTCGAGTTCACCCCCGAGTTCGCGGGCGAGGTCATCCGGGCCAGCAGCGATCCCCGCAGCCAGTTCGGGGATGCGCTGCGCCGGCTCAACATGCCGCCCGACTACCTGCTGCTCAACCGCATCCAGTGGGGTCTGTACTCGGTGCTCGGCCGCCTCGGCGCCGTCAACGACTGGCGTTCGATCCGCGACGAGTACCTCTCGGGTGCGGCGCTGCCGGCGACGGAGCTGGGAGAACTCGACGCGACCTGGTGGGCCACGCACGGCCAGAACCCCGACGCCGCCGGGTGAGCCCAACCGGTTCCCCCGGGACGGGGTATGCAGAACCTGGAACCTGACTACTACCTGGCACCTCTCCGAGGGAGCACTGGAGCCACCGGCTGCTCGCGCCGTACCCCCGACTTCATCAGCCGGATACATCACTCGTGCCACGGCTCCGACGTCGCCACCCTCCCTGGCCGCCACAGGGGGAGACCGTCACGATCGGCTGTGACGGTCCGTTGACACTGGCCGACCTTTGTCTCGATGGCCGACTTCTCACCCTCGGTTGGCCCGTGATGCGCATCGGAAGCGAGGCTCAGCGCTTGGGCGCCGCTCGACTCCGTCGGGCAAGCTCACCATCATCGAAGATGGCTACGAGACCGGTCGACTGGCACGCGGGCCGCCCGGTTCCGCGAACGGGCCGTTCCTGATAGGTCGGCGGGCGGGACTCATGTTGGCGGCAGGCGTTTGCCGGTGATCTGCTCGAGGAAGTTGTGGATGGCTTGGGTCATGGTCGTGAGCCCTGGTTCCTCGACCGGGAAGTGGCCGCAGTTGTCGAGTTCGACGTAGGTGGTTTCGCCCGCGATGCGCCGGAGGAACGGCTGAGACAGGGCTGGTGGTGTCCAGCGGTCATCACCCGGATGGACGAGTAGGACGGGGGTGGAGAACTGCTCGGGTGGGAGGGGCCGCTGGGACCGCAGCCACGAGGTGAGGAAGGCCAGTGGGACGCGGTTTCCACCACCGAGGGGGTCGGTGAGGCAGGCGGCGGCGAGCTCGGGCGTGTTGGCGATCGCGCGGACGTTGGCCAGCAGTCGGATGGGCACGCGCACGCGTCCGAGCAGGGGTCCCAGTGCGAGGGCGAGGGGGATGCCGTGTGCCAGGGTGGGGTGACGTACGACGGCGCGTCGGACTTCGGGGTCGCGGGGTTCGAGGAGGCAGGTGGCGATCACGCCTTGTACCCGCGGTGTTCTGGCGGCGACGTCGTAGGCCAGCATGCCGCCGATGCTTGCTCCGAACAGGATGATGGGGCGGTCGTCGCGCGCGGATTCGGCGTCGACGAGCGCTTCGACGCAGGCGATCCAGTCGGTGTAGGTGTAGGTGCTGGTGTCGTCGGGAAGCCGGGTGTGGCCGTAGCCGGGTAGGTCTGGCGCGACGGTCTCGGCGCTTGGGTGGGCAGCGATGCCGACCGAGGCCAGGAGCCGTCCGTTGCCGCCGGCACCGTGCAGGGCGATCATCTTGGCCGGCGCGTCGTGGTCGACATGACGGTCGAGGTGCACCTGGTGGTCGTTCCAGGCCCAGAGCTCCTCGACGGGCTGGTGCTGGCGGTCACAGCGAAGCTGTTCGGGCAGGAAGGGCTGGTAGGTACGCCAGTGCGGTGATGCTGCGTAGCTCATCGGGCTGCTCGGCTGTGTGGCGTAGGCGTCGAGTGTCGCATGCCGTGCCCGGCTGCAGTAGGCCGCCGCGCCCTGGCGGAAGGCTGCAGCTCGATGGTTGACCTCGCGTCACCGGGTGGGGTGCGGGTGCGAGGGTGTGCCAGACTGCGGGTATGGGTGGTTTGGCCGTCACGGTCCTGGTGGTGTTGCTCGGCTCAGGGATGTGCTCTGGCGCTGAGGCGGCGCTGCTGTCGGTCCCGGAGGTGCGTGCCCGACAGCTGGCGGAGCAGGGGGGCAGAAGCGCTCGCGCGTTGCTGGCCATCAAGCAGCGGATCGGTCGGCCGATCTCGGCGATCGTGGTGCTCAACAACGTGTTCAACATCGTTGGAAGCATCATGGTCGGCCGGGCGGCGGCCGTGGTGTTCGGTGCGGGCTGGGTGGGCGTCGTCTCCGGGGTGTTGACGTTTCTGATCATCCTGTTCGCGGAGATCCTGCCCAAGACGCTGGGTGAGCGCTACGCGGTGCGGGTGGGGCTCAGGATCGCCGTGCCGGTTCGTGGGATGACGGTGGTGCTGACCCCGCTCGTGGTGGTGTTCGAGACGTTGATGCGGCCGTTGACGCGGGGGCCACGGGAGCCGTCGACCAACGAGGCCGAGATCCGCCTGCTCGCCCGCATCGGGCGGTCCGAGGGCACGATCGAGGCCGATGAGCTCGAGATGCTCCAGCGGGTGTTCCAGCTCAACGACCGTCGGGCGCAGGAGCTGATGACGCCACGAACGGCGGTGACCTGGCTCGAGGCCGACCGTCGTGTCGCCGACGCGCGTGCCGACATCCTGGCCTCGGAGCACAGCCGCATCGTCGTTGCGAACGGCGAACTCGATCACGTCGTGGGGGTCGCGCTCAAGCACGAGCTGCTGGCCGCCCTGCTGGCTGAGTCGACAGCCACCGTGGGCGAGCTTGCCCGTCCCGTCGAGGCGGTGCCGTGGCTGCTACGTGCCGACCACCTGCTCGAGCGGTTCCGCCAGCGTCGGGAGCATCTGGCGTTGGTCATCGACGAGTACGGCGGGACCATGGGGGTGGTCACGCTCGAGGATGTCCTCGAG
>SLRZ01000018.1 GCA_007130695.1 Nitriliruptoraceae bacterium
GACGCCCCCGGGCCGGACGTCACGGCGCGGGGGCCGCGCGGCGCGCCCGGTGGTCCCGGCGCAGGACCCACACCGCGACGAGCACGTACCAGGCGTCCGCGACGGTGTTGAACACCCGCTGCTGCAGCCCCGGGGCCGCGTCGACGAGTCCCACCGTGTACACCCCGAAGAGGACGAGTCCGGTCCCGCCGATGATCGCCGACCACCGTGCCAGGCCCGGCAGCTCCACCCGGATCCGCCAGGCGAAGGCCAGCGGTGCGAGCACCAACGCCGTGTAGCCGACGCCGGCCGTGATGGCGTGCCAGGTGTCGGTGACGGAGGTGTCGGCGCCGGGACATCCGTCGGTGCAGGGTGCGGCCACGACACCGAGCGTGCCGAGACCGGCGAGCACCACGAGCACCGGACCGGGCAGGCCCCGGCCCGGCAACGTGCGGTGCAGCGCGGGTGCGAGCCACAGGAAGGCGATCCCCGACAGCACCAGACCTGCGACCAGCGGGCCGCGTGACACCCACGGGGCGCCGAGCGCGAACAGTTCGCTGATCGCCTGCTCGGTCGGGTCGTAGTCCTCGCGTCGCTGGCCCGCCACGGCCCAGCCGGCGACGTAGAGCACGACGGCGACGAGCCCGAACCACACGGCGCTCCTGACCCAGCCGGCGACCGGGAAGTTCCCCTCGCGGGTCGTGATCTGCGCCGCCTCCATGACCCTCCCCGACCCGTCCCGTGGCGCCCACGCTACTGCGAGGCGGCGCTGCAGACGGCGACGGACCGTCACCCGGCGGCGCCCCTGCCGCACAGCGCCGTCCGATGGGCGGGCTCCTCTTGACGCCCCCGGACGGCCAGCGGATGTTGAGGGGGCGTTCCCGCCGGCCTGAAGTGCGCCCGATCGGACCCGCTACCGCCCGCAGCGAGGGGTCGAATGAACGACGGTGTCGCGAGCCTCGGCAGCATCCTCGGGATCTGGGCACATCCCGACGACGAGACCTACCTCATGGGCGGCGTGATGGCCCTGGCCGCCGATGCCGGACAGCGGGTGGCCTGCGTGACCGCCACGCTCGGCGACGCCGGGGAGACCGCGGACGCAGGACGCTGGCCACAGCGCGAACTGCGTGCGATCCGCCGCGCGGAGATTGCGGCGGCCATGGACATCCTCGGCGTGGAAGAACACGAGTGCCTCGACCTGGATGACGGCACCCTCGCCGACCTGGATGGCGCGGCGCACGCGGCCCGGCTGAGTGCCACGATCGACCGGATTCGGCCCGACAGCGTGGTCACGTTCGGACCGGACGGTATGACCGGCCATCCCGATCACCAGACGGTGTGCGCGTGGGCGGGCGAGGCGCTGGCCCGCAGCGGGCACACGGCACGCCTGCTCCACGCGACGAAGACGGTCGCGTGGGCGCACGAGTTCGCCGACGTCAACGAGGAGGTCTTCCCGCCCGGGCTCCCCCCGGTGGCGGAGCCGAGCTGGAGTCTGGCCCTCGACGACGCGACGCTCGGGCGCAAGGTGCGCGCGCTCGAGGCCCACGGCAGCCAGACCACCGGGATCATCGCGGCACTCGGGCGCGAGCGCTACCACGAGTGGGTCCGTCTCGAGGCGTTCCAGGCGGCTGCAGCCCCTGCGTCCCACGCCTGATGACCGCGGCAGCGGACGGTCACGCCACGCCGGCGCTACTGGCATGCCCGCGACCTGGCCTCCACGCCCTGGCCTCCGCCGTGGAGCAGGTGCGCGGCGGATGGGTCATTCCTCTACCGCCTCGACGGTGACGACCGGAATGTCGGCGAGTCGGGCGACCCGGTTGGCGAGGTCCCACTTCACCCAGCGGGAGATGCCGGCCGGAAGCGTGGAGACGATGATCTCCTCGAAGGGGCCTTCGCGCTCCAACACGGCCGAGGTGGCGTCGAGCGGGTCATCGACACCGACCTCTCCGTAGGCCCGCCCGCCCGTCGCCTGGATCTTCTCCACCATCAGGTCGAGCCGGCGTTGGGCACGGTCCCGGGCCTGGTCGAGTTCGGCCGCGTAGCGGCGTTTGTCCTCCGCGACCGCCTGGCGGATCCGCTCCGGCGAGGCGCCCCCGGCATCCAGGGTGAAGCCCCCGGTCCAGGTGGAGGTCTCGTGCCTGACCGGGGTCATGGGAACGACCACGTAGAACTCGTCTACCCCACGGCGGGTGCAGTCCCGCACCGCCTCGTCGAGCGCCTCTCCCCCGAGGGTCTGGTTGGCGATGATGAGACAGCGACCCGCCATGTCTGACCTCCGTTGACCGACCGGAAACAGTGTCGTTCCCCGCCACGGCCCGGACAAGGGCCGGTCGGACGAAGCCGACCCGATCTCCCTCGGGCACTTCGGCCCTTGACGCTGACTGAACATTTAGTCAGCCTCGGGAAATGGACACCAAGGACCCGGTCGACGGCGCCACCGACGAACGCTCTGCACGCGAGCGCATCCTCGAAGCCGCGATCGACCGCTTCGCCGAGGACGGCGTCACCGGCACCAGCCTCAAGGCCATCGCCGAACAGGCGGAGGTCTCACAGGCTCTGATCCTGCACCACTTCGGGTCCAAGGACACCCTGCGGGAGGCGTGCGACGCCCGCATCCTCGGTGAGCTCCGCGAGCAGATGCGCCTGTCGGCCGAGCAGGGCGTCGAGCTCGACATCCTCGAGGCGTTCCGTCGCCGGCAGCAACACCACCCGGCTGCGTTGCCGTACCTGGCGCGCAGCCTGGCCGAGGCTTCGCCATCGGTGGTCGCCCTGGTCGACGAGCTCGCGACCGAGACCCTTCGCTCGATGGAACAGGGGGTGGCGAACGGCGCCTACGTCCCCACCGAACACCCGCGGGAACGCGCGATGGTCATGCTGATCTGGTCGCTGGGGGCGGTGACCCTCCACGAGCACGTCCGGCGGCTGTTGGGCGCCGACCTGACGGGCGAACCGGCCGCGCTGCTGCCCTACTTCCGCGGCGCGACCGAACTGCTGACCGACGGGCTCTTCAGCGAACGGATGCACGGCAACGTGCGCGACGCGATCTCGCGTCTGGAGCAGGAGTGAGCACCGTGGACGACACCTACGTCATCTCCACGTCCGGTCTGGTCAAGACCTTCGGGCACGTGGTGGCACTCGACGGCCTCGATCTGGAGGTCTCCCGGGGCGAGGTCCACGGCTTCCTCGGCCCCAACGGCGCCGGCAAGTCGACCGCCATCCGCGTCCTGCTCGGCCTGCTGCGCGTCGACGGCGGGCAGGTACGGATGCTGGGCGGGGACCCGTGGACCGACGCGGTCGCCCTCCACCGTCGCCTGGCCTACGTGCCGGGTGACGTGGAGCTGTGGCCCAACCTCACCGGCGGCGAGGCGATCGACCTGTTCGCCCGGCTGCGCGGCGGGTTCGACAAGCGGCGGCGCGACGAGCTGTGCGAGCGCTTCGACCTCGACCCGTCGAAGAAGGGCCGCACCTACTCCAAGGGCAACCGGCAGAAGGTCGCGTTGATTTCCGCCCTGGCCAGCGACGTCGAGCTGCTGCTGCTCGACGAGCCCACGGCCGGCCTCGACCCGCTGATGGAGGCCGTCTTCCAGGACTGCATCCGTGGGGTGAAGCAGGAGGGTGGGACCGTGCTGCTCTCCAGCCACATTCTCGCCCAGGTCGAGGTGCTCGCCGACCGGATCTCCATCATCCGCCAGGGCCGCACCGTGGAGGCCGGCACGCTCGCGGAGCTGCGGCACCTGACCCGGACCACCGTCACGACCGAGACGGCCGCACCCGCCGACGGGCTGGAGCACCTGCCCGGGGTCCACGGCCTCGAACGGATCGACGGGCAGGTGCGCTTCGAGGTCGACGGGGACCGCCTCGACGAGGTCGTCCGGGCACTGGCCCCGCTGGGGGTTCGCTCGCTCGTGGCGCATCCGCCCACCCTCGAGCAGCTGTTGATGCGCCACTACGGCGTCGGGGCGTCGGTCGCCGACGGACGGGAGGCCGCACGATGACGGCCACCACCACGTCACCACGACGACAGAACGCCCCCCTGGACGAACGGAGCAGCAACCTCGCGGGCACGGCGATCCTGGTGCGGTTCATGCTCCGCCGCGACCGGGTCAAGCTGCCCGCCTGGACCGGCGGGCTGGGGCTCTTCGTGGTCTACCTCGTCGCCGCCCTGCCGAGCATCGCGGAGACCGAGGGGGACCTGGCTGCGACCACACAGCTGTTCGCGGACCCGGTCGGCCGGCTGTTGATCGGTCCCGGGTACGGCTTCGACGCGCCCACCTACGCACGGTTCGTCGCCAACGGCTACGGGCTGTACTTCCTCATCCTCTCCGCACTGATGAGCATCCTGCTGGTGGTCCGCCACACCCGCGTCGAGGAACAGACCGGACGGGCCGAACTGGTGCGGGCCAACGTGGTCGGCCCCCGTGCGCCACTGACCGCAGCGCTCATCGTCGCCGCCATCACCAACCTGGTCGCCACCGGCGTCGTCTTCGCGGCCATGGTGGGCGTCGGGGGCTTCGCCGCCGGCGGCTCCCTGTTGTTCGCCGTCGGGATCGGCGTCCTCGGGCTGGCGTTCGCCGGCCTGACCACCATCACCGTGCAGTTGAGCGAGTACTCCCGCGCCGCCGCCGGCATGGCCGGGGCCGCGCTCGGAGCCGCGTTCCTCCTCCGCGCCGGCGGGGACATGGCACGAGAGGGCGGCACCCTCCTCTCGTGGCTCTCCCCGCTGGGCTGGGTGCAGCAGTCCGCCCCGTTCGTCCTCGACCGGTGGTGGCCCCTGACACTGGCACTCGCCTTCGCCGTCGTCACCGGCGCGGCCGGCTACACGCTCTCGACCCGCCGCGACCTGGGGGCGAGCCGGTTCACCGTGCGCGCCGGGTCGACGACGGCCTCGGCCGCCCTCGGGACCCCGCTGGGCCTCGCGCTTCGCCTGCAGCGGGCCAGCACCATCGGGTGGGGCGCCGCACTGGTCGTCACCGGCCTGGCCTACGGCGCGTACGCCGATGCTCTGCTCGTCGCCGTCGACGACATGCCCGACGTGTTCCTCGAGCTGTTCGGTGCGGAGGACCTGCTCGCCGGTTACCTCGGCTACATGGCGGTCTTCATGGCGCTGCTCGCCAGCGCGTACGCCGTGATGGCGGTCGGGAGCCTCCGCAGCGAGGAGGCCGACGGCCGCGCCGAACCCGTCCTGGCCACCCCCGTCAGCCGGTGGACCTGGCTCGGCGCCAATCTCGCCGTCACCGCGGGCGGGGTCGTGGTGATCATGGTGCTCGCCGGCGTCGCGACCGGCCTCGGGGCCGCGATGGTCACCGGTGACTGGCAACACGTCCGGGAACTGGTGCTCGCGCACCTCAACCAGGTTCCGGCGGCCCTGGTCGTGCTGGGGCTCGCGGCGGCGCTGTTCGGGGTCCTGCCCCGCGCCGTACCGGCGACGTGGGCCCTCGTCGGCTTCAGCTTCTTCGTCGGGAACTTCGGCGCCATGCTCGACCTGCCGCAGGCCGTCCACAACCTCTCACCCTTCGAGCACCCCGCGGGGATCCCCCTCGAGACGTTCGCGGCCCTCCCGGTGATCCTGCTCACCGTGACCGCACTGGCAGCCGTGGCCGCCGGGCTGGTCGCCTTCCGACGGCGTGACGTGCAGGCGAGCTGACCCGACGCCGGGTGGGGGCGTCAGGCCGTGCCGGTCTCGGCCTCGACCTCGACCTCGGCCTCGAGGTTGGCGAGCCCCTTCTCGAAGTCTCCGCCGAGCATCTTGTCCATCGACAGGAACACGCCCATCAGCTTCGTCATGAACGTCGTCGGGCCCGTCAACGTCCAGGTGACCAGCGTCCCGGTCTCGCGGGGCTGCAGGGACCGTCCGCGGCGGCCGTGCCACTGCTCGCCCGTCTGGGCCGCGGGCTCGGACACTCCCTGCCGGGCTGATGCCAGTGCTGCACGTCAGGACCCGACATCGGACCCGAGCGCTTCAGAGCAGCGTCGGCTCGCCCCCGTCATAGACCAGCCGGCCGGCCTCCACCCGGACCACGTCGGCGGGGTGGTGCTCGTCGAGGCGGCCGTCGTGGAGCAGGTGGCGCAACGGCACGTCGGTCAGCAGGATGACGTGGTCGGCGATCAGCCGACGGTGGCAGCGCCACCACACGGACTCGGAACACAGCACGGCGACGCGCCGCAGGCGGGCCTCGCTCAACACCCCCTCGATCGCGTCACGGAACTCCGGCGTTTCGAGATGATCGGCGTAGCCCTGGAGGGACGGGTCACGCAGTCCGGTGTGGGGCGAACCCTGCATGCGGCTGCGACGCCCGCCGAGGCGCTCGTCCCAGCGGTAGTCGATGCCGACGGCGGGCAGCCAGGCCTCGAGGCGGTCGTAGGCGACGTGGGGGTGGCGACGGCTGCCCGGGTGGCGGCGCACGTCGACGACCGAGGCGAGCTGGGCACCGACCAGCAGCTCCTCGAGCTCCTGCTGCGAGGCCGTACCGTGGCCGACGGTGACGATCACGGCTCCATCCGTCCCTCCGCCAGCGCGACTCCGCGTCGTCGGACAGCACTAGCGTGCCACCTCCCAGCACAGGCCACATCGATGACGCCCAGATGACCACCGCATACCTGGCCGCCGAGGGCTACGAGCAGGAGCTCGACGACGAGCTCGCCCGCGCCGGCGTCGTCGTGCAGTTCCATCACGGCCGCCTCCGGGTCAGCGAGAGCCCACCCGTCCATGTCGCCTGGGCGGCCAACATCTGGTGGGACGCGGAACGGATCCCGGTGTCCTCGATCGGTGACGCCGCGAAGGCACTCCGCAACCGCCAGCGCAACTGGGTCGCCTACGCCCCCGAGCACCGGGGGCGGGCGCAGCTGGTCACCGACAAGCTCCCCCACGTGTCGGCGCGACCGCTCGAGCTGGGCGAGGTGGCACCCGACGCACCGCTCGGTTCCTGGACGCTGTTGGAGCGCGACCTGGTGCTGGCCGCACCCGACTGTTCGAGCCCGTTCCCCAACGGTGTCCCGGCGTTCGTCGAGGACCGGGAGGGACCACCGAGCCGTGCGTATCTGAAGCTGTGGGAGGCGTTCGCCCGGCTGCGGCGCCAGCCGGGACCGGGTGAGCGCTGTCTCGATCTGGGTGCGGCACCCGGCGGCTGGACGTGGCTGCTGGCCCGTTCAGGCGCCGAGGTCACCGCGATCGACAAGGCGCCCCTGGCGCCCGAGGTCGACCGGCTCGCGAACGTGACCTGGCGGCGGGCATCGGCGTTCGGTCTCGACCCGGTCGACGTCGGCCCGGTCGACTGGTGGTGCAGCGACATCGTCGCCTATCCGGGCCGGCTGTTGGATCTGGCAACGCGGTGGCTGGACTCCGGCCTGGTCAGGAACCTCGTGTGCACGGTCAAGTTCCAGGGCGAGACGGACCATGACGTGGCCGCACGGTTCGCCGCACTGCCCGGTGCGCAGCTGTTCCACTTGTCGCAGAACAAGCACGAGCTGACCTGCGTCGTCCTCGACGCCGCCTGACGGTCGACCCCGGACTGGGCAGCACAACTGCTCCTCCGCCGGGTCGATATCCGGGCCAGCGGTTGCCCAGGGTCGCCCCCGCCACGACCGCCGTACCGAACGTGTCGACGTGTCGAACGACAACGTGCAGCGTCTCCCACTGACCGGGCGGTCGAATCGAAGCCGGGATCAGCCCGGTCTGCCGGGCCCGGTGCGGCGGGCCACCCACCAGAACCCGAAGATCACGGCGGCGATCACCGCGAGCTGTGGGTCTCGACCAGCATTCCGACGAGGAGCAGGAACAGCACGCCGGCCATGAACAGCAGCCAGAAGGCGAACAGGCAGCCGAGCATCGTCACTCCCCCATCGACCCACGGCCGAGACACCCGAGTGTGCGGCACACCTGCGGCACGACCTCGGCGTCAGCCGCATGCCGGATGACGGCCGCCCGCACTCCCGACGGGAGGCGGCGTCGATCGGGTCCTTCGGCCCTGCTACGACCCCGGCGGGCGGGCCACGATCGTCCCAGGGTCAGGGGCGCACCTTCCGATCGCCACGGCCGTGGCCGGGCCGACGGGCACCGCCGATGCAGGCAGGGCGATGAGGAGTACCCCGATGACGACGACCGCGGCGGCGACCCTGCTCGACGGGATCGTCACCGAACTGGTCGACCGGAAGGCCGTCCGGCACGCCGTGCTCGCGGTCGAGAGCGCCGACCAGACCCTGCGCCTGACCTCGGCCGCCGGGCAGGCACGCCCCGACGGGTCCCCGATGCTGCCCGAGACCCCGTTCCACTACGCCAGCGTCACGAAGCTCTACACCGCCGTCGTCGTGATGCAGCTGTGCGAGCAGGAGCGTGTCGGCCTCGACGTCCCCATCACCACCTACCTGCCGCCCGAGGTCACCCAGGGACTGCACCGGCTGCGCGGCGTGGACCACAGCGGCGAGATCACGGTGCGGCACCTGCTGTCGCACACCTCCGGGGTGCCGGACTACTTCCTGGACACCCCCGAGGGCGAGACCAGCTTCAGCGACCTGCTCGTGCAGGGTGACGTCGCCTACGACCTCGACGACGTGGTCGCGCGGGTGCGCCGGCTCACCCCCTACTTCCCGCCACAGGATCCGGACGCCACACGCCGCCGTGCCCGCTACTCCGACACCAACTTCCAACTGCTCGGCGCGATCGTCGCGTCGGTCACCGGCACGCCGTTCCAGCAGGCCGTGGAGGAGCAGGTCCTCGAACCCCTCGGACTGGACGACACCTGGTTCGCCGGTCGGCCCCGGGGCGGGAGGAGGGAACTGCCCGCGGCGATCTGGTCGGGCGACGACGTCATCGATGCACCGCTGGCGATGGCCTCCATGGCTCCCGAGGGAGGGCTGATCGGCACCGCCGCAGACGCACTGACCTTCCTGCGTGGCCTCGTCACCGGCCGGCTGTTCGAGCGGGACACCACCCTCGGGCTCATGCAGGAGCGCTGGACCCGTTTCGGGCTACCGCGTGACCGCACGGCGATCATGGCTCCCGGTTGGCCCATCGAGTACGGACTGGGCATCAAACGCTTCCGGCTGCCACGGATCCTCAACGCCGGTCGACGCGCGCCGACGCTGATCGGCCACACGGGAGCGAGCGGGTCGTGGCTGTTCTGGTGCCCCGATCACGAGCTGTACCTCGGCGGGACCGTCGACCAGACCACCGCCGCCGGCCTGCCCTACCAGCGCCTGCCCCGTGCCATCCACCGCCTCTCGTCCTCCAACCGACCCGGAGCCGATCGATCATGAGCACCGCGACGACTACGCCTTCCTCGGACGGGCCGGGCCCGGCCGGGGTGCCGGCCACCGACGCACGGGCACAGCCACAGACGAGGTTGCTCGGTCACGAGGACCTCGACGACGCGGCCGCGGTCCTCGCGCGGTCCTTCATGGTGGAGCCGGGAAGCCGGGCGATGTTCCCGGATCCCGAGCTTCGACGCCGCTACCTCGAACTCGGCGGACGGATCGAGCTCGACGCCACCCTGCCGTACGCGAGCGTGTACGGCGCGGAGCTCGACGGTCAGCTGGCAGGGATCGCCGTCTGGCACCCGCCGAACGTCAAGCCCCGCCCGTTCGGCGCCATCGCCCGGAGCCGCCGGGAGTTGCTCGCACAGGCACCGGCCCTCGCACGGGGCACCCCTCACGTGCTGTCGATGCTGCCCCCGCACGCCCGCGCGGGCCTGCGGCTGGTGCGGTCCCGCAACCGCGCCGCCAAGCAGGCCTCACAGGGTCGGGCGTGGTACCTCGCCGTCCTGGCCACCGACCCGGACTTCCAGGGACGGGGCGTGGCCAGAGCGCTGTTGGACCACGTCCTCGACCGGTGCGACGCGGACGGACTGGCGGCGTGGCTCGAGACGACCGATCCGGTCAACCCGCCGCTCTACGAGCACTTCGGGTTCCGCTCGGTCCTCCACGTCGAGGACGCCGGGTGGCTGCCCGGCTTCTGGGTGTTGCGCCGGGAGCCGGACCGTCAGAAGAGCAGCCATGCGCCGAACGCGCCGAAGAGCACGCTGTAGATCACGGCCTCGGACTGCAGCCGCCAGAATGCGCTGGGGTTGATGAACCGCTGCCGCAGGTAGACGAGCCCTTCGATGGTGTTCGGGAACGGTGAGGCCGAGGCGATGTCGGCGTAGATCAGCATCAGTCCGCCGAGTACCGCGAACCGGACAGGGAAATCGAGTCCGCCGATCGGGTCGATGAGCGGGTAGAGCACCACCGACATCAGCAGGGCACGGACCAGTTGGGCCGGCACCATCAGCTTGCCCTGCCGCAGACGCTCGGCCTCCTCGGAGACGTCCCGCATCACGGGCGCCAGCAGCGCGTCGGGACCGTGGTAGAGGTCCTTGCTCCACAGCTGGGTCAGCACGCCCGCGACCACGTAGGCACCGAGGTGGATGAGGAAGAATCCGAGGCTGAACCAGAGATAGCGCACGCCCGTGCCTTCCGTCGGCCCCTCGTCCCTCCATGCTCCCGTGCCGTCGCGTCGAGGGAAAGGGCCCAAGGGCTCGACGTCGAGGGGAGGGCAGCCAGGGTCTTCGACTCAGCCGGGCGGTCGCGTTCATCGCCCGGGACCCGCCAGCGCCGGTCCACGACGACGGTGGCACGCAACCGGCGCACCGGCGGGAGGGAGTCGCCATAATGCAGGCGCCGCGGCCGTCAGCCGCCGTGGCGTGGGGCCGGGGCCAGCCTGCGTGCGCGGCACGAAAAGACACGATGGGGCGACTGATGAACACGATCTGGCGATGCCAGCGAGCGACGACGACGGTCAGCGACCGCGGGCCGGTCCAGTTGACGCTACTGATGGCGTTGGCGGTCTGGGCCATGACCTTCGCGCCCGCGGCGGCCACCACCGACGCCACGGGGGTCCACGTCGACGAGGCCATTGCGGACACGGTGGACGTGGCGGCGTTGACCGACGCCGTCGAGCAGGCACGGGGCGAGGGGCTGGACCTGCAGGTCGTCGTCCGGGCCGACGAACCGGAGGGGGGCGCGCAGACCGAGGCGGACCGGCGCGTTGTCGCCTCGGGAGGTGCGGTGCTGGTGATCACCCCCCAGGAGGTGGGTGCGGTCAGTGACGGACACAGCGACACCGAGGTGGATGGTGCGCTCGACGACGCGCTCGACGCGTTGGAGGACGAGGGCGAGGCGGCCGCCGCGACGGCGTTCGCCGAGGGGCTGCACTCGAGCGGGCTGACCACGAGTGAGCTGCCCTTCGAACTGCCGGGCACCGGCGTGATCGTGCTGGTGGTCATCGCGGTCGTCGCGCTGTCGGTGCTGCCACGGCTGTTCGGCTTCGGTGGGCGCCGTCGCCACCACCGGGCCGGCTACGGCCACGGGCCGCGCTACGGATCGCGACGGCGTCGCCGCGGCGGTCTGGGGGCGGCCGCCGTGGGCGCGGCCGTCGGCGGATCCCGGAACCGTTCCCGCAGCGGCGGCAGCCGGTCGAGGGGCGGTGGCAGCCGGTCCCGTGGTGGCGGCCGGTCGCGCGGCGGAAGCTCGCGGCGCCGCTGACGCGACTGACCGACGTGTAGCTCAGGCGGCCGGGCAGCAGCCGCCAGAACGCGCTTGGGCTGATGAACCTCGACGTCGAGGGGAGGTCAGCCCCCTTACCCGTGCCGACGCCCGTGAAGGTCCTCGACGAACGACGAGGGCCTGCGGGTGACGGCAATCGCTGCGACGTGCCCTGCCCGGGAGGTCGTGTGCGCCCGACGGCCGGCCCGGACATCGGCGTCACCGCCGGGCATCCCCGGGCTCGTCTGTCTGACAGGAGGGGCAGCGGTCGTGCAACCGCGCGACCGGGAACCGAGGGAGGTTGACGGATGCACAGCAACAGCCAGTGGCGCCGCGGACTCCTCGTGCTCGCCAGCGTTGGCGTGGTCGCCTGCGCCGGGACCGAACCAGAGGTGCTGGCGCTGGCCGACGACGTGGGCAGCGCCACGGACGATCCGACGATCACGGTGTCGGACAACGAGTTCGGACCCGACGAAATCGTCATCGCGGCCGGCACCGAGGTGACCTGGGTCTGGCAGGGAGAGTCCGAGCACGACGTGGTCGGAGCGGGTTTCGAGAGCCCACTGCAGGCCAGTGGGACCTTCACCCAGACCTTCGAGGAGACGGGCACCTACACGTTCGTCTGCTCACCGCACGGGGACATGACCGGAACCGTTCACGTCGTGCCGTGATGCCGGAACGCGGCGGCACGGCACGACAGGAACGCAGACGAAGGGAACAGACCATGAGGAGGATCACGACGCTGCTGGCCGCGGCAGGGTTGGCGGTCAGCCTGGCCGCCGCACCCGCGCTGGCGGACCATCCGCACACACTGACGACCCCGGGCGGCTGTGTCGACGGCGCCGGCGGCCTGGGGGCGGGTCAGCCGCACGCGCCGGGCCACGAGTGGGAGCCCGGCACCGGCGGGAAGTACTTCCACAGTGGCCTGCACATGGGGGCCACCGGGGAGGACGACGCGACGCTCGGCAAGGGCAACAGCCGGGTCACCGTCACGGGCAACACCACCTGCTCCGGGTGAGCCGGGGCGCCACGCTGCGGGGTCCGGTGACGGCCGGGCCCCGCAGTCGCGTGGACGCCGTCGAACGACGCTCAGCCCCGCTGATTGGGCGTCAGCCGGCGCCACCCGTCGGCGAACACGACCCCCAGCACCGGCAGCGCCACGATCGTCAGGCTGTGGAGGAGGCCCATCAGCAGGGCCAGCCCGCCCAGCCGTGCCGCCTGGTGGGTGAGCACCTCGGTCGTTCCCGACGGCGCCAGCCAGGACGGGTAGGGCTCGATCGTGGCCGTCATCAGCACGAAGGAACTGAAGGCGAGGTAGTAGGCGAGGTCGAGCAGGGCGAGGAACCGCATCGCCGTGGGTGGGTTCGCGCGGAACACCGTGGTGACGTAGATCCTCCCGAAGCGACGAATCAGCGGCCCCAGGGTCACCACGGCCACCACGAGCAGCACGGTGGTGAGCAGTTCCAGCGACCACCAGGGCCAGGACAGCCGCCCGTCGGTCACCTCCGCGAGGATCGCGAGATAGCCCACCACCGCGGCGAGGCCCACTCCGCCCGCCACGGCAGCAGCACGCACGCGCCGTCGGTGTGCTCGGGTCTCCTCGATGGAACGCTGGACCCGTGCGAACAGATCCGGGCTGGGGGTGAACTCGTCGGCCCGGCGCAGCGCCTCGCGCAGGTGGGTCTCGACGCTCATCTCGTCGACTCCAGCAGCAGGCGAAGTCTCTCCAGCCCGCGGCGGCAGTGGGTCTTGACCGAGTTCGGGGAGACCCCGAGGGTCTCGCCGATCTCCCGTTCGGAGAGTTCGAAGTAGAAACGCAGCACGAGGCAGTCGCGCTGCTGCCCCGACAGGGACCCCAGTGCGGAGATGATGCGCGCCTGCTGGTCATCGAGCACCACCCGGTCATCGGGCGCGTCGGGATCCGCCCCGGGCGTGGGCGCCTCGAAGTGGCGCAGCTTCATCAGCCCTCGGCGGTTGTGGTCCCGGGCGAGGTTGAGCACGATCGAGCGCAGGTAGGCCGCGGCACGGTCGGGATCCTGGATGCGGTGGGCGGCGTGGTGCAGTCGGACGAACGCCTCCTGCACGAGGTCCTCGGCGGCGTTGCGGTCGTCGGTGAACAGCCGGGCGAGCCGTGTCAGGCGTGCCGCCTCCTGCTCGAACAGCGAGGTGAGCAGGGCATCACGGTCGACGACCGCCGACGAGCCCACCGCGGTGCGGGGACGGGTGGGCGCCGGCACGGCCTCGGCACGGACGGGGTCGGCCAGCGCACGTCGTAGCGCCGCGGCCACCTGCGCCCACGGTGCCGGAGCCACCCACACCGGTGGCTGAAGGACCAGCGCGGTGGCACTCATCCCACGTTCGCGGCCGGGTCTCGGCCGGCACCACCGTTGACCGGTCCCGGCGGCTGCACGAGGTCTCGGCCGAAGCCCAGCAGCCGGCCGATGATCGGCAGGCTCAGCACGTTGAGGCCGTGCAGGACCCCCATGATCAGCAGCATCCCGCCGAGGCGAACCAACGTGCCCTCGACCTGCGCCGCCCCCACCGTCTCACCCCAGCCGGTGTCCGGCGCGAAGTTCGCCGTGAACATGATGTAGGCGGTGAAGATCAGGTAGTAGGCGATGTCCATCAGCACCATGTAGCTCTTGCCGGTACGAGGGTTCGCGCGGAACACGTCCGCCGCATAGCTGCGCCCGAACCGTTTGATCAGCGGACCGAGCACCAGCACGATCGCGATCAGTGCGATGGTCACCCCGACCTCGAGGACCCACCAGTCCATTTCCCGGCCCCTTCTCTGCGTCTCACTCTGACAGACGAGCGAATTCGTGTCACGGGTGACAGCGATGTGCGCGAGCGCGCGACCGGCCCCGGAGAGCGGCACCCACTCAGGTCACGGGTCCGGACGAGCGGCTCCCGTCGGCGACCGGGACCGGCCGGGCATCGACGGCGAGCACCGCTCAGATGCTGTCGCCAGTCTCTACGGCGAGCGCGATGACGAGCTGCTGCACGAAGGCGGGGTCCTCGAGACGGTCGCCGTAGAGTTCGCGGACCTGGTCCATCCGGTAACGGACGGTCTGCGGGTGGACGTGCAGGGCCTCGGCGACCTCGCCACGTCGCCCGAGGTGCAGCAGCCACGCCGACAGGGTCTCGGCGAGCCGACGGGCGGCGGCGGGCTTCAGGTCCTCCAACGGGGCCAGCACGGCCGAGCGCAGGTCATCGAGGGCCCCGGGGTCGGCCCCCACCACCACTGTTGCGCGGTGCTGCTCGGTGTCGACGACCTCGTCGTCGGCCGGGGCCAGCAACCGGTGGGCGCGCAGGGCGAGCTCCAGCGACTCGGCCACCCGCCGCCACTCCCGCGCCGGGCCGACCACCGCGCTGCGGCCCTCGAGCGTGCGCACCAGGGCGGCGCGGGTGCGCACCGCGTCGGGGACCAGCAGGACGTCGGTCTCCTCGGGCACGCCCAGCTCGACCGCGTCGCCCGGCACGGTGAGGGCGCGCACATCGAGGTGCGGGACCGTGTCGTGGACCCGGTCGACCGGCAGGATCACGGCCGTCAGCGTCTCGGGCGGTGACCAGTCCGCGTGCTCGGCCAGGTCGTCCAGCTTCGCGCCCGCGGCGCCGTTGACCAGGGCCACCCCGAGTCGGCCGAGCCGCTGCTCGCGCACCCGCCCGGAGGCGGTCAGCTCGTCGGCGTGGCCCGACACGCTCGCGCCGGACAGCTCGTCGATGTAGGCGAAGACGAGCTCGGCGAACCGTGCCAGCACCGGGGCGGGGACCCCCTGGGCGACCGCCGTCGCCGACATCTCCCGCCAGGAGACCCGGGCCCCGATCCGGTAGGCGCTCAACAGCGCGTCGACGGACCGTCCCGACCGGGCCTCACCGCGGCCGAGGTCGTAGGCCCCCTTGCGGGCGGCCGGCATCGGCGTCTGTTCGTCGCCCCCGGTGGAGTCCTCCTCCAGCAGGCGCAGGAAGCCGCCGAGGGCCCCGACGATCGCCGGCTCGATGGTGCGTGCCATGGCGTCGCTCATGGTGCGTGCGTACTCCGGCACCTCCGCGGTGACGGCGGCCAGAGCGTGCTCGGCGACCACGGGCAACCGCTCGCGCAGCTGCGCGACGACCTCCGGTGCCACGACGACGTCCTCGGGGCGCGCTGACGGCACTTTCGGCAAAGTTCATCTCCCGAGAACAGTTGACAGCGGGATTTCCACCTGCAGCGCACAGGATACTGACGCGCAGAGGTGGGACACTTCCGACATGATGCTGACCACGAAGATCGCTCCCGCCGCCACCCGCCTCCGCGGGGGGCTGCACACGCTCGCGGAGCTGGCGGCAACGCCGCTGGCGCCCACCGACTACCTGGATCTGCTCGATCCGCTGCGCTCGCGCACGGACCTGCGGGCCCGGATCGTGTCGGTGGTGCCCGAGACCGCCGATGCCAGCACGGTCACCCTCCGTCCCGGTCGGACCTGGCGGGGCCACCGGCCGGGCCAGTTCGTCCGCGTCGGCGTCGAGGTGGACGGGGTGCGCCACTGGCGCTCCTATTCGCTGACCTCGTCGCCAGACCGCGCCGACGGACTGCTCAGCATCACCGTGCAGACCATCCCCGACGGGCTGGTCAGCAATCAGCTGGTCCGCCTCGCGCAGTCGGGCGAACTGGTGCACCTCGAACAGGCGGCCGGGGAGTTCACCCTGCCCCCGACGCTCCCCGCCAAGACCCTGTTCGTCACCGCCGGCAGCGGCATCACCCCGGTGATGGGGATGCTGCGCGCCCACCTCGACGAGCTGTCCGACGTCGTCGTGGTCCACAGCGCACCCACCGGAGAGGACACCATCTTCGGCGCCGAGCTGCAGGCAATGGCCGACGCCGGCCGACTCCGTCTGGTGCAACGCCACACGCGCCACGACGGCCGGCTCGACCCGACCCAGCTCGCCGACCTGGTCCCCGACCTCGCCGAACGCGAGACGTGGGCCTGCGGGCCCGGCGAGCTGCTCGACGCGCTGGAGGACCACTGGGCGGTCGAAGGGTGCGCCGAGCGGCTGCACACCGAACGCTTCCGGGCCTCGCTGGTCGAACCCGGACAGGGCGGGACGATCGCGTTTCGCCGCAGCGGGCGCACCGTGGAGGCCGACGGCGCCACCTCCCTGCTCGACGCCGGCGAGGACGCCGGGGTCCTGATGCCGTCCGGGTGCCGCATGGGCATCTGCTTCGGCTGCGTGGTCCCGCTGCGTGACGGCGCGGTCCGCGACCTGCGCACCGGCGACGTCACGGTGGTCGGCCCCGACGACGAGGTGCCGATCCAGACCTGCATCAACGCCGCTGCCACCGCCTGCGAGCTCGACCTCTAGACCTCGCCAACGACTTCCTTCCCCTCCCCCACTCCCCGCTGGAGTCCTCACATGACCGCACTGCAGAACAAGACGAACGACCCGACCGCCCACCTGAGCGCCGAGGACATCGAGGAGCTCGGCCGCGAGCTCGACGTCATCCGGGCCCGCGTGATGGACAGCCGTGGCGCCGACGACGCCGCGTACATCCGCAAGGTCATCGAGGTGCAGCGCACGCTCGAGCTGACCAGTCGGGTCGTGCTGCTCGCGTCGCTGTTCCCGCCGGCATGGTTGGCCGGGACGGTGGGGCTGAGCGTCGCGAAGATCCTCGAGAACATGGAGATCGGCCACAACGTCATGCACGGCCAGTGGGACTGGATGCGTGACCCCAAGATTCACTCCACCGAGTGGGAGTGGGACCACGCCTCCCCCGCGGAGCTGTGGAAGCACTCGCACAACGAGCTGCACCACACGTTCACCAACGTGCTCGGCCGTGACAACGACCTCGGCTACGGGATCATGCGGGTCGACGAGGACCAGCGGTGGCACCCGATCTTCCTCGCCCAGCCGCTGTTCAACGTCGTCAACGCCCTCATCTTCGAGTACGGCATCGCGGCCTACGACCTCGAGATCGGCAAGGTCGTCAAGGGCCGTCGCGACCGTGGCGAGTTCCGTCGCCAGGGCCGCAAGGTGCTGGCCAAGATCCGTCGGCAGGCGACCCGGGACTACGTCGTCCACCCGCTGCTCAGTGGGCCGTCCGCGCTGACGACCCTGGCCGCCAACGCGACCGCGAACGTGGTCCGCAACGTGTGGACCCACTCGGTCATCATGTGCGGCCACTTCCCCGAGGGCGTCGAGACGTTCGAACGGAGCTCGATCGAGGGCGAGACCCGCGGTGAGTGGTACCTGCGCCAGATGCTCGGTGCCGCCAACATCGACGGTGGTCGACTGCTGCACATCATGACCGGCAACCTGTCGTTCCAGGTCGAGCACCACCTGTTCCCCGACATGCCCAGCAACCGCTACCAGGAGATCGCACCCGAGATCCAGGACCTGTTCGAGCGCTACGGGCTGCACTACGTCAGCGGCTCGATGCCGCGCCAGGTCGGGTCGGCGTGGGCGAAGGTCATCCGCCTGTCCCTGCCCAACGAGGTCCTCGACGCCCTGGGCGAAGGTGACGTCGGAGCAGTCGTGCGACACCTCGCGCCCGTCGGGGGCACCGACGCTGAACCGGTCGCTGCCTAGGACTCGGTCGGGAGATCGATCGGAAATGGACATCTACGCGCACGTGCTGCCGGCGATGGACCACAACGCAGCCGCCGCATACGGGCGGATCTTCGATGGGTGACCATGCTCATCGGAAGAGCAGGTTCACCACGACCGTGAGGATCACTGAGGCGAGGATCGAGAACGCGATCATGAGGAAGCAGCCCGTGCCCCCGCCGAGGGGTCTGACCTCGATGTTGCGTCCGATCCTCATCGCCGCCTCCCTTGTCGCCGCCACGGCGACCTGAACTGTGGGTACTCCACCGGCTCGCCACCGTTTCACACCGGGTGTGTCGTCGCTCGCTTCGGGAGACCGCCTTCGGAGGTGGCCGCGGTAGCCGCGGTTGCCACAAGGCGACGGGCGGGATCGCCCTGGTTTTCTCGTTCTGGACTCCTAAGGTGACATGGTTCGGGTGCGTCCGCGTGGCGCATTGGGGGTCGGTTGTCCGCCGGGGCAGGTCGATGCCAGGGAAGTGGAGCACTGGCATCACCCACCGGGTGGTGGCACGTGCGGGGAGGGGTGGGCGTGAACGATTCGGAACGGCCCTCGGGCGTCGGTGGTGCTGCGCCAACCGGTGAGCGGGTCGGCTCTGGGGTCACCCGTTGGTCGCTGGTCGTGCTTGTGTCGCTCGTCGGGTGCGGGCTGCTGGCCCGGGCATGGGGCCTCGCTGATGGGCCCCTCGAAGCCTGGATTGCGATGCCGAGCAGCGCCGCGCTGCATCTGACGCTGTTCGCCTGCGCGATCGGCGCGATCATCCGCCGTTCCCGGGGCGTGCGGATCGTCGCGATGCTCGCGTTGGCCCTGCCGACGATGAGCTCGATCTCGAACGCGATCGGCGCCGGGCTGCTCGGGTGGCCCGCGGGGCAACGGCTGGTGAGCGAGTTCGGCTGGACCCAGACCGGTCAGTCCGCGGGTCTCCACCTGATCCTCGGCCTCGCGCTGGTCGCGACCCTGCACGCAGGCCGGACGTCGGGCGGGGTTCGGGCGACGGCACTCGTGATCGTGCTGCTGGGGGCTGCAGGGGCCCTGTGGGGGCATGCCCTCGGCGGCGCCGGTGTCTCCTTCGTTCCCAACCTCGCGCCGATGTCCGCGCTGGTGGCGATGGCGACCCTCACCGCCGCAGTGGCCGTGGTGGCGGTGGCACCGGAGCGCTGGCCGCTGGCCGCGATGATCACTTCCGACGCCGATCATCGCCTGGTGGCGACCCTGCTCCCGTTCGTCGTGGTGGTGCCCACACTCGGACCGAC
The DNA here is from genome assembly GCA_007130695.1 of Nitriliruptoraceae bacterium. GTDB lineage: Bacteria > Actinomycetota > Nitriliruptoria > Nitriliruptorales > Nitriliruptoraceae > SKLC01. The sequence continues at coordinate 19,330 of SLRZ01000018.1, forward strand.
GGTTGCCGCGGTCGTGGCCCGAGTGGGGGGTGGAGTGGAGGTCACGCGTGTGATCGGCCCAACGATCACCCTCGCCGCGATGCTGTGGTTCCTCGGCCTGGTCCAGCGCAGCCACCGACGGCTGGTCGCCGAGGTCGCCGCACGTGACGCCCAGCTGCTGGGCGTCCTCGACGGGCTGCCGGTTGCGGTGATGTTGCGCGCCGCGGACGGGACCCTGCTCCACCGCAATCCGGGGACCGAGCGCTTCCTGCGCCGTCTCGGCGTCGACGTCAGCGCGGTGGACTCCTCACCCGAGAGCTTGATGGACCACCTCGAGGTGGTCGACGAGGACGGGCGGGCCCCTGCCCGGGAGACCCTCCCGGTCGTGGCGGCGCTGCGGGATGGTCGCCCGCACAGCGCGACACTTGGCTACTCCCTACCCGACGGTGGCCGGGCCTGGTACAGCGCTCGGGCGGCTCCTGTCCAGCTCACCGACCAGACGACCGGGGTGGTACTGACCCTCGATGACGTCACCGAACAGCATGAGGCCCGTCGACGGGTCACCGTCGCGGAGCGATCGTTGCGCCGCACCTTCGATCAGGCCCCGATCGGGATCGGGGTGCACGCCGTGGACGGGCGTCTCGTGCAGGTCAACGCCGCACTGTGCGCCCTGCTCGCCTACGACGAACACACGTTGCTGACCAACGGCCTGCCGTGGGCGACAGATGCCGGTGACGCTCCAACGGATGTGATGACGTCCTTCGCCGGCTGGGCGCTCGGCGCGCCGGGCAGCGGGGTCGAGGAGCGTCGCCTGCGGCACGCCGACGGGACCGTCCTCGTCGTCGAGGTGGCCACTGCGGTGATCGGCGACGACGACCACAAGCCGATGCGCCTGATCGTCCAGGTGGTCGATGTGACCGCGCAGCGTGCACTCGAGGAAGAGCTGCGCCTCGCCGCCGTCCAGGACCCACTGACCGGGCTGAGCAACCGGCGGGCCCTGGCCGAAGAGCTCGACACCGCACTTCACCGGCAGACACGCGGCGGCGGGGACGTCGGGGTGCTCTACCTCGACCTCGACGGCTTCAAGGCAGTCAACGACAGTTTCGGTCACGAGGTCGGAGACCGGGTTCTGTGCGACACGGCGGGGCGACTGCTAGCCGCCACACGAGAGACCGACACCGTCTGCCGGCTCGGTGGCGACGAGTTCGTGGTGCTGTGCACCCCCGTCGACGGCCAGCCCGGCCTCGACGAGCTCGCTGACCGGGTCGCGGCGAGACCGTCCGTGACCGTCGAGGTCGGAGACCGAGCCATCGCCGTCACCGGGAGCGTCGGCGCCGTAGTGGTCGAGCCCGGCGAGGATCTCGACGCGGTACTGCGCCGCGCCGACGCCGCGATGTACCGGGCCAAACGAGCAGCGACCGGCGACGGTGGGCGACCCACGCCAAGCAACGCAACCATCGCGCGGTGACCCGGAGGAGCCAACGCCAGCGCCCTGAAGGTCCAAGCGCAGCAACGCGTCCTGCACGTGCTCCCGACGGCGGGTGGCGACACGGGCTATTTGGGTAGCCCGCCCAACTCGGCGACCTGTTCTGCGAGAGCGCGCATCTCGATGTCGCGGTCGTTGGACATACGGCAAAGCATCTCAAACGCCTCGTCAGCGTCGACGTCGTGCCGCTCCATCAGGATGCCCTTGGCCTGCCCGATCGCATCTCGGGACCGGACGGCTTGCTCGAGCCCGGCCTCGGTGATGGCAGCCTTCAACGCCACTGCGGCGTGCGAGGCGAAGACCTGCCCCAGCGCCTGCGCATGGTCGTCGAAAGCGTGAGCGCGAGAGGCGAACATGCTCAACGACCCGAACGTTTCCTCATCACCGGACACGATGAATAGCCGGAAGCTGATGCTCGAGCGCAGGTCGAACTCACGGACGGCCTCGCGCCACTGGGGCCACCGTTGCTCTTCGTCGATGTCCTCGATGACGATGGTTTCGTGCGCAGTGAGGGACTCCAGACAGGGGCCCTGGTTATGTCGATACTGCGCCTGGTCGACCAAGAGTGCAGCGGGGTTCGACCACACCAGCGTTGACCGCTCAAAGCCATGGATGATGCTGATGCTGGCGCTCTCGCAGCCGTGGATGTACTCGACTCCGAGGTCGACGATGCGTTGGAGCGTCTCCTCAAGGGTCGGTGCCGCCGCCAGCGTGCGAGCGATCTCCGCGACCGTCTGGAGCGCGGTTTCCGTCGCACGCTTCTTCCGGTCGGACATGACCATCCTTTCGCTACACCCGAGCAGAATGCATCAGTAGCCCCTCGTTCTCCACCACCGCAACCGTCCGTTCGCACCCCGAGCAGTTCCCCGCCACCCGAGGCGAGGGCGGCTCCCGTGACAGAACGCATGCCCGCCTTCCTGCACGGTCTCGAAGGCGCTCACTCCGACGGCAACGTCGTGCCTGGTATCAGGTCGTGTCGTGCGGGATAGAACAGACCCTCCGGTCCCGCACGGTCGGGAAGGCGTCCTACTCCGCCGGATCTTGTGATGTTCTAATCCACGGCGTAGAGCCCGAACCAGAGGGCCGCCCACACGATCGCCGCCAGGAACGCGAGTAGCACGGGGTACAGGAGGACCATGACCTTCTCGATCGTGTCCGGGGCCTCGGAGGGTTCGGCATCCTGGTCTGACGATCCCCCGAAGAGGCTCCTGGGCCGACCACGGGTTGCCACCAGCACCGTGACCACGGGCACGGCCAGGTAGGAGCCCGCCGCCAAGAACGAACTCACCGCCTATCCCCTTCTACGAAGGGAACCGTAGCCCCCATCTGCCGCCCGCCCGTCACAAGCGGGGACGCTCGCTCCCGCATGGTCCTGAGATGCAACGGACCGCCGGATTTCGCTGGGCACGTGGATCGGCACCGGGGTCAGAGGGCCTCGCCGCCGGAGGCGCTGTCGTGGGTTGACAGCCGGAGGGTGAAGCGCGCGCCGTGGCCGGGGCCGTGGCTGTGGGCGGTGAGTTCGCCGGCGTGGGCGTGGACGATGGCGCGTGAAATGGTCAGCCCGATGCCGCTGCCGCCTTGGTGTACGCGGGCGGGGTCGGCGCGGTAAAAGCGCTCGAAGACGTGGGGCAGCGCGTCGGGACTGATGCCGGTGCCGGTGTCGGTCATGTGGAGGGCGATCTCGTGCTGGTCGGAGTCGGCTCGGACGGTGATCTGTCCACCGGCGGGAGTGTGGCGCAGGGCGTTGTCGAGCAGGTTGGCCAGGACCTGTCGGAGGCGGGCTTCATCGCCGGTCACCGTCGGCAGGCTGTCTGGCAGCTGGTCCCGCAGTTGCACGCCTGCGTGTTCGGCGTCGATTTCGCTGGCTCGCAGCGCGTGCCTGACGAGCTGGAGGAGGTCGACCGGGCCGCCACGGATGACGATCCGACCGGGCTGGCCTGCCGGATATACGCCACGCCACAGGGACTACAAGGGTCTCCGACACTCGATCAGCTCCGTGCGGTACTCGGTGAGCAGCACACGTGCCACTAGGCCCTAGTAGGGGCCCGACGCGCCTGATCAGCTGGTGGCTGCGGCCAGTCCATCCAAAAGGAGCTGACGGTGCTCTTCTACGACCGAGTGAATGCCACAGTTCCCGAGGGCATCGACCACAAGACCGCCCACATCATCGGTGGGGGGGTGGGGGGTCTCGCCGCCGCCGCCTTCCTGGCCACCGATGCCCAGATGCCTGCGGCCAACATCACCGTCTACGAGGACCTACCCACCCTGGGCGGTGCGATGGATGGAACCGGTGATGCGGTCACTGGGTACGTGAACCGCGGCGAACGCGAGCTCGAAGCCCACATGGAGTGCCTGTGGTACCTGTTCAGCAAGGTCCCATCTCTCGAGCGGCCCGGACGGACGGTCCTGGACGAGACCCGTGAGTTCAACTGTCGCGAGCCGATCTCGTCGCATTGGCGCATCATCGAGAAGCAGGGGCTCAAGGCCGAATACGAGTCGCTGAGGCTTCCCAACGATGCCGTGCGACAGCTCCTTCGTCTGTTGGTCACGCCGGAGACAGAACTGCAGGACAAGTCCATGCGTGACTGCTTCTCCACGAGCTTCTTCGAGTCCAACCTCTGGCGTCTGTTCTCAAGCATGCTCTCCTTCGACGAGTACCACAGCGCGATCGAGGTCCGCCGTTACATGCTCCGATTCATGCACCTCACGGAGCCGATGCCGCGCCTGGAAGGGATCCTGCACACCGAGTTCAACGAGTTCGATGCCCTCATCCGCCCCCTGATCGTCTGGCTGCAGGACCTGGGCGTGCACTTCGAGCTCAGCACCCGGGTCGTGGACATGGCGGTCGAAACGAAGGATGGCGAAACCACGGTCACCGGGCTCACCGTGCAGTCGCCGCAGGGACCCTCAGAGATAGCCCTCACCGCCGAGGACCTGGTGCTCTTCACCAACGGATCCATGACCCAGAACACCACCTACGGTGACAACGAGACTGCCGTCATCTGGAACCTCGACCATCAGGAACGAGGTCTCTTCACCCTGTGGGAGAAGCTGGCCACCCTCGACCCGAAGTTCGGGCGACCCGACAAGTTCATCAGCTGGCCCGAAAAGACCCGTTGGACGTCGTTCTTCGTGACCGTGGCAGACTATCCCGACTTCGTCGACTACATCGAGAGGGTGAGCGGTGACAAGCGGGGCAACGGCGGCGCGGTGACGGTCAAGGACTCCAGCTGGGGCCTCAGCTTCATGCTGCACTCCAAGCCCTTCTACCCCAACCAGCCGGACAACGTCGATGTGCTCTGGGGGCACGGGCTCCGGGGAAATGACCTCGGTGACTACGTCGAGAAGCCGATGGTCGACTGCACCGGCAACGAGATCCTGGCCGAGTTCCTCTACCACCTCGGCCTCGAGGACCGCATCGACGACTTCACCGCCCACGCCAAGGTGTCCTTGGCCGGGATGCCCTACATCACGAGCCATTTCATGCCCCGCGCGATCGGTGACCGTCCAACAGCGGTTCCCGACGGCTGCGTCAACCTCGGCTTCGTCGGCCAGTTCGTTGAGGTCGACGGGGACTGCGTGTTCACGGTCGAAACCTCGGTGCGGACCGCCATGGAAGCGGTCTACGGCCTGCTGGAACTGGACAAGCCGATCATCCCGGTGTCGGCCACCCGGTACGACGTACGCCATCTTGCCGCCAGTGTCAGGGCAGTACTCGACATCGACAGGTTCCACCTCAAGGACCTCCCGCTGCTCCTGGCTCCAGCTGCCCTGCACCCACTCGAGTTCGTTGAGCTCGTGAAGATCGTCGAACTCGTCAACCGGATCCCGGAGCCCGTCGACGTGCGCCCCGGGACGTAACCGGTCCCAGGCGGGCCCCGGAGCAATGGCACTCGCCCTCAGACGGGGGTGGGCTCGCCTGTGGTCTCGCTGCTGCCCGGTTCGTGGTCGAGCCCGAGTCCGGCCAGGGCGATCGAGACCGAGCTGCGCGACCAGCGCAGCCACAGCAGGCTGAACAGTGCGAGCAGTCCGAACGCTACGAACTCCAGAACGCCGCCCGATTCGAGTAGTGGCAGGCTCGGGTCGACCTCGACACGCATGAGCACCGACAAGCCCTCAGTCGGCCCGTCGGCTCGGGCGAACAGGAGGTTGGAGGTGATGTTGAACGCGGCGTGGGCGCCGATCACCAGTGGCAGATTGCCGCTGAACAGGTAGACGACACCGAAGACGACCCCTGACAGGACGAAGGTCATGCGCTGGTGTACGGCGCCGACCGTGTCACCTCAGGGCTTCTGGTGTCGGGCCCGCCGGGCCACGGGCGGCCCGATGTCAACTGAAGGGCGTCGGGGCGTAGCGGCTGGCGAACGTTCGCAACTCCTCCCGGGAGGGCAGCTCTAGCTTCGTGCGCATGTTGTGCAGGTGATTCCTCACTGTGCTCGGGCTGATGAACAACGCTGCGGCGATCCGCGCATCGTTGTACCCACGTGCGAGCAGCAGAAGGATCTCCTGCTCGCGAGGTGAGAGTCCCTGGTGCGGGACCGCCAGCACGCTGGCGATACGCGTGATGAGCTGCTCGCGGTCCTTCCCGTCGCTCGCCAGAATCGCCTGCACGGCAGACATCACATCGGCGTGGGGAGCGGCCCGCTCGTCGATGCCGGCGTGCGCGAGGGTCTGGGTCACGGTGGCCCGCAGGTCGCTGGCTACACGCTCGCGTTCTTCGAGTGCACTCCGCCACCGCACCTCCTGGGTCCGCAGCTCACGGGAGACGGCGATCATGAGCACGGCGACCGCGGCCCAGAGCACCAACAGCGCTGGACGGACCTCGCCCTGGTCGAGCCATGCGTCCTGCACATAGGCGCGCGCCCCCAGCGCCCCGAAAAACACCACCAGGGCCCCCGCAGCCGCGACCCACCTGAACCGCAACGAGAGCTCGAAGACGAGGAACACGAGCAGCGCCACGGGCATGCCCGCAGGGTCGCCGAGGAACAACAGGTAGGCCGCAATGGCGGCGAGCATGTCCGTGCCCACCGCCCACGCGGCGAATCGACGCGCCCGCGACAACGTGTCCATGTGGACGAGGTACAGGTGCCCGGCCACGTTGACGCCGATGAGCGCCGCAGCAAGTGCGAGGGCGGCAACGACGCTGACCGGGTCGAACAGCACGACCATGATCGCGAGCAGCAGCGCCATCAGGTAACGCAGACGCATCAACAATCGCTCGAGGCGGCGGGCGCTGACCACCTCCAGCGGGTAGCCCCCGCCAGTCTCACCACGCTGGGCGGAGGTCGCCTGCGCGCGGCGTGTGCGAGCCGCCATGCGCACCGCCTCCTCGGCCCGATCGGCCAGACAACCTACCAAGAGCCGTCATCAGCGAAGGCGGGCATCGGCAGCCAACCGTGAGCGAAATCCCGTCGCCTCAGAGGCCTGTCCACGAGAAACAAACAGAAATCCAGCCTCGTCCATGGTACCTGGACGCACGTTTGGGGATCCTCACGGTCCACCCCTCTGGCCCAGCCAATGGAGTCCGTGAACCGTGAGCTGCTTTCGAATGCTTCGCCTGTTCGCCGTGTCCGCCACGCTGACGGTCGCTCTGGCGGCCTGTGACACCGGCGACGACATCGAAGAGGCCGAACCAGCGACAGATTCCGGGCTCTTTCCGGGACAGACCGTCACCCTCCACGACTCCTACGTAGCGCGGACGAACACCGTCCAATCCGTCGGTGCGCCGTTGCCGGAGGACGGCGAGCGCTGGAACGGCCACGGCTGGGTGTTCGTCGCCAACGAGGTCGGTCGTGGGCTGACGGTGCTCGACCTGCGGACCCTCGAACCGGTCGAGTTCATCTACAGCGAGGAATCGGCGGTCCCCCATCATCCCTACCTCAGCCCCGACCAGCGTTGGGTGATCACGAACGCGCGATTCGGTAACGAGGTCATGGTCACCGATACCCACAACGACTTCGAGACCGACTTCCTGGAGTTTCCGGAGGGTGAGGACGACGTCGCCGGTCCGCTTCACGGAACCTATTCCCATGATGGGCAGTACTTCGTCGTGTCTCTGCAGCGCAGCGGGCGCGTCGGCGTCATCGACATGGAGGCCGACGGTGGGCCGGAGATCCTCGAGGTGCTCGACATCGGCGACCGCCCCCGCGATGTCTACATCACGCCGGACAACGCGAAGGCGTTCATCAGCATGCAGGGCGAGGACACCGTAGGTGTGCTCGAGATCGGGACCTGGGAGATCCGCTACATCGAACGCTCGGATGCCGACTACTCCAGCGCCGGGGGCGGCGGGGGTGGCATGGCCGTCGACGGAGAGCTGTTCTCGATCTCGAACACACCCGAGAACGAGGTGCTGATCATCGACACCGACACCGAGGAGGTTGTCCATCGAGTCTCCGACGTCCCGGCCCCCGTCAATTCCGAGTTCCTGGGGAACACCCACATCGTGGGGACGGGCAACCGCTCCGACGGGTCTGCAAGCTTCATCGACGCCCACACGGGCGAACTGCTCGCGACGGTCGAGACCGGCGGTGGGGCGAACATTCCCTACCTCGGACCCGACGGCAACTACTGGGTGAGCCACAACGGCGACCAACACATCAGCGTGCTCGACCCCGAGACCTTCGAGATCCTCGAGGAAGTCACGACCGGGGTCAACCCCCACTGGATCCACTTCCTGCCCTCGGGAACCCGCGCCCTGGTGACCAACTGGGGCGAAAACAGCATCTCCGTGGTCGACACCTCCAACTACCGGGAGCTCACGAAGACCACGACGGGGCTCAACCCCAACGGCATCGTGGTCAAGACCGACATCACGCGCCAGGAGGCCGCCGCGGCGCTCGAACGCGGGCTGCACGAGGGGCGTAGCGATGTCGAACTGGCCGCCGAGATGGTGCTCCCCGAACCCCAGGACCGCCAGGAGGAGATCTTCCTCAACAACTGCGCGCAGTGCCACGATCTCGGCCGGGTGGTGCGCAACAACGCCTCCAGCGAGGAGGACTGGAACGAGATCGTCCTGCGCATGGTCGGCAACGGTGCCCAGCTCGACGAGGAGGAGATCGACGAGGTCGTGACCTACCTCACCGACGACCGGCAGGACGACCTCGACTTCGGGACACGCCTGGACGAACAGCACGGCCGCCTCGAAAGTGCCGAGGAAGCCCCCGAAGCCGAGGAGCCCGCCGAGATCGACGAAACCGCTGCGTCGGGACGACGATGAGCTCGCAGCTCTCACCTCCCCACCTGGAGGCCACATGCATCCCTTCTCGCTGATCGAACAGTTCTGGTGGGCCGGACTACCAGCCGCCCTACTGGTCGGCATCGTGCTCGGGGGCAGCCCGTTGGCCTGGCCCATCCTTGCCACGGCCGTCGGGCTCAGGGCTGGAACGGACGAGGCATCGGCGCGACGCACGCCCTGGCCGCTCGTCGCGCTGGGTGGGGGAATCACGCTCGTCTACGCCCTACTGGGCCTGCTCACGGGACAGCTCGAGTGGGTGATCAACGAGGTGCTGGGCGCCTGGTCGGGGATCGGTTACATCGTGCTCGCCTTGGGGGCCGGTACAGGAGGCTTGCTGCTGCTGTTACGGCCGACTGTCACCTGTGGAGTGTTGAGGCGTCCTGCGAGCGGCACGCCGGCGGCCCTGGCGCTGGGAGTCCCACTGGGCATCGTCAACTGCCCTGCCTGTGCCGGCATCATCACCGGCGTGGCGGTCTCAGCGGGAATGCTCGGAAGCACCGTCTACAGCGTGCTGGTGATGGTCGCCCTCGGTGTCGGCCACACCCTCACCCTGATCGTCCTCAGTGGCCTCTCCCTCAACGTCGCACGGGAGGGCCTGCGCACCACCACCGCCATCAAACGGCTCGGCGGGGTGCTCTTGCTCGCCGGTGCCGCCTTCTTCCTGTTCCAGGCCAACCTGCGCGGCCTCAGCGTCTCGCAGACGATGCCCTAGCAGCGGCCATACTCCCCGACCCCTCTGGATCATTGCCATGCCGAGAAACAACAAGAAGTCTTCCACCACCACCTTTACGTCCCGCTCGCTGCTCCTCCCCGGCCTTGCGCTCCTGGCCGTCATCGCGCTCGGCGTGGCGGCGTTCGCCGGCGACGACGACGTCCCCACATCCGATCCCACCGAGTCCGCCCAGCACGATGCCCAGCCCACAGAAGAGACCGACGAGCTCGCGCAGATCGAACGACGCCACGAGGGCGATCCGCTCGCGCTCGGCGACGTCGACGCACCCGTGGTCATGGTCGAGTGGTCCGACTTCCAGTGCCCCTTCTGCGGATCGTTCGCCCGGGACACCAAGCCCGAACTGATTCAGCGCTACGTCGACGAGGGACTGCTTCGCATCGAATGGCGTGACTTCCCGGTTCTGGGCGCCGAGTCGCGAACCGCCGCGCTGGCCGGGCGCGCCGCCGCGGAGCAGGACGCGTTCTGGAAGTTGCACGACGAGATCTACGCAGAGGATCGCGAACGGAACGCCGGCGAACTCGATGAAGACAGCCTGGTCGGCATGGCGGGCGACCTCGGGCTCGACGTCGAGCGATTCGCCGACTCGATCGGGGACCCCGAGCACGAGCAGGCCGCGGAAGCCGACCTGCAGCTGGGGCAGCAACTGGGCCTTACCGGTACGCCAGCATTCCTCATCAACGGACAGGTGCTGGTCGGCGCTCAGCCCACCGAAGTCTTCGTGCAGGCCATCGAGCAGGCCGTGGCGGAGGCGTCATGATCGAGATCGGCTACCTGGCGGCCTTCCTGGGCGGCGTACTGACGCTGATCAGTCCCTGCGGGGCGATGCTACTGCCGTCGTTCTTCGCCTATGCCTTCGGTCGACCGCGTGCGCTGCTCGGCCGCACGGCCATCTTCTACGCCGGGTTGGCCGTCACGCTCGTCCCGCTCGGAATGGGGGCGTCGTACGCAAACGCCCTCTTCTTCGGTCACCGGGAGCTGCTCATCCTGGTGGCGGGCTGGGGCGTCATCGGGCTCGGCGTGGCACAGCTCTTCGGTGGTGGGTTCGCCCTCCGGTCTGCGCAGCGGGCACAGGGACGTTTCGCCGGACGCACCGGGAGCGGGGCCGTGTTCGGCCTCGGCGCGGTGTACGGCCTTGCCGGATTCTGCTCCGGCCCCATCCTCGGCGCCGTCCTGACCGTCGCTGCTGGCGATGGCCGGCCCCTGCACGGCGGAGCGCTGTTGGCCGTCTACGCCTTCGGGATGGCTGGTCCGTTGTTCCTGCTGGCGCTCGGCTGGGATCGCTACGACCTCGGGGGCCGCTCGTGGCTGCGCGGCCGACAGTTCCACCTCGGTCGGGTGCGGCTCCACTCCACCTCGGTGGTGTCCGGCCTATTGTTCGTCGGGGTCGGGGTGCTCTTCCTGGCCTCGGACGGGACCGGGTCCGGGATCCCCGGGTTGCCGAGCTCGCTCGACGCCGAGGTCGCCGCGCAGGCATGGCTGGCCAGACTGGATGCCGCCGTGCCCGACGGCGCGGTACTCAACTCGGTCGCAGCAGCGGCCCTCGGGGTTCTCGGGGTCCGGCTGTGGCGACTGCGAAGGGCGCGTTCCGCGGAGGACGAGAAAGAGGACGATTTCGAGAGGAAGACCGAGTCCTCGCGCCGGTGAGCGCCAACTCGACCACGCAAGCCACCACGGTCTCGCGTAGCAAGTCGTGCACCATTCCGCAGCGGAAACAGAGAGTGTCGTTGCTGCCACCGAGGAAGCGACGCTCACCGAAAGGCCCACTCGTGCCCACCGCCCTCGCCCCCCTTCCCGCTCAGCGCTCTACGCTCCGGATGGCCGCAATGGCGCTGAGGATGTGGGGCGGACGCCGCTGGGCGGCGGCAGGCTTCGCGACCCTCGCAGTCGCCGTCCTGATCGGGGTACCGACGGTCCTGATCCCCAACCCGTTCTTCGGACGCGATATCCCGACCGAGCCGTGGAACTACCCAGTCTGGCTTCTCGCCGCAGCGCTGACCGGCCTGCTCGTGGCCACGTACGTGCGTCCCGGCCGGTCTGCCTCGTCCCCGACCGCCACAGAGGAAGGTGCCGATGACCGCATCCCCGAAGGCGACGGGCGGGATCAGCGGTTGGGAAGCGTCGGGGCGATGCTGGCGTGGTTCGCGGTCGGCTGCCCGGTTTGCAACAAACTCGCGCTGCTGGCCTTCGGCTACAGCGGTGCGATCACCTGGTTCGCTCCGGCCCAGCCCTACCTCGCCGGGGCGGCCATCGGGCTGTCGGGATGGGCGCTGGTCCGCAGGCTTCAGGGCGAGGTGAGCTGCGCCGTCCCGAAGGACGCAGGAGTCGTGCCATGACGAGGCCACCCAGCCAGGGGGCAGCGCCTCGAGCCGTCGACGTCGGGCGGCCCGGCCCCCGGTGACACGTCTGCTCGCCCAACCTGGAACTTGGGAGTGGCGGGGAACTTCTTCGACCTCGCGTTCCTGGTCGAGCACTACAAGGGCCTGCCCGAACAGCCACATCCTGGCGCCCTGCGCACGGCGGACGACCGAACTCCCCCATACCACGAATAGTGGGTCGAGGCCCGGCGTGACGAGCCGGTCCGTAGGTCGTCCATGCGGACGGCCGCCACCTTGCCGCGTCCCCTCGCCCATGACCTGATCGGACTCTCGATGGCCACCACGACCGTCCGGCGACGTGTCCCGCTGCAGCCCGACCGTGCCGCCGAGTTGATCGCCGACTTCACCACGAGCGTGCGCTGGGATCCCGCCATCACCAACTCGGATCGTCTCGACGAGGACGACGATCTCCACGTCGGGGCGCGCTTCCGTGTCGACTACCGGGCCGGCATCGTGACCCTGCCGCTCGTCTACGAACTGATCGTGTACGAACCCGGCGAGCACGTCGTGCTCGAGAGCCGCGGCCGGCTGCACTATGGCCGCGACGATGTCCGCTTCGAGCTCGCTGACGATGGCGGCACGCTGGTGGAGTGGCGCGCGACCTTCGCTCTTCGCGGGCCCGGCCGGCTACTCGACCCGGCCCTCAGCGTCGGCTTTCGTCGCGTCGCTGCGAAAGCCGGCGACAGCCTCGAAGCCTTTCTCACGGAGGCCGCAGCGGAGCAGGCTGGCTCCTAGGCCCGAGTCCGCTGGCGCTCGGGTAGCCAGGCACACGCCGCGGGCCCGCTCGTCCGGGCTGCGAGGCCGGCGTCGTTCCCCATCAGCAGTATCCCATCAGCAGGCTGGACAAGCGGCGGTCTTCTGGCTGCCCCCGGTTGCTCAACTGCTGGAGCAACGCGCCAGGCCGACAACCTGGGCTACTCGCGGTAATTGACGTGCGACTCGTCAGCCTGCTGCGGGCGCCCCACCGGCGTCGCTCAGGGTGATCCCTGACGCGCCCGCAGGCCGTCGCGGGCGAGAATGGGGGCAGCGAACCCGGACAAGGAGCAGCGGGATGATCGTGGTGGAGCTCGTGACGGGACTCCTGCTTGCTGCTGGGGCCGTGGTGCCGCTGCCGGCCGCGTGGCTGCTGACCGGGCTCACGGCCCGTGCCTCCCGCGGTGGCACCCATCCTCGCGCGATCTACGTGACGGTGGCCGTCGGATCGGTTGTGGGCTTGTGGGGCGTGGGGATCGCCGCCACGGCCTCGGACGGCCTCGGTGGACTCGGTGAGGTGCTCTTCGGCGGCTTGCTGCTACTGGTCGGCGGGGTGCTGGCGTTGGCGGCCGCCGCCGGCGGCTACCTGCGCACCCGCCCGGCCCCACAGGCCGGGCAGGGCCGCTGATGGTCGCGGTGTTCGTCGTCCCGGACTTCCCGTGGTGGTTCGTGCTGGTCATCGCGGCCTTGTCGCTGCCGTGGTGGGCCGGAATCGCCGCGCTCGCGGCAGTGGTCCCACAGCCGGGGGTGCGCCGCCGATGGCGGTGGGCCGCCGGAACCGGTGGGGTGGTGGCCGCCGGGATGCTGTACGCCGCGATGGGACTGGTGGCCTCCAGGGCAGACGGCATCGGCGCATACGAAACGGTCGACCAGGCGATGTGGACGGCCAACGCCGCCGCAGTGGTCGCCGCGGTCGTGCTGCTGGTCCGCCGGCAGGCCGCGCACCGCCGGGACCGATAAGAGTCCCGTGCCGTTCCGGGGAGCGCGCTCGTGGACGAGCACGTCCGTGAGCGATACATGACGCCGCGAGGGAGCCGTGAGTATGGGGCGTAGATCTCGGCGTCGATACACACATGGCGACCGCAGGTGAGCCACCGGTTCGAGAACGCTTGTCGCGCCTCCCATTGCGCGATACAACGATGGTCACCGCGGCCCGACCCCCGCGGCGGCAGGAGCCGGAGTGAACCGGTTCGCTTGGGTGGTGCAGGTCGTACTCGGCATCTACTTCGTGGCGATCGGCGTGATGCACTTCGCTGTCCCCGAAGGGCTGCCCGATCAGATGGCCTGGATGTACGACTTGCCGACGTGGTTGCATGTGGCCAGCGGTACGGCGGAGATCCTGGGAGGGGTGGGCCTGGTGCTCCCCGCCGCAACACGGATACGCCCCCAGCTGACCCCGATGGCGGCGGCGGGGCTC
>SLRZ01000233.1 GCA_007130695.1 Nitriliruptoraceae bacterium
CCAAGGCGATCTCGAACGCCGCGGTCAGGGTGAGACCGTGGGCGGCGAAGACCGTGGGGCAGGGCAGTCGCTCCAGGGTCGTGATCATCTGGATCTGGTCGGACCACAGGCGTCGTGCCCCGCTCACGCCGAGCCCCTTGAACAGGGAGACGTCGACGCCGGCGCTGACGACCCGGCCTTCGGCGCGCACGAGCAGTCCCCGGGGAGGGGTCTCCGAGAGGTCGTCCACGACCTCGCGCCAGGCGTCCAGCATCCGGCCGTCGAAGAGGTTCATCGGGGGCGAGGCGATCGTCACCGTGGCCAGCGCGTCCCGCCGGGTAAGCCGGAGACGGTCGTCGATCAGGCGGTCCACCCGTGCTCCTCTCGCGAGCCCGGCGGGCCAGGCTGGGCGCCGGACGCCACTCGTTCTACCATGCCAGTGGCCACCCGACTCTCGACGGGACATCATGACTTCGCCTCCCGCGTCCCTCGTCTCCTGCGCCCCGCCGTGGGGGTGCGTGCCCCTCGGGCCGGGGCGATGAAGCTCACGGAGGAGGAGGGGCTGGCCCGGTTGGTCGCCCACGACCACGGGATCCTCTGCACGGTTCACCCGGACCGGGGCGTCGATGCCGTGCCCGTCGTGTACGCGGTGGACGCGGAAGGGTACGTGGGCGTGCCGGTCGACCGAGTCAAGCCGAAGGCGTCGGCCCAGCTGCAGCGGGAGCGCAACCTGGAAGCGGACCCCCGGGCGACACTGCTGATCGAGCACTGGGACCGCGACGACTGGTCGCAGCTGTGGTGGGTCAGGACCGAGCTGCGCTGGGAGGGTGGTGACGCCGTGGACCGTGGAGAGGCTCTCGCCGTCCTGCTCTCGCGGCGTTATCCGCAGTACCGGGACCAGCCATTCGCGCGGGTGCTCGTGTTCCGCATCGCGAGCCTGACCGGGTGGGCCGCGGCCGGCTGACCCGGGTCTCGCTCCCGCTGTTCCCGCGTTCCACCAACTGGAGCTCCCGTTGGTCCCGCGTCACGGAGTGCATCCAAGAGCGTGCATGGACGGGCAGCCACGGCCCGTTTCGGCACCGTGGCCGCGGTGATCGCCGCGGCCACGAGGCGCCCCTGGATCCGCGGCAGGGAACACCGACGGGCGGGATCGTGTTTCCTGGTCGTCCCCGACTTCGAGGCGCCGTGCCGAGCTCGACCACCTGCACCTTCCCGAATGCGCGCGGCCAGCAACTGTCCGCCCGTCTCGAGATGCCCGACGGGGCGGTCCGGGCCACGGCGGTGTTCGCGCACTGCTTCACGTGCTCCAAGGACCTCCGGTCCGCACGTCGCCTGGCACGTGCCCTGGCCGACCGCGGTGTGGCCGTCCTCTCGTTCGACTTCGCCGGTCTCGGGTCGAGCGAGGGCGACTTCGCCGCGACGACCTTCTCTACGGACGTCGACGACCTGATCGCGGCGGCCGACTACCTCTCCGACGCCCTGGTCCCACCGAGTCTGCTGGTCGGCCACTCGCTGGGGGGCGCGGCGGTGCTGACCGCGGCGGGTCGGCTCGAGGGCATCGAGGCGGTGGCGACCATCGGCGCACCGGCCGACGCCTCCCACGTCACCAACGTCTTCGCTTCAGCACTCGACACGATCCGGGAGCAGGGCGAGGCCGAGGTGACGCTGGCCGGCCGTCGGTTCACCATCTCCGCCGACTTCGTGGAGAACCTTCGTGAGCAGCGTCTGACCGAGACCGTCACCCGTCTGGACGCCGCGCTGCTGTTCCTGCACGCACCCCTCGACGACACGGTCGGTGTCCACAACGCAAGACTGCTGTTCGAGGCGGCACGTCATCCGAAGAGCTTCGTGTCACTGGCCGACGCCGACCATCTACTCACCGACGAGGCCGACGCCCGCTACGCCGCCGAGGTCATCGCCGCCTGGGCCGGTCGCTACCTGCGTCAGCTCTCAGCGGAGGAATCGGGCGACGACCGTGAGCCGCTACCACGAGGAAAGGGCTCCTACCTCGATGCGGGGGCGTCGGCGCGAACAGGGGAGGGGCTGACGACGGAGGTGGCCAGGCGGGGCTTCGCCCTGCTCGCCGACGAACCGCGTGGTGTCGGTGGCGCAAAGGCCGGCCCGACGCCCTACGACCACCTCGCGGCCGCCCTGGCCTCCTGCACCTCCATGACGGTGCGCATGTACGCCGACCGCAAGGGGATCTTCCTCGACGACGTCACGACGACCGTCGACGTCGACCGCGTCCACGCCGAGGACTGCGCCGAGTGCGAGCACGCCGACGGGCGCATCGAGCGCCTCACCCGGACGATCACGCTGCGCGGCGACCTCGACCCGGATGTTCGGGCGCGCCTGTTGGACATCGCTGACTGCAGTCCCGTCCACCGCACACTCGAGGGACCGATCGAGGTCCACACGCGGGTCGAAGAGGATCGGAGGATCGCGTGAGCGACCAACGAAGTGACGTCCAAACCGAGGTGGGGAGAAAGCGTGTCCGGGCATATCTGGGAGGCCAGCTGGTGGTCGACACGATCCGGCCGCTGCTGGTCTGGGAGATACCCCACTATCCGGCCTACTACCTGCCCGAGCAGGACGTCCACGCGCAGCTCGAGCCCACCGGGGACTCGACGGACTCCGAGCGCCTGGGTGTGGCCGAACGTTATGACGTGCGCGTCGGCGACCACCTCGCCGCCGGGGCCGCAGGCCGCTACCCGGACCCGCGCGTCGAGGCGCTGCGCGACCACGTGCGGCTCGACTGGGCGGCGATGGACGCCTGGTTCGAGGAGGACGAGGAGGTCTTCGTCCACCCCCGGGACCCCTACAAGCGCATCGACGCGCTGCGCTCCACCCGCCACGTGGTGGTCGAGCTCGACGGTCACGTGCTGGCCGACACGCGCGCACCGGTCATCCTGTACGAGACCGGCCTTCCCCCACGCCACTACCTGCCGGCGACCGATGTCCGGCGGGAGCTGCTGGTCCGTTCCGGGCGGGTCACCCACTGTCCCTACAAGGGCTCGACGGTCTACTACCACGTCCGCCTCGGCGATCGCGAGGAGCCCGACCTGGCCTGGAGCTACCCGTCGCCGCTGGCCGAGTCGCTGCCGATCGCGGGACTGATCTGCTTCCCGGCCGAACGGACCGAGGTGCGTGTGGGCGGCGTGCTGCAGTAGCCCGCCGACCGGGGCGCACGATTCGCGTGTCGCGACGCCTTCGCCGACCACGATCGAGGTTTCGGTGTTCGAACAGGTGACCTACCAGGAGCAGCGCACCGTCGCGGTCGCGGCAAGCGAGGCATCTGCGGACCTCGTTGCCGCGACCCTGACCATCCATGGCGTCGCGGCGGCCACGGCCGTGGTGGACCGGGCCTACCCGGCACTGACCTGGGTCCACGGGTATCAGGTCGTCGTGGCGGAAGCGGACGAGGACGTGGCTCGACGAGTGCTCGCGGACCTGTCCAGTGGTTCCCTCGATGGGGTTCACATCGCTTCCGACGAACCGGAGGACTGACCGGTCGGCGGCCACGCCCGTGTCCGGGACGGTGCCACGGTGGTAACCAGGCCGACGCGCAGGACGTTGTCATCGACCGTGACCTCGACGAAGCCTGCACCTCGGGACTCGAGGGGAACATCTGGATGACCAAGGGGGTTGGCCTTGTGAGACCGACCGAGGATCACCTCCATGGCAGAGCACGCCTACGACGTCGTCGTCATCGGCGCAGGGCCGGCCGGCGAGAACGCCGCCGACTACGCCGTCCAGCGCGGGCTGACCGCGGTGATCGTCGAGAAGCAACTCGTCGGGGGAGAGTGCAGCTACTGGGGCTGCATGCCGTCCAAGGCGCTGCTGCGGCCCACCGAGGCGCTGGCGGCAGCACGTCGAGTTCCTGCGGCAGCTGCCGCCATCACGGGCGAGGTCGACGTCGAGGCGGTGCTCTCCAGCCGTGACGCATTCACGTCCGGGTGGGACGATTCCGGCCAGGTGTCCTGGCTCGAGTCCGCGGGGGTCGACCTCATCCGAGGACACGGGCGGTTGACCAGCGAGCGTCAGGTCGAGGTGACCGACGTCGACGGGGCGATCACGACGGTCGAGGCCCGGCGAGGGGTGGTCATCGGCATCGGCACCCGCGCATCCGTTCCTCCGATCGAGGGGCTGGATGAGATCGACGTCTGGGACAACCGCGACATCACCGAGGCCAAGGAGATCCCTGAGCGGCTGGTCGTGCTCGGGGGCGGGGTGATCGGCGTCGAGATGGCGCAGGCCGTAATTCGCCTGGGCGCGAGCGAGGTCACGATCGTGGAGATGGAGGACCGCCTGCTCGCCCAGGAGGAGGCCTTCGTCGGTGAGGAGCTGGCCACCGCCTTGGGTGACGAGGGCATCGAGGTGTTGACCTCCGCCAACGCCGTGGCCGCGCAGCGTGCCGGCACCGACGGGCCGGTCACGCTGGCACTCGAAGACGGTCGTGAGATCATCGCCGACGAGTTGCTGGTCGCCGTCGGACGGCAGGCGCCGACCGACGATCTCGGACTGGAGACGGTGGAGGTCACGCCCGGACGGGGTGGATTCCTCGAGGTGGACGATCACCTGCGTGTGGACGGCCGGGACTGGCTCTACGCCGTGGGGGACGTCAATGGACGCGCCCTGCTGACCCATCATGGCAAGTACCAGGCGCGGCTCGTGGGTGATGCGCTGGCGGGTGTCGACGTGGACCCGGCCTGGGCAGACCACAAGGCGGTGGTGCGGGTGGTGTTCACCGACCCGCAGATCGCCGCCGTGGGCCTGACCGAATCGCAGGCCCGCGCGGAAGGGATCGACCCGCTGGTGGTCACCCACAACGTGGGCCACAGTGCCGGGGGAGCACTGCTCGGGAAGGGCACCAACGGCACCACCCAGCTGGTCATCGACAATGATCGCCGGGTGGTCGTCGGTGCCACGTTCGTGGGCCCGGGTGTGGGCGAGATGATCCATGCTGCGACCATCGCCATCACCGGCGAGGTGCCCATCGAACGGCTCTGGCACGCCGTCCCCGCCTTCCCCACCGTTTCCGAAACCTGGCTACGGCTGCTCGAGGGCGTGCGCGAACACGACCTGAAGAGCTGAGCGACCGTGACCGGTGATGGGATGACCGACGAGGACCGGGGCGTGACGGTCTACTGGCGTCCGGGGTGCGGCTTCTGTCGTGGGTTACTCCGGGGTCTCGAGAGATCGGGCCTCGCATTCGAGCAACGCAACATCTGGGAGGACGCCGACGCCGCGGCATTCGTGCGGTCGGTTGCGCGCGGCAATGAGACGGTCCCCACCGTTCGGGTGGGGCAGGTCGCGCTGGTCAACCCCACGGCTGCTCAGGTGTTGGACGAGATTGCCAGGCGGCTTCCCGACGAGCTACCCGTCGGAGCCAGGCCGCCGCCACGGGGCCTCATCGCCAGGGTGGGAGCAACGTTACGCCGGCGCTGACGCGGGTGTGCCTGGCCCGCCCGTCACCACGGACGTACGGACAGCACGGAGTGGTCAACGCCAGCCTCGTCTCTTCGGAGGGACAGGACGGGGAGGGCCGCCGGGTGCTCCTGTACGCCGTTCCGGAGCTGACCCTGCCCGACCTGTGTGGACGACCCGTGCTGGTGTCACCGTGCTCGGTATCGCGATGCCTGGTGGCTTTGAACTCACCGCGAAGCTGCCGAAGATCGACGGCGCCGGGCCGGGCTCCGGGCTGGGCGGCGTCTACGTGTTCGGTCTCTCCTCCGCTGTGGCCTCGTTTTTCTACACGCTGCCGATCTTCTTCGTCGTGTCCGGAACGATTCCGCAGCTCGGCTTCCTCTCGGGGGCTGACCTTCCTGGTCTACGGGCTCGGGATGTCCATGCTGCTGGTGGTGGTCACGCTGGCGCTGGCGTTCGGCAAGCGGGCGCTGGTGGGTCGGTTGCGCCATTCCGCCCGGCACATCCACCGGGTCAGCGGTGGCATCCTGCTGGTTGCCGGCGTCTACATCGTCTGGTTCTGGGCCACCACGCTGGACAGCGGCGGCCTCGGGCAGAGCAGCGCCGTGCTGATGGTCGAGCGCATGTCGTCGGTGGTGACCAACCTCCTCGGGAACCGGGCGATGACCGTGGCGGCCGTGCTTGCAGCGATCATCTACCACCTTGGCGGTCTACGCCTGGGTCGCCACCCGGCGTGCCTCGGTGCACCCGGCGCTGTCCGGTGACGACCAGATCCCGGCCAACGGCCCGCGGTTAAGCACGTCAGCATGCTCGCGCTGGCTGCTCCGCGACCACGGACTGTGCAGGTCGCAGGTTCGGCGGGTCCCGTACCGGGGTGCTCCATCCTTCGACATGCGGGCAGCCAACCTTGGTGGGTGGTGCCGATCGAGCGGTTCGAGAACGCACCGGGATGGGTGGTCGACCCGTAGCTATGGGCGACCGGGTTCGGTGTCGGAGACGAAGCGGGCGATGCGCTGTCCGATCTCTTCGCCGGCGTCTTCCTGGAGGAAGTGGCCGGCGTCGTCGATCAGTTCCACCTCGCCGCAGTCGGGGATCGCACGGGCGAAGCCCTCGCCGATCGAGACCGGCAGCACGCGGTCGGCCGCGCCCCACAGCACGACCGTCGGCGCGTGCCAGTTGGACAGCTGCTCACGTGCCCACGCCAGCCGCTGCGCGCCGGGGTCGTCGTCCGAGCGGGGGACGAGCAGTGGCAGCGCCCGGGCGCCGGCCTGGGAAGCCGCGTCGGGGAAGGGTGCCTCGTAGGCCGCCTTCTCCTCGTCGGACAGCTCGCGGTGGGTGCCCCCGTCGACGAGGAAGGCGATGGGTAGTTCGGGGGTGCGCTCGACGAAGTCGCGGAAGGCCTGCCAGGTGTCGCTCGCGAACCCGCCGGGGGAGTACAGGCCGGTGTCGAGGATCACGAGCCGCTCGACCCGGCCCGGGTTTTCGACGGCCCAGGGCAGGCCCAGTACGCCGCCCCAGTCGTGGACGACGAAGGTGAAGGGCTCAGGTGCCACCGCCTGCAGGTGGGCATCGAGGGCGGCGGTGAGGTGCTCGAAGCTGTACCAGTCGAGATCGGTCGGTTTGTCGCTGCGCCCGAAGCCCACCAGGTCGGGTGCCACGGCGCGCAGGCCGGCGTCGGCGAGCGGTCGCATGACGTCGCGCCACAGGCGGCTGTAGGTCGGTTCGCCGTGCAGCAGCACGACCGTAGGGCCGTCGGACGGACCCAGCTCGACGTGGGCCAGCTCGAGTTCGGTGCCCTCGACCTCGACGGTGGTGTGACCCAGTGTGGCCCCGTCGGGGACCACCGGTCCGATCGTGATGTCGCGGGCGCGATGGACTCGGGTCACGGGGCACTCCTTCATCGAACGCGGAGACTATTCGAGCTCCGAAGCGTTTGCCGCTAGGATGTATGCCACACGATCTGGTGGCACATCCGGAGTAGCGCATGGCGGTCACGAACGGGGCGCGGGGACCCGACGGCTCTGTACTCGACAAGGATGCGCTGAAGCAGAAGTACCGCGAGGAGCGTGACAAGCGGCTGCGTGCGGAGGGCCTCGGCCAGTACGTGCGGGCCGCTGGCGACTTCGTGGAGGACCCCTACACGCCGGTGGTCGCCCGCGAACCCAAGCGCGACCACGTCACGTTCACGTTCATCGGTGGCGGCTTCGCCGGGCTGGTCACCGGCGCGCGGCTGCGCGAAGCCGGCATCGGGGGCATCCGGCTCATCGACAAGGCCGGGGACTTCGGTGGCACCTGGTACTGGAACCGCTACCCGGGAGCGCAGTGCGACACGGCGTCGCTGGTCTACATGCCGCTGCTCGAAGAGACGGGCCACATGCCCACCGAGAAGTACGCGCATGCGCCGGAGATCCTCGAGCACTGCCAGCGCATCGGCAAGCAGTTCGACCTCTACGAGGATGCCCTGTTCCACACCCAGGTGACGGGGCTCGACTGGGCCGAGGATCGCGACTGCTGGGTCGTGCGCACCGACCGCGGTGACGAGTTCACCTCGCAGTTCATCGGGATGGGTACGGGGCCGCTGCACGTCGCGAAGCTGCCGGGCATCCCCGGCATCGACGAGTTCCGGGGGCACTCGTTCCACACCAGTCGCTGGGACTACGACTACACCGGGGGCGCCCCGGAAGGTGCGCCGATGGCACACCTCGCCGACAAGCGGGTGGCGATCATCGGCACCGGCGCCACGGCGATCCAGTGCGTCCCCCACCTCGCGCGCGACGCCGGCGAGTTGCTGGTCTTCCAACGCACACCGTCATCGGTGGACGTCCGCGACAACGCCCCGACCGATCCGGAGTGGTTCGCCTCGATCGCGACCCCGGGTTGGCAGAAGCACTGGCTGGAGAACTTCACCGCCAACACCATGGGCGTCACGGGTGCGCGTCACGAGGAGGACCTCGTCGCCGACGGGTGGACCGACATCGCCGGGCGGGTCAAGGCCAAGGTGCTCGAGCGGGTCGAGGCCACCGGCGAGTTCGACATGGACATGGTCGGCGACGCCTTCGAGGACGCCGACTTCGAGAAGATGGAGGAGATCCGCGCACGCATCGACGAGGTGATCGAGGACCCGGAGACCGCCGACGGGCTCAAGGCCTGGTACCGGCAGCTGTGCAAGCGGCCGTGCTTCCACGACGAGTACCTGCCGGCGTTCAACCGAGCGAACGTCCACCTCGTCCACACCGACGGCCAGGGCGTCGAACGGATCACCGAGCGGGGCGTGGTCGCCCTCGGTGAGGAGTACGAGGTCGACGGCATCATCTACGCCACCGGCTTCGAGGTGGGAAGCTCCTACACGGATCGCGCCGGCTACGACGTGGTCGGACGCGGCGGGCTACGACTCAGCGACTACTGGGCCGACGGGATGCGCACGATGCACGGTGTCCACGTCCACGGTTTCCCCAATGCCTTCCTGGTGCAGCTCACCCAGGGTTCGAACCACATCGCGAACGTGCCGCACAACCTGACCGAGTCGGGGACGACGATCGCGGCGATCGTCCTGCATGCCCTCGCGGAGGGTCACCGCACCGTCGAGGTGACCGAGCAGGCCGAGGAGGCCTGGCTGCAACTGCTGCTCTCCGGCGCCGAGGAAGGCGAGGACGGCGCGCCGCGGCGCCCCTCCCGGGTGCTGGGCTCCCCCGACTGCACGCCGGGCTACTACAACAACGAGGGGCAGCCGCCGGCGCGCCACCAGCGCTACAACTTCCTCGGACATCCGGAGGGTCCGCTGGGTTTCTTCCACTACATCGAGCAGTGGCGTGACTCAGGCGACTTCGAAGGACTGGCCTTCGACTGAGGCGGCCAACTGCCGGGAGTCGGCCTCGTCTCCCGTTCCGACGTGCGGCCGCCTTCGGTCGGCCGGCTGTGGGCCTTTTCCTCTGGTGATCTCGCGCGAGTCCGTGGACAATCGGGCTGTCGAGTCGAGGTGGATCCCATGACGGCCCAGGATGTCACCCGCGCGGTATCGGTGATCACGACCGGCGACGGCGAAGTCCACCACGAGCATGTCTACGGCACCCGCAAGCCCGAGCTGTGGTGGATCTTCTTCGGCCGTCGCTGGGTGCGTCTGCCCATCAACGTCTACGTCATCGAGCACCGCGACGGCCTGGTCTTGTTCGACACCGGCCAGGATCGGGCCGTGGTCACCGACCCCGGCTACTACCCGGACCCGATCACCGCGTTCTTCTACCGCCACATCTTCCGTGACATCCATATCGGACCCGAGGACACCCTGCCCGTCCAGCTCGAGGGTGCCGGCTACTCGGCGGGACAGGTGGACAAGGCGGTCATCTCCCACCTGCACTCCGACCATGTCGGTGGAATCGCCGACATTCCCCAGGCGGACCTGTACGCCGGCGAAAAGGGGTTCGACTACATGCGCGGACCCAACCACCCGGAACGCCAGACCGTCTACCGCGACCGCATCGAGATCCCCGGGGCGAAATGGCACATGATCCCCTTCGCCCCCACGGACGATCCCGCCGTGGTGCCGTTCACCGAGGCGTTCGACCTCATGGGCGACGGGTCGATGATCGTGCTTCCAACTCCCGGTCACCTACCGGGATCGGTGTCGATGCTCGTGCGGCGAGGCGCCGCACCACCGTTGCTGCTGGTCGGCGACCTCACCTACGACGAACAGCTCCTCGATCGCGATCAGGTCGGAGCTGTCGGCGACCCCGCGCAGCTGCGTGAGACCTACGCGAAGGTGCGCGCGCTGAGGAAGCACACGCCCGACCTCATCATCCTGCCCGCGCACGATCCAGACGCTGCACAGAAGCTCGACGAGAGCGCGGTGGCCCAGGCCCCATGAACCATGCCGCGCGGGTGCTCTGCACCCGATCCTTCTCTGTCACGGCCGGGGGTGAGCCCGACGGCGTCAGGTAATGCCGTTCGCTTCGGTCCGGTTGTCACCCCGGAGCGGTCATGCCTCCTGCAGGTCACGTCGGTGGAACGCGAGCATCCCCGCGCTGGCGGCCAGGACGCCGAGGGCGACCGCGATCGCCGCGGCGGTGAGATTCATGTCGGTTGCGGGCACGGCAGCGAGGTGGCGGAAGGGGCTCAGGTCGAGGAGCCAGTCCGGGAGGTCGAGGAGTCCTCCGACGAAATCGAGCAGGTAGGTGACGATCACGAGCGAGTAGGTCACCGGCGCGGTCAATCTCGGGGCGAGTCCGAACACGCCGATGCCGACGCCCAGTGTCAGCAAGGCGATGGGGATGATGTTGACACCGGCAAGCAGCCCGTCGGCGAGCGTGATCGGGCTGCCCACGATGGTCGTTCCGAGCCATGACGTCACGCCGGCAGCCAGGGCGATGATCACGATTGCCAGCGTCGAAGCGGCCGTGCGCGTCGCGAGCCAGCGCAGCCGACCCACGGGTCGGGCCAGCAGGTGCTCGATGCGCCAGGTCGCCTCCTCCTCGCGGATCGCGGTCGCCTGCCCTGCGGCGAACACTGCCAGTAGCAGCACACCCAGCAGGAAGGTCCAGGCCACGATGCCCGCCGCGGTGTCGAGGCCGACCCAGCCCAGCTGCGCCTCGATCATCGCCACCGTGGTGGGCAGGTCGGCGATCGCATCGGCGAAGTCACGGGCGAGCAGCCCGAAGACCAGGCTCATCGCGATGAGGACGAGTCCCCAGGTCCGGGCGGGTGCGGCCGTGAGGCGCAGGGCGAGCGCCGCCTGGCTACCGATCGGCCGCCCGATCCGGCCGGGGGCTTCGTCGCCGCCTGCCAGCAGCCCCGAGTGCAGGTCACGTCGGGCCGTGGCCACCGCGGCGACGAGCAGCACGGCGAGCAGGAGCGCCAGGCTCGACAGCACACGTCCGCGGGCCTGGTCGATCTCGTGGAGAAATCCGATCCAGCCGAAAGGCGTGGCCCACCACACCCAGTCCGGCGTGGCGCTCGCCGCGGCCACGACGCGCACCACCAGTGCGGCGCCGAGGGCGGCTCCCACGATGCCGACGGCCCGCCGCCGGGTCGCGACCAGTTGCGACGTCAGGGCGGTGCCGGTGGCGAAGGCGGCGGTCAGCATCGCCATCGCGGCGCCCGTGGCCCACGACGTGGCCGGGTCCATGCCTCCTGCGGTGTGACCGAGGCCGATCGCGATCGCGAAGACGAGATGGGTGGTGTACAGCGCTGCCAGCGCGGAAGCCATCAGGCCACGTGGACCGATCACGCCAGCGCGCAGTGGCTCGAGGTGGCCGGCCTCCTCGGCGCCGCGGAAGAGCCGGGCGGCCGCGAGCATTCCCCAGATGGCGGCGAGGATCGCGAACCATCCCCATCGCGAGAGCACAAGACCCTCGATGGTGTGCGGCTCGACGTAGCGACCCATCAGGGCCTCGAAGGCGGGGATGCCGACCATCTCCGACATCGCCTCGAGCTCCGCCTCCGTTGGCGCGCGCATGTCGTGGGTGGCGGCCACGCCCCAGCCGATGCCGGCGAGCCC
>SLRZ01000057.1 GCA_007130695.1 Nitriliruptoraceae bacterium
CCGCTGGACGTCCTCACCCAGCTGTTCGAGTTCGACCGTGTGGTCGTGCTCAAGATGAACCCGGTCAACGAGGTCCTCGGACCACACATCGCGGAGGCCTTCGAGCCGCTGGTCGCCCGCGGGTTCCTGCGAATCGTCTACGGCGGAGTCGAGGTCGGCGCCCACGTCGTCGACCACCCCGACATCGAGGCCGTGCACCTGACGGGCTCGGACAAGACCCACGATGCGATCGTCTTCGGACCGGGCGAGGAGGGGGCCAAGCGCAAGGCGGAGGCCCGCCCCCGCATCGACAAGGAGATCACCGCCGAACTCGGCAACGTCACGCCGGTCATCGTCGTGCCCGGCCCGTGGTCGGACAGCGACCTCGAGATGCGCGGTCGGCACATCGCCTCGATGCTGACCAACAACGCCGGGTTCAACTGCATCGCCGCGCGGCTGATCATCCAGCACCGTTCCTGGAACCGGCGCCGTGCCCTGCTCGAGGCCGTGCGTGACGCGCTGCGTGCCAGTGAAATGCGCCACCCCTACTACCCCGGGGCCCGCCAGCGCTGGGAGCGGTTCGTGGAGACCTACGGTCAGTCCGAGGCCTTCGGTCGGGAGGGCGACCAGGAGGTGCCGTTCACGCTGATCCCCGAGATCGACCTGGACGAGGACGACGACCTCGCGCTCACCACCGAGGCGTTCTGCGGCGTGATGGGCGAGGTCGCCCTCGACTCACCACGCTCCGTCGCCGACTACGTCGACGACGCCGTGGACTTCTGCAACAACCAGGTGTGGGGCTCGCTCGCGGCCACGATCCTGGTCCACCCGTCCTCCCTGCGCGACCCGTTGGTCGCCGAGGCCGTCGAGCGTGCCGTCGACGCGCTCGAGTACGGCACCGTGGTCGTCAACGACTGGGCCGCCGTCGGCTACGCCCTGCCCACGGCGACCTGGGGCGCCTACCCCGGCAACCCGATCGAGGACATCGGCTCCGGTCGGGGCGTGGTCCACAACGCCTATCTCCTCGAGGACGTCGAGAAGACCGTCGTGCGCGCGCCGTGGAAGCCGCTGGCCACGCCCGTCTGGTACTCCGACCACAAGACCCTGCCCAAGCTCGGTCCCGTGGTCGCCCGCTTCCTGGCGACCGAGGACCCCAAGCTGCTGCCCAAGCTGCTGTGGCTCGGCTCCCGGGGCTGAACCGCCCTGAACCTGAACCACCCGGAGTCCCCTCCCCGCGGCCCGGTCCGGGCGCGGGCGCGTGGGCTCACCGGGATCGGTGGGACCCGGTGACCTCCTCGTCGGCGTCGGCCGACTGGTCCGCACCGACCGGGGCCGGGACCGGCCGCGTCAGCGTGACCACGACTGCGAGCCAGATCGCACCGAGCGTCATGCCGGCCAGCACATCGGTCGGCCAATGTGCACCGAGCAGGACCCGGCTCCAGGCGGTGGCCAGGGTCATCGCCAGGGCCAGGACGGCCACCACGTGGCGGGTGACCGGGTGCTTGGCCCACTTCACCGCGAGCCAGGCGACCATCGCGTAGACCACCGCGGCCCGCGAGGCGTGCCCGGAGGGGAAGGCGAGACTGACGGTCTCGGTGATCGCCACGTCTGGTCGCAGACGGGCGGTCAGCAGCTTCGCGATGGTGGTGATGACGAGCACGCCACCGATCACGGTGATCACCAGTTCTGCGGAGTCCCACCGGCCCGACCGCCGACGGGCGAGCCAGACGAGCAGGGCGACGATGATCATCACCACCCACAGGTCGCCGAGGTGGGTGAGGACCCGGGCGAGCGCGACCGTCTCCGGGCTGCGCTGCTCGGTCGCCCAGGCGAGACCGATTTCGTCCAGCCAGGGGGTCTCGCCCTCGATGAGCCACTCGTCCAGCAGCCACAGGACGCCGACGAGTGCCGCGCCGATACCCAGGAGGGGGGCCATGACGCGCCTGGAACTGATGGCGTGCGTCAGTGCGAGCGGGGGCCGCGTGTCGCGCCGCGAGGTCGCTCGACGGTGGAGGTCGAGGAAGCGACTCACCGGGGCGGGCTCCTTCGTGGACTGCGCACGGCCGGGTGCCGCGAGGGTAGGGCGACCAGGCCGGAGCGAGGCCGGAGGGTCCCGGCCGCTCGTCCAGCCGCCCGGTGGTCGCCTCATCGAAGGTTCGACGTGCTGTGGGTTCATCGTCCGGTGCCGGTGGGCCCACTGCGGAGAGGTCCTTCACCACTGTCCGGGGTGCCGTACGGATGGTTCAGTGGAAGTGCGACGTCCGGCCTCTGGCGCCGGGCGAGCAGGAGCATTCAGGGGGTGACGCGTCATGTCGCAGGATGTCTACCCACCGCCACCGGCGGATCAGGGACCGGCGCCGACTGCCGAGGGGCAGCCGCCGCAGGCTTCGCCACCTACCACGCCACCGAGTTCGACCGCGAACGTCTTCGCCGTCATCGCACTGGCCCTGGGGATCGTCGCGGTTCTGTCCGCATTCGTCCCGTTCTTCGGAGCGATCGTCGCGCTGCCCTCCGGGCTGGCCGCGGTGGTCCTCGGTCTCGTTGGTCGTAGCCGGGCGAGGGAGCTCGGAGGCGGCGGGCTGGCCCTCACCGGGGTGATCACCGGGGCGGTCGGCATCCTCATCGCACTGCTGTGGGCCGTTGTGGCCGGGCTCTTCTTCGCCGGCGTCGAGAGCGAACTCGGTGAGGTCGGCGACATCATCGACGAGATGGCCCCGGTCGATCCCGGGGACGTGACGGGTGAAGCCGCGGCCGGAACCCTGTGGACCGAACCGCTCGCGGGTGAGTTCTGGTTCGCCGGGATGCGCATGGAGCTCAACGAGGCCGAGCTGGCCACCGACGACTTCGGGCAGACCCACCTCTTCGTGCACGGTCTGGTGGAGAACCTCACCGACGACACCCTGCAGAGCTTCGATGTGAGTTCCTTCTGGCTGGACGCGGACGGCACACAGATCGAGGCCAGCTGGGAGAGCGCCCTCGACCCGGTGCCTGCCAGGGGCTCCAACCGCGGAACGCTGGCTTTCCCGGTCAGCGAGGACGTCACCCTGGCCGGGACCGTGCTGTACGCGGGCAGC
>SLRZ01000238.1 GCA_007130695.1 Nitriliruptoraceae bacterium
TGCAACCTTTTCGTGTGTGGGGGTGTGGAGTTTCTCTGTGACCGCATCGACGGAGCGGAACACGCACACGATGTGGACCGCAGCCGGAACGGGAAGGCGGCCCGCGACGTGGGGCACATGCTGATCGTGGACCGACACTCCCGCCTGGCGCGGCCACCCAGCCAGCTCCGCGCGGCCGGCTGCGGTCCGCGATCAGCTCCGAGGCGATACGGGGCCGGGATCGGCGTCGGCCGCCCCGGGGTTCTCCCAGCCGGCACCTACCGGGACCGGGGCAGCACGGGGCCGGGCCAGCACGGGGCCGGGCCAGCACGGGGCCGGGCCAGCACGGGGACGGGGCAGCACGGGGCCGTCACAGCCCGGGGCCGGGGCAGCGCGGGGCCATCACAGCCCCGGGGCCGGGGCAGCCCGGGGACCGGCCCCGGCCAGCAGTCAGCGCAAGCCGGGGCGAGCCACCCCCCGGCCCCGGATCAGGCTTCCTCGAAGTCGATCAACATGACCGGGTCGGTGGTGGGCTCCGGCGAGCCGCCCTCGGGCTCCACGGTGACCCCGATCGCGGCAGTCCGTTCCATGTCCCCGCTCATCAACTGGGTGACGCGCCCGGTCTCGTCGACGTCGAAGACACCGGCGGAATGCGCCCCCTCGTCATCGATCAGCCAGAGCTCGTAGGTGTGCTCGTGCGGCGCCGGGTCCATGCCGTCGGCCAGGAACATCGCCTCCCCACGGGACGCCGACATCACCACCCGCACGAACGAGCCGTCCGGTCCCTCGACGGTCACCGCCTGCGCGTCCGGGGTGGCCAACATCTCGGTCATGTCCGAGGTCGCCGCTTCGAGTTCGTCGATGCGCTCGTTGAGGTTCGTCACGATCACCGAGACACCGACCACGAGGATCACGACGATCCCTGCGGCGGTCGCCATCATTCCGGTCACCCATTTGGGCGCCGCCCGGCGGGCCGCCAGCTCGTCGACCCGGCCGTCGCCGGCATCGCCCTCGGCGCGGGACTGCGGAGCGGCGTGACGGCGTGACGAGAATTCGTCGACGGCGCCGCCGGCGGCGTCCTGCGTCGGCGAGGTGGTGGCCATGTCACCGTCGCCGGGGGCGGCAGTCTCCCCGGGCGAACGCTCCTGCGGCGTCTGGTCGATCTCGGCCAGCACCAGGTCCTTCAACCCTGCCGGGGGCGCCTCCTCGAAGACCTCCCCGACCTCGCCCAGGGTGGCCTGCAGTTCGGCGACCTCCTGACGGCAGGCGGTGCACTCCTCGAGGTGCTCCTCGAAGCGCGCCTGTTCCTCCCCGGACAACGCGTCGAGGGCGTAGACCGCGGTCAGTTCGTGCAGGTCTGCGCTCATGCCGTCACCCCCATCGCATCGCGGAGGCGTATCAGCCCGTCACGCATGCGCGTCTTGATGGTCCCCAGGGGGGTCTCGAGCAACTCGGAGACCTCCCGGTAGGTGTAGCCCTGGAAGTAGGCCAACTCCACGGCCTCGCGCTGCAGATCGGTCAGTGCGGCGAGGCCCTCCCGGATCTGTTGGTGCTCGAAGCGTGTCTCGACCTGTTCAGCGACCTCGTCGAAGTCGCGTGTCTGGTCGCGCTGACCCACACGGTCGGTGCGGTCACGGCTGGCCTGCTCCGAGCGCACCCGGTCCACCGCGCGGCGGTGGGCCATCGTCAGGATCCAGGTCTTCGCGCGGCCCCGCTCCGCATCGAACCTCGTCGCCGTGCGCCACACCTCGACGAGCACCTCCTGGGTCACCTCCTCGGACTGCGAGGGATCCCGCAGGACCCGGCGGACCACCCCATGCACGATGCCCGCGACACGGTCGTAGAGTTCGGCGAAGGCCTGCTGGTCGCCCCGGGCCACCTCGAGGAGGAGCTCCTCGTCGGTCGGAGGAGGGTCCGAGTCCTCGATCGCCCGGAGTCGGTGCGGGTCGATGGGCACCGGCGCTCCTGGGATACGTGTTACGGCTGCCATGGACTCGCACCTCGCCTGCACCTCGATGGCGACACCGCTGAAGGTGCCGTCTCGTCGGACTGCCGTCACCCGAGGTTCGTCACGGGGGCGAGGACGGTTCGGTCAGGATACGCCTTCTCGCAGGGTCCGGCCGGCGCCGGCCGATCTGCGCCCCGGTCAACGCGGAGGCGGGGGGCTGTCGAGGTCGATGAGCATGACCGGGTCGGTGGTGGGTTCCGGCGAGCCGCCCTCGGGTTCCACGGTGACCCCGATGGCGGCGGCCTGCTCCAGGTCGCCGGTGATCACCCGGGTGACGCTCCCGCGTTCATCGACGTCGAAGAGCCCGGCCGGTGTCGCGGTCGGACCGTCGATCAGCCAGAGCTCGTAGGTGTGCTCGTGCGGCGCCGGCTCCATACCGTCGGCGAGGAACACCGCCTCACCCCGCGCCCCGGAGACCACGACCCGCGCGAAGGACCCGTCCGGGCCGTCCACGGTAATGGTGTCCGCATCGGGGCTGGCCAGCACCTCGAGAGCCCGTGCGGAGGTCACCTCGACCTCGTCCGCATCGTCCGCGGAGGTGGCGACCAGCGACAGGCCGACCACGAGGACGGCGACGATCGCCGCCGCGGGGGCGAGCAGGCCGTCCCACCACGGGTGATGCCGTCGCGAATCCTCGGTCCCTGGGCGGTCGTGCACGAAGGTGTCGGGGTCCCCCGGGCCCGATCGTCGTACAGCGGGCTCGTTGCGGCCGGGATGCCAGCCGTCACGCCGGGTGGGCGGGGGCTCCTGGCGGACCTGGTCGATCTCGGCGAGGACCCGGGCACGCAGGGCCGAGGGCGGTGCCTCGGCGGCGAGAACACCGAGGCGGCACGCGGTGGCCTGCAGCTCGGTGACCTCCTGGCGGCAGGCGTCACATGCGCCGAGGTGGGCCTCGAACAGCGTGCGCTCCTCCTTCGAGGTGGCGTCCACGGCGTACGCGCCGGTCAGGGTGTGGAGGTCGGGTCTCATGACGCCACCGGCGGACCGTCGGCGAGGACGACGCCAGGGACGCGGAGGGGACCCGGCCCGGGGACCGGCACCGACGTGGCGCACGACCGCGGAAGACCGGACACGCCGAGCCCGACCGGCAGGACGCCGTGGCGTCGCGGCGCCGGTCGGGCGCGTGCACTCGGAGCGGTCATCTCGGGGACCTCGCGGGTCGGTGGCGGTCGCGGCACGATCACCTCGCGGTTGGGGTGGGCCACCCCCGGTTCGTCGGGACGGCACCGAGGGTTTGGATTCGAGGCCGCGAGCCGAAGCCGCTCGACCGCGCCCGCCCCACTCACCGGCGCACGCACCACTCCCGGCCCACGGCGCCCGAGGCGGCGAGCAGGCTCAGGGCGGCCAGGGCGATGGGGACCCGCCGCTCGTCGCTTCCGGGCTCGACGACGCCGGCCACGAACCCGGACGCCGTGGTCCCCGCGTCGGTCACCGGGCCGTCCCCGGACACGTCGGGCTCCACGAACCCGCTGGCGGGCTCGAGGTCGTCGGCCACGTCGGCCTGACCGTCCGCCCCGTCGGGCACCGACCGCTGCGGCCCGACGTCCTGCTCGTCGTCCAGGGTCAGGAACACGATCGTGTTGTCGGTGTAGCTGCGCGCCTGCGGATCGAAGAACCCGGAGCAGGTGACCAGGCGCAGCGTGGGCTCGTCGGTGTCCCCGTAGACCTCGTCGGTGGGGAAGTCGTCCTTCGGGTGGACCTCCACCCGCTCGACACGCCAGTGGACACTGGTGCCGTCCTCACGGTCGACGCTGACCCGGTCCCCGTCGGCGAGGTCGGGCAACTCCCAGAAGGCACCGGGGCCGTGACGCGAATCGACGTGCCCCACGATGATCGCGGGCCCACGCTCACCGGGGTTGGCGCGTCCGGTCCACCACCCCGCCGTGTGGGCGTCGTCGGGGACCTCGAGCGCACCGTCGTCGCGTTTGCCCAGCGGGATCATCTCGGAGGTGATGTCCACCGCGTCCGAGCGCACCCGCACGGGATCGGGCGCGTCCTGTTCGGCCCACCCGTCGGCGTGCGTGGTCGCCGAGGCCGGGACGGCCGTCACCGTCCAGGGGTGACCGACCGCGTCCCAGGTGGCCAGCACGGCCGCGAACACGACCACGGCACACGCCAGCACCGGGAGGACCGGGGAGCGCTCCCCGGTCCTCCCGGCTGCGTCGCGCGTCCGGGTCATCGTGGTTCAGGCACGCACGGTCGCGGTGCGGCGGGCGTTGGCGAGGTGGCCGGTCAGCGCGAGCCCCAGCAGTGCGACGGCAGCGGCGTGGGGGACACCGAAGCCGGCGGCCTGTTCGGCCCCGCCACCGAAGCCGGCGTCGACGCCACCGACCGGCGCGGCCTCCCGGTCGTCACCGACGAAGCCGTTGCCGTCGGATTCCGGGGCGTCGTGGTCGTCGGCGGCCGGCTCGGGGGTCTCCTGCCCGTCGTGTCCGTCGTCGTGCTGCTCGTCACCGGCGT
This sequence comes from Nitriliruptoraceae bacterium, assembly GCA_007130695.1. Taxonomy (GTDB): domain Bacteria; phylum Actinomycetota; class Nitriliruptoria; order Nitriliruptorales; family Nitriliruptoraceae; genus SKLC01. The sequence continues at coordinate 4,448 of SLRZ01000238.1, forward strand.
CGGCCTGGCCGTCCTCGTCGACGAACTGGGCCGCGGCCGGGCTGGCGAACGCGAGGCCGGCGGCCAGCGCCAGCGCGGCCGTCATGGCGAGCAGCAGTTGGACGGTGGTCGTGGTTCGGGTGCGTGTCACGGGATACCCCCTGGGGTCCGTTCGGTGGTGTGGGTGGCCGACCGGGTGGTCGGCGGCGGCTCGTGCCACCCGGCCCGTGAGGGCCGCCGGGGGGTGTTCGTCGGCACCGGGCGCCCGGTTTGCCCGATGACTAGTCCGAACGGGTGGGAGTGCACCGGGCACGACACCACGGGGCAGGCCGGTCAGTCGCTGGAGTCGGATCGGAGGGTGCAGAGCCCACGGCATCATCACTGTCAGTCGGCGACGACGACCGTGCCCGTCATGAAGCTGTGGGGGCCGCAGAAGTAGTGGTATTCGCCGGGCTCGTCGAAGGTGACCGAGGCCGTGTCGCCCCGGTCGGCGAAGGCGACCTCGAAGGCGCCGTCGGGTTCCCCGTCGACCCCGGACGTGACGGTGTGGCGGGTGGCGTCCTGATTGGTCCAGGTGACGGTCTCGCCGACGCCGATCTCGACGACGTCGTCCTCGAAGTCGAACATGCGGATGTCGACCTCGACGTCACCCGGTTCGTCGGTCACTCGGGCACCGGTCGGTGCGTCCTCGCCGACCTCGGTGGGCTCCGGGGCGCCGGCGTCGGAGGCCTGGGCGCTTTCGTCGTCAGGGGTCTCGATGGCGGGGTCGTCGGTGCGCGGTGTGTCGGATGCGCAGCCGGCCGCCAGGAGGGCGGCGGCCAGGGCGGCGGCCACAGGTGCACGCATGAAAGGCTCCTCGTTCGGCCGCTTCTCGCGGCGGTGTGGGCAAAGGGGTCGGGGCCCGCCCCCGTGTTGGTGGAAGCGGGCCCCGGGTCGAGCGGGTGGTGTCAGCCGTTGATCGCCGCGTTCAGCGAGTCGATGGCGCCGGCCAGCGTGGAGATGTGTCCGCGCAGGCTGTCGGCGACGGCGTCGGCGGGCAGTTCCCCGCCGGTGACGTCCTCGAAGAAGGCGCCGGCGTCGCCGGTGTAGCCCTCGAGTTCGTCGATGGCCTGGCGCTGGCTCTCCTCGTCGTCACCGGCGGTCGCGACCGCGTAGTCGACGAAGAAGCCGATGTGCTGGCGCCACAGCTCGAGGAAGGCGTCGCGGTTGTCGTCGCCGGCGACCTGGCCGATGCCGTCCGCGAGCTCGACCGAGTTGCGGTCCAGCGTCGCGGCCGCGGCCTCGAACTCCGGGCTGTCGGGACCGGCGGCGTAGGCGGTCTTGACCGCGAGGCCGGCGAGGTAGACGTGCTCCTGGAGCGAGGCGGTGAGGCCCGCACGGAACTGCGAGGCCTCCGAGTCGGTGTCGCCCTCGGCGTCGATCGCGGCGGCGATGCCACCGGAGAGGACCGCGGCGGATCCGACCACGTGGTCGGCCGCGCCCTTGAGCTCGTCGAACGCTGCTGCGTCACCGGCGGCGAATGCGTCGATGGCCGCGCTCAGCGTGTCGATGTGGCCCTGGAGGCTGTCGGCGACCGCGTCGGCGGGCAGTTCGCCGCCCGTGATCTCGGAGAAGAAGGCGCCGGCGTCACCGGTGTAGCCGGAGAGCTCGTCCTGCGCCTGCTGCTGCCCTTCGGCGTCCTCCTCGGCGACGGCGACCGCGTAGTCGACGAAGAAGCCGACGTGGTCGCGCCACAGGTTGAGGAACGCCTCACGGTTCTCGTCCCCCGCGACGGACCCGACCGTGTCGGCCAGTTCGACGGAGTTCTCGTCCAGTGCGTTGGCGGCGAGCTCGAACTCGCCGCTGTCGGGGCCGAAGCTGTAGGCGGCGTCGACGGCGAAGCCGGCGAGGTAGACGTGCTCCTGGAGGAGCCCGGTGAGCCCGGCGCGGATCTCGGTGGCCTCGCTGTCGACGGAGCCCTCGAAGCCTGCTGCCTCGATGACGCCGCCGGACAGGGTCTTGGCGCCCTCACGGACGTGGTGGGCCGCCGCCTTGGCATCGGCGTAGGGGTCGCCGCTGCTGTCGATGTCGACGGCGAAGGACGCCGGCTCCACCGACTCGACGTCGTCCTCGACGTCCTCCTCGACCTCGTCCGTGGTCTCTTCGCCGGTGGGTTCGGCGCTGTCCTCGGTGTCGTCGGTGCTGCAGGCGGCCAGCAGCAGCCCCGCCGCGGCGATGCCCGCGATCGATCGGGTGGTGTGTCGTAGGTGTCGCATTCTTGGTCTTCTCCTGGGGTTGGGTGTGTCGAGCTCACGACGCTCCCGGCGGTGCTCGAGGGGTCGTGCCTCGCCGGGGTCGAGGGCGGTTCGTGACCGGCCGTCGGGCTGATTGGTCGCTGCCCCGGACGGACTAGTGCCCCCCGATTTTCCGGGCGGTACCGGCGGCACATCCCCGGGCCACGCCCGTCCGCGACACGACGAACCGGCGTCCACGACGAGAGCCCGGCCGCTGTGGGCCGGGCTCCGAGAAGGGGGGATGCGGTGAGCTACAACCCCGCGTAGGAGTGCAGGCCGACGAAGACGAGGTTCACCGCGTAGTAGGTGAACATCAGCACGGCGAAGGAGGCCAGGCCGATCCAGGCCGCCCCCCGGCCACGGGTGCCGCGCGTGGCACGGGCGTGGAGGTAGGCCGCGTAGGCGATCCAGGTGAGGAACGCGGCGGTCTCCTTGGGGTCCCAGCCCCAGAAACGGCCCCAGCTCTGCTCGGCCCACATCGCCCCGGAGATCACCCCGAAGGTCCAGGCGAGGAAGCCCAGCGCGATCGTGCGGTACGCCAGCCCATCGAGGGTGGCGGCGGCCGGCAGGAACGGCACGAACCAACGCGCGATCAGTGCGGCGGCGACCATGCCGACGTTGACGGCGAGGAACTGGAACACGCCGGTGGCGGTGTCGAGCGTGGGAGTGGCGAGGAAGACCCACGACACCGTCGAGGTGCCGAGGAAGGTGAACAGCGCCAGCTTCCACGGGTCGATCGCCGCGCGCAGGGCCCGGCGGTAGGCGGCGTCGTGCTCCTCCTGGAGCTCGGGCGTCTGCTCGTCGGGGTCCTCGCGGCCCGGGTTGGAGTCGGCGACCTGGTCGAGGTCGCCCGCGTAGGCCGCACCCACCGTGGAGCCGGTGGCGCCGGCCGTCTGCATGGCGGCCACGCCCCGCTCGCCGGTGTCGCGCAGCAGGTGGAGGCCGTTGAACACGAACCCGGCGGTGAAGATCCCGGCCGCGATCGCGATCGTGGTGACGTGCAGGGCCCGCCACCAGGTGTCCAGGATCGGCATCAGCGGGCCGGGGTCGGCGTAGACCAGCAGCGCCGAGGCCAGCACCAGGGTCCCGGCGAGCAGCACGAAGCCGTTGAGCTCCGGGCGCTTGCGGATGAACTGCAGGTAGATCAGCCCGGTGAGCACACCGACCAGCGCCATCGCCGAGGTGAACTCGAACATGTTGCCGAGCGGCAGACGCTCCTGGGCCATCGCGCGCGTGATCTCGTGGGCGACATGGGCCGCCACACCGAGGGAGGCGAGCACCAGGCCCAGCAGCTGTGCGCGTCGCCCACGGCGGCGGACATCGTCGCGCCGGCCGACGGTGGTGGTCAACGAGTACAGGTAGAAGAAGGCCGCGGCGGCGTACAGCAGCAGCGTCACCGGGGAGTACAGGGTCCGCGAGAGCTCGGCCAGGGTCATCGTGGAGTTCATCGTCTCGCCACCTCGGGGTCCTTGCCGGACGACGCCGGGTCATCGGTGCCCGACAGGTCCCGGCCGGGGGTGCCGGGGTCCGCACCGACCTGCTGTGCGAGCCGTCGGACCAGGTCCTCGTGCTCGCTCTCGAACGTCTGGGGCCGCTGGAAGGCGCGGCCGGCGACGGTGACCAGAGTACGGCCACCGTCGGGGTCGGGCACCGCCGAGACCCACAGCCGGCGCCGGTAGGCGTACAGCGCGGGGATCAGCCCGCCGAACAGCAGCGCCGAGGCCAGGAGCAGGGCGGGGATCTGGGGCCGCTGACTGATCTGGAAGCCGACCCAGCGGCGCAGCTCCGGGAACTCGAGCACGGAACCGTCGGAGAGCTCGACCCGCTCACCCGGGCGCAGCGCGGCCCCGCCGACGGATTCCATAGCCGTGGTGTCGAGTTCGTTGATCGTCTGCTGGGTGCGCCCGAGCTGGAGGTCCCCGCGGTACTCCCGCACGACCAGCAGGGGGGCGTCGGCCCACGGCGCGCCCGTGGGCTGGGGCGCGCCGTCGTCGTCATCGGGCGCGAAGGGGAACAGGAACACCTCCAGCCCGAGGTCGGGGTCGGCGGCCGGGGCCTTGACGGCCGCACGGAAGTGCGGGAAGCCGCCCCCGTCCTCGACGACCGCGGTGAGGTGGTCGTCGTAGAGGACCTCCCCGTCGAGCTCGACCACGACCTGGGGCGCGTAGCCCCAGTCGAGCTGGTGGACCCTCATCCCGTCGAAGCTGGCCGGGCTGTTGCCCTCGACCCGGGTGCGGGTGGTCTCGCCGTTTCGGTGCTCGATGGTCACGTCGGAGGCGAACGTGGTCGGCTGGCCCGCGCCGGCGGCGCCCGGGTCCCGGACCCAGTCGACGTGGAACTCCTCGAGGTCGAGCACCCAGCCCGCATGGTCGTCCTCGCCCCACCAACGTCCCGGCCGGTAGGTCCAGTAGGACACGGCCGTGTCGGTGAAGCCCATGCCCTCGCCCTCGGTGACGCCCACCTGGCCCTCGAAGGAGGCGAGTTGGCCGTAGACGATCGCGAGCACGAGCACGTAGAACGACAGATGGAAGACGAGGCTGCCGCCCTCGCGGGACCACAGGCCCCGCTCGGCGGCCACCTGCTCGGGGCCCGGGGCGTCGGGCCCCTCGGGCGCGCGCAGCCGCCAGCGGCGCCGGTGGCCGAGGAGCCGACGGGCGGCGGCGTGGACCTCGTCGGGGGTCGCGTCCGTGGCGAAGCGGGAGACCTGTGGTTGATCCCCGAGGTGCCGGGAGCGGGGCGGCTGGCTGCGGCGCACGAGCCGGACCCAGGCGGTGATCCGCGGGATGAGGCAGGCCGTCAGCGACAGGAACAGCAGCAGCAGCAGCGCGAGGAACGCCGGCGAGCCGTAGACGTCGAACCCGCCGACCAGGTCGATCAGGGCCGAGACGGTCTCGCCCGGGCCCTCCTGTCCGGTGCGCCAGTCCTCCACGGTGCTGGCGACGTTGGGTTCCTGGGGCACCACCGTGGCCAGCATGGTGAGCAGCCCCAGCATCCCCAGCAGGTACAGCGCCGTGCGCATCCGGATCAGCCAGCGCCACCCCATCCGCATCGACTCGAGCACGAAGCGGACCGGGTCCTCGCCGGGGCTGGGCCGGGGGCGCCGCAGGGTCGGGTTGGCCTCGGGCGGGGCGTCGGAGTCGAGCCCGGGCGAGGGCGACGGGCCGGGGGCCGTCGCAGGGTCGGGGACCGCCGACGCGTCGGGGCGTCCCGCGCCCTCGTGGCCGGGGGTCTGGCCGTCGCGGTCGGGGCCGCTCACAGGACGGTCTCGAAACCCTGGATGAGGGGGCGCAGCTGGAACATCAGCTGGTCCCACAGGCCGGTGGCGAGGGCGAGGCCGACGAGGACCAGCAGCCCGCCGCCGGCCGCCTGCAGCCCGCGGGCGTTGCGGTTCAGGAACGCCAGGGCGCCCGACATCCGGCGGAACAGCACGGCGAAGAGGATGAACGGCACGCCCAGGCCGATCGCGTAGGAGAAGCCGAGGAAGGCGCCGCGCCCCGAGACGCCGGCGGTCACGCCGGCGGACATGGTGAGGATGGCGGCGGCGGCCGGCCCCAGGCAGGGGGTCCAACCGACCCCGAAGACGAAGCCCAGCACGGGTGCGGTCGCCAGGCCCCCACTGGGCGCACGGTCGGCGACCCGGATCTCCCGGGTGAGCTTGCCGCTGGCCATCGCCACCCCCAGCAGGGCGACGACGGTGCCCATCGCGATCCGGGCGAACAGCGACTGGTCGAGGAAGTTCAGCGCGCCCATCGCGAAGCCGAGCATCATGAACGGGATCGCGAACCCGACGACGAACAGCACCGAGCCGGCGAGCATCTGGCCCCGGGCGCGCACGCCGCCACCCGCCATGTCCTGACCCGTCAGCCCGGTCATGTAGGACAGATAGCCGGGCACGAGGGGGATCACGCAGGGCGAGGCGAACGACACCAGACCGGCGGCGAACGCGACCGCCGCGGCGACCAGCACGTTGGCGTCGAAGATGAGCGCCTGGACCGACTCCGCCATCAGGCCACCGGGTCCGCAGACATCACGTGCTCGACGAGCGCCACGATCTCGGTGGCGTCCCGGGGTGAACCGAACAGACGCGCGGCGACCCGTCCCTCCTCGTCGATCACCAGGGTGGTCGGGATGGTGCGGGGGCCCACCCCCCGGAACTGTGAGGAGTAGCGGTTGCGGGCGTCGTAGAGCGTCTCGTAGGGGATGTCGAACTCACGCTCGTGGGCCAGGGCGTTGGGCTCACCGTCCTCGATGTTGACCCCGAGGAAACGCACGCCCTGGTCGGCGAGCACGTCGTGGGCCTCGTTGAGGTCGGGCTGCTCCACCCGGCACGGGCCGCACCAGGACGCCCAGAAGTTGACGACCACGACCTCGCCGCGGAATTCCTCCAGGGAGCGCTCGTGCTCCTCCCCGAGGACCCGGACGGACTCGACCGGCGCCGTCGTGCGCTCCTCGGCCGGGGTGGGGCACAGACCGGGCCGCACACCCGGCAGGTCGCAGTCCTCGGAGCCGCCGCCACCGCTACCCAGGATCGCGAATCCGGCCACCATGAGGACGGCGGCAACGGCGATCGGGGCGAAGATGCGGAGCACGCGGGGCCTCGCGGGGAAGGCGATGCGGACAGGGTGCCCGGGTGCGGTCCGGAGCGCCAATCCGTGGTCCGATCGCGCTCAACCGACGTCGCGGACGGGTCGTCGGATGCCGAGGGGAAGCCGACGCGAAGATGCGGACGAGCCGCCGACGCGGGCAGGCGTGGCGGCTCGTCCGTGGGTGGTGCGGGGCTACTGGGCGATCGGGACCGCGAGGTCCTCCGCCTCCTCGACCTCGGTGGACAGGCGGCGCTTCTCGCGCATCTCCAGGGCGTCGAGCCAGGCGAGGCTGAGCAGGAAGCCGCCCAGGGAGATCACCGTCCACAGCGCGGACGGGATCCACTCCCCGCCCGGGTCGTAGAAGGCGTACCACGTGCCGGGCTCACCGACCGGGATCGGGTCCAACGGGACCTCGTCGGCGTCCATGAAGTTCGCGAAGATCTGGAAGTCCGTCGTCACCACGCGGGCACCCGAATCGGGGTCCTCGGTCAGCCGCGGGTCCTCGGCCGGCTCCGCGGTGAAGAA
>SLRZ01000002.1 GCA_007130695.1 Nitriliruptoraceae bacterium
CAGATCGATGATCTGAGCCTCTTCCTCGAGGTAAGCGGTGTTCTCGTGGCAGACCCGGTGCTGGCGTCACCACGTACCGATACCACGAATGACCAGCTGCTTCCGCATCCCGGGCCCCATCTTGCCTGATTTGGTCCCGGGGCGCCACCCCCGTAGGGGACCCGGGCCGACCACGGACCCGGAAGCTCGACCCGATCCGTCGGTCCGTCCCCGGGCCCGACACGCCACGGTAGGTTTCAATTCCGAGCGACGAAGAGGACCAGCCGTGGAGAGCGCGACCGAGACCAACGACGTCGACCTCATGGAGCTCGCCCGCCGGAACGACCATTTTCGCCGTGTGGTGACCACCGGGGCGCACCAGCAGGTCGTGGTCATGACGGTCCCGCCGGGCGAGGAGATCGGCGAGGAGACCCACCCCGGCATCGACCAGATGCTGTTGTTCGTCGACGGCGAGGGCACCGCGGTCATCGAGGGGCAGCCCTCCCCCGTCCAGCCCGGGCAGCTGGTCTTCGTGCCCGGCGGCACGCTGCACAATTTCGTCAACGACGGCGACCGTCCGTTGCGTCTGATCACCACCTACGCCCCGCCGGAGCACCCGCCCGGCACGGTCCACGCCTCCAAGGCCGAGGCGGACGAGGCGGAGCACCACCACGATCACTGACGGCCACACGAAGACCACGCCGCAGTGCGCCACCCAGGTCGCGAACACCCTGGCGTAGCGATCGTCGGTGTCGACGGGACGCTCAGCGGGTGGCGAGTCGCTCGAACTCCTCGCGGTCACTGGCCCAGTAGGAGGTCTGCATGGCCCCGCCCGCCCGACTGAGGCTCACGTGCACGTGGTCGGTGTGCGGGTGGGGGCCGCGGTAGGGCCGCCAGCCCTCCCCGGCCCGGGCCGCGGACCAGATCTGTCGGTCCCAGATGATGTACATCACCCCGAGACGGCGGGCCATCGCGTGCTCGTTGCCGTCCCCGTCGCTGGCCAGCAGCCAGTCGAGCAGCTCCTCGGCCTTGGCGGCCTCCACCTCGTCGTCCGCGTCCACCATCCAGTCCCAGGCACGGCCGTCCTTGTGCTCACTGCGGCCACCCTGGTCGCAGGCGCGCAGAATCCCGCCATCGCGGGTCTGCGGGTACTGCGACAGCACGAGATCACGCAACGCCCGGGTGCCGGGCTGCTCCTCGCGCTGACAGTCGGTCTGGGGCTCGTAGGCGGCGTGCGGATCGATGTCGCTCCCACCCAACGCCCCCCGCAGTTGGCCGCCCACCCCACCGGCGGCGTGCGCGGCCCCGAGGCCACCGAGCACCAGCAGTCCCACCACGACGGCCAACCAGGCCGACGCGGTGGTCTCCGCGCGGGGCGATCCGGACAAACGCGCACCTCTTCCACACTCGACGAGGCGCGAGTGTGACCACCCGGACGGTGGGCGCCATCCACCGGGCGCCCCACGCCCGGGGGGAATGGTCAGCCCGCCCCGCCCCGCACCACACCCAGCGCTGCGGTGCTGAGCCGGGGCAGCCTGACGTCGCCGATCGGGGTCGTGAGCCCGCCCAAGCGATTGGTCACGAAGGCCAACGACAGGCCCGTCTCCGGGTCCGCCCACGCGCCCGAGCCGCCGTAGCCGAAGTGTCCGAAGGCCTTCCATGCCGGCCGGCCCGCGGTGAACGCCTGGTGGTAGCCCAGCCGCCAGCGCATCGGCAGACCCAGCACGTAGTCGCGCGTGCGGCTCTGGACCCGACCGGCCTCGTGCAGCGTCTCGGAGGAGAGCACCTCGACCCCGTCGACGACGCCACCCGTGGCCAGGGCGGCGTAGATCTTGGCCAGCGACCGGGCGGTGAACACCCCGTTGGCCGCAGGCATCTCCGTGTCGAGGATGCGCCGGTCGCTGTCGTGGAAGACCAGCCGCTCCCACCCGTCGATCAGCAGGGCCTCGGCGAGGTACCGGGTGGTGCTGTTCTTCTCGATCCGGGCACTGATCCGGTCCAGGGCCAGCGCTTTTGGCATCGGGGGGAACAGCTCCGCGACGCGGTGGCGCTCCTCCACCGGCGCGCCGATCCAGCACCCGTCCAGTCCGAGCGGGGTCGCCAGCTCCTCCTCGACCAGTTCGCGCAGGCCCTTGCCCGTGACCTGTTTGAGCAGTCCCGCGATCAGCCACCCGAAGGTCATCCCGTGGTAGCCGGTCGTGCCGTTGAAGGGCTTGTCGGGCACCATCGCGGCCACCAGCTCCGCGATGTGCTCGAAGTCCAGCAGTTCCTCGGCGTCGGCCACGACGCCGCGGATGCGATGCAATCCCGCCTGGTGGCTCAGCAACGTGCGCAGGGTCAGCTCCCGCTTGCCGAGCACGTCGAACGCGGGCCAGTAGGTCGCCAGCGGCTCTTCGTAGTCCAGCACCCCACGGTCCACCAGCCGGTGCACGACCGTGCTCACCACACCCTTGGTCGTCGAGAAGCTCATCGCGGCGGTCTCCCGCCGCCACGGCTCCTCACCGCGCGAGTCGGCGTAGCCGGTCCAGACGTCGACGACCGGCTCCCCGTGCCAGTAGGCCGCCAGCGCGCCGCCACCCTGACCGGGACGTCGGTACATGTTGGCGAACCGCTGCACGAGCGGGCGAAAACGCCGATCGGCGTGACCTTGGACCATGCACGCAACGGTAGCGGGCCGCCCGCCGCCCCACGCACCGCGACGTGCCCGGGCGACCGCCGCCCCCCACACCGTGCGCCCGCCACCCCCGGGGCCGTTAGGGTCGCGGTCTCCCCGAGGACGAGGAAGTCCACCGATGAAGGCCGCCGTCTACTACGAGACCGGAGCCCCCGAGGTCCTGCGCTACGAAGAGGTCGCGGACCCGCCGCTGCACGACAAGGGTGTACTGATCGAGGTCGCCGCGATCAGCATCGAGGGGGGTGACACGCTCAACCGCCTCGGTGGTCCCATGCCCGCCCGGCCGCACATCGTCGGCTACCAGTGCGCGGGCACCATCCGCGAGGTGGGCGCGTCGGTCACCGACCGCGAGGTCGGCCAGCGAGTGGTGACCACGATGGCCCACGGCTCCCACGCGGAGCTCGCCTCGGTTCCGGCCGCTTCGACCTGGCCCGTGCCCGACGGGCTCGACCTGGTCACCGCCGCCGCGGTCCCGGTCGCCTTCGGCACCGCCGACGACTGCCTGTTCGAGTTCGGCCACCTCCAGGCCGGCCAGACCGTGCTCGTCCAGGCGGGCTCCGGCGGCGTGGGGCTCGCGGCGATCCAGCTGGCCAAGCGTGCGGGGGCCACCGTGCTGGCGACCGCCTCCAGCGAGGAGAAGCTCGAGCGGCTCCGCGGCTACGGGCTCGACCACGGCATCGACTACGTGCGGGAGGACTTCGCCGACGAGGCGCGACGGCTCACCGACGGCCGCGGTGTCGACCTGGTGGTGGACTCGGTGGGTTCGACACTGGCCGGCAGCATCCGCTCCCTGGCCTACCGCGGGCGCATCTCCTACGTCGGCAACGCCGGCCGCGACGCCACCATGGTGGACGTGTCGGCGCTGATGGGCGGCAACCTGGCGATCCAGGGCGTGTTCCTGGGAGCGGAGCTGGCCACGGGACAGCGTGCCCGTGCCAACATCGCGCGGCTGCTCGACGAGATCGCGGCCGGACAACTCGAGGTCGTCATCGACTCGACGTTCCCGCTCGCCGAGGCCGCGGAGGCCCACGCCCATCTCGAGAACCGCCGGGCGTTCGGCCGGGTCATCCTCGAGCCCTGAACGGTCCGTTCCGGTGTCCGGGTCCGGCAACCGGACACGGGCACCGGGCGTACCACGTCGCGGCCGTTGCTACGGTCGAGGCACGCCACCGTGGGAGCCGGAACGATGGAGTCGCGCACGATCGGTTCGCTGTCCGTCTCGCTCGTCGGGCTCGGATGCAACAACTTCGGCCGGCGCATCGACGCCGGGCAGACCGAGCGGGTCGTCTCCGCCGCGCTCGACCACGGCGTCACACTGTTCGACACCGCCGACGTCTACGGCGGCGACGGCCGCTCGGAGGAGCTGCTGGGGCAGGCACTCGCCTCGCGGCGTGACGAGGCGGTGGTGGCGACCAAGTTCGGGATGAAGCTCGACGAGCAGCGCCGCGGGGCCCACCCCGACTACGTCCGACGGGCCTGCGAGGACAGCCTGCGGCGTCTGGGGACCGACCGCATCGACCTCTACCAGCTGCACGCACCGGACCCGGAGGTGCCGATCGCGGAGACTCTGGGCGCGCTCGACGAGCTGGTGCAGGCCGGCAAGGTCCGTGAGATCGGGAACTCGAACTTCTCCGGCGAGCAACTCGACGAGGCCGAACAGGCGGCCGACGACGGGGGGACCTCGCGGTTCGTGGTCGCCCAGAACCACTGGAGTGTGCTGTCGCGCGAGGCCGAACAGGACGTCGTGCCCGCCGCGGTCCGAAACGGGCTGCGCGTGCTGCCCTACTTCCCGCTGGCCTCCGGGTTGCTGACGGGCAAGTACCGCCCGGGCCAGGATCCCGATCCCTCCTGGCGGATCGCGCAGATGCCCGAGGAGCGCCGCGAGAAGCTGCTGCGCGAAGAGCGCCTCGAGAAGGTCGCCGCCCTGGAGCAGGTGGCCGGGGCGAACGACCGCTCACTGCTGGAGCTGGCGTTCTCCTGGTTGGCCGCGCAACCGGTGGTGGCCTCGGTGATCGCCGGCGCAACCCGCCCGGAGCAGGTCACCGCCAACGTGGACGCGGTCGGGTGGCAGCTCGACGAGGACGCCCTCGCGGCCGTCGACGAGATCACCGGGCCTTGAGACGCGGCCTCAGCCGCGGGCCAGCGCGCAGTGGGTGTCGCGGGCGGCCCGGGCGTCGTCGGCCAACGGGAAGGCCGCGACCAACCCCTCGGCGATGCTCGCCGCGGTGTCCTCGATGTCCCGGGCGATCTCGGCGCGGGCCTCGTCGGTCTCTGCCTCGAGCAGGCGCTGGGCGTTGTCCCACGCGGTCTGGCGCCAGGCGGGGACCACGTCCGGGCCTGGCGCAACGGTGAAGATGGACGGATCGAGGTCGAGACCGATCTCGGGCACGGCCACCGGACGGGTGTCGACCAGCACGTCGTTCACCCGATCGTGGTCGTCCTTGCGCGAGGTCCCGTCGGATGAGGTGTCGCCGAGAGCGGCCAGCACGAACGCCAGGTCACGGTTCACGTGGGCGTTGATTCCGAGCATCATGTTGCCGACCACGCTGACCTGCCCGGCCTCACCGGCCTCGAAGGCGATGCGCCACGCCTCGGGCACCCGCTCGTCACGGCCCTGCGTCCAGGCCCGGAACGGGTCGAGGTAGTAGCGGCCGAAGACGTAGCCCTGGTGGGCGAGCAGGTGCGGGTCGTCGAAGTGACCGTCGACGACCGCGTCACGGATCCCCTCGGTGGTGCGCAGGTAGAGCAGGGCGAACACCGCGTTGTGGCTGCAGCCGACGTCGGCGTAGTGGCGCTCCATCTCCCGAATGAGGTTGTCGAGGCACACCACGTGCCCGGGGCGGCAACCGGCCTCCTCTGAGGCGTCCCAGTCGGCGTCCGCCGCCAGCCCCGGGGCGATCAGCCGCGGGTCGATCGGACCTCCGCCGGTGGGCGGGGTGGAAGCGCCCATCACGAGCAGGCTGAGTGCCAGCAGGAGCCAGCGGGACCGGGAGACGGTGGTGAACACGTGGTGCCTTCCTCGTGGTGGGCCGCCGGCAACCGGACGTGTCGGTGGGCACGGTGACCGCGCGCGTGCGGACGCGGGTGGCCACCACGGACCGATCGGCCGAAAACCCCTTCCACTCGAGACCCGGTGCAGCCAGCGCGCGCCGGCGGCGCGTGGCACGGGGCGCCACCCGGGGGTCGCGTTTGCCGCAGGCGCCTCCCCCGCCGACAGACCCGTTAGCGTGCGGCCGGACACGCACCCCGTTCACCCACCTGCTCCGAGGCCACCCACCGTGCCGAGTCCGGACCTGCCCCTCGACGGCTGGTGTGATCCCGCCTTCACCGGCGTCCGGGACGCCTTCGCCCACAACTTCCATGAGCACGGCGAGGTGGGAGCGAACCTGTGCGTGCGGGTCGGGGGCCGTGTGGTCGTCGACCTCTGGGGCGGCCACCGCGACGCCGCGCGCTCCCGCCCGTTCGAACCGGACACGCTGGTCAACGTCTTCTCGGTGGGCAAGGGCCTGGTCGCCCTGCTCGCCGCGCGGCTGGTGGGCACCGGGACGCTCGACGTGGACGTGCCCGTCGCCAGGCTGTGGCCGGCGTTCGCCGCACACGGCAAGGACCGCGTCACCGTTCGGGACCTGCTCACCCACCGCGCCGGTCTGCCGGCGGTGCGCCCACGGCTGCCCGCCGGCGCGATGCTGGACTGGGAGGCGATGACCACGGCGCTGGCGGACGAGGTGCCCTGGTGGGAGCCCGGCACCGCCCACGGCTACCACGTCAACAGCTTCGGGTTCCTCGTCGGCGAGATCCTGCGACGCCTCACGGGGCGTTCCGTCGGCCAGCTGCTGCGTGACGAGGTCGCGGAACCGTGCGACGCAGATGTCCACCTGGGCCTGCCGGAGGCGGCGCACGGCCGCGTCGCGGAGTTCCTCTGGCCGTCCGACCCACCCCCCGAGGAGGAACCGGTCGGCCTGACCGACGAACAGTTGATGCGCCACAACGCCTACTACAACCCCTCGGGCATCTCCGGTGCCGGCGTGGTCAACAGCGCCCGGTGGCGGCGCGCCGAGATCCCCTCCACCAACACCCACGCCACCGCCCGCGGCATCGCCGCCGTCTACAACGTCCTGGCCGCCGGCGGCCACCGTGACGGCACCCGCCTGGTCGACCCGGCCGCCCTGTCGGCCGCCATCTCGGAACAGGTGGTGGGTGAGGACCGCGTCCTGCAGCGACCGACCCGGTTCGGCCTGGGGTTCCAGCTCACCCAACCGGAACGCCCGCTCGGTCCGTCGCCCACCGCATTCGGCCACTTCGGCGCCGGTGGGTCCGTGGGGTTCTGCGACCCGCAGGGCGATGTCGCATTCGGCTACGCGATGAACCAGATCGGTGCCCGGTGGCGCAACCCCCGCAACCGGGCCCTGATCGACGCCGTCTACGACGCCCTCGGCGCGTGAACGTCGGCCGTGGCCGTCCGTGAGCACCGCAGCCGGTGGCTCGCCTGGACCGCCCTCCGCGTCACCGGGTGGCCGCTATCGTCGCCGGGGGCCGTGCCGCCCCGGTCCACCGCCGCCGAGCCGTGTGAGGACGCACCATGCTGCCCGCCTGGTCCGAGATCGTCCCGGGACTGTGGCAGGGCGGGGACGTCGAGTCCCCCATCGGGCAGTTCGACCACGTCGTGAGCCTGTGCCCGTGGGGCGAGGACCGCAATCCCGGCCCGGTCGGCCAGACCACGTGGTTCATCGCGGACGGTCCGGTCCCGGAACCCGAGGCACAGATCTGGACACTCGCCGGGGACGTCAGCGACCGCCTCGACCGTGGGGAGTCGGTGCTGGTGCGCTGCCAGATGGGCATGAACCGCTCCGGGCTGATCGTGGCGGCGACGCTGCTGTTGCGCGGTTGGCCGATCGAGAACGCGTTGCGCGAGATCCGTGATCGCCGTGACCCGATGGCGTTGTCCAATCCGCACTTCGAGGACTGGCTGCACCGCCAGCGGCGCTGACGCGGAGCGCGTGCCCGCACGCCCCGCCGGTCGGCCGGGTGGCTGTCCCGTGGTCACCCACGCATGGACAGGGGGACGTCGGCGCCGGCACGTCGCCCGGCCCCATGCTCGTCGATGAACCCGACGCCGGCTCCGGTGGTGCACCGCCACCGCGGGCCCGGCAGCGACGAGGAGCAGGCCCATGACCGCGATCGACGTGACCCCCGCCGGCAACCAGCTGTACTCGGTGGAGATCCGTGACGAGGACGGCAGCTCGAGCCACACGGTGACCGTGCCCGACCACTTCATCGAGCAGCTCGACACCGACGGCGTCTCCGTCCAGGATCTCGTGTTCGCGGCCCTGGCGTTCCTCACCTCGCGCGAGGGCCACCACGAGCTCGACGAGCAGGTCGACCTCGCCGAGGTGGCGCAGCGCTACGAGGGGTTCACCGAGCGCATCGGCGCCCTTGCCCGCCAGCGGACCCTGCAGGGGATCGAGGCCGACACCGACGACGGCGAGGATCACCCCACCGGCGACGACCGACTGCTCGCCGAGGTCGAGCAGGAGCAGGAGCGGGGCGACGTCACGCCGACCGACGACAAGCTCTGACGGCCGACCCGACGCCGGTCACAGCACGATCCAGGCGACGATCGCGCCGGCGACGCACGCGGAGGCCACGTAGGTCAGCACCTTGATCCAGGTGCTGGCCTGCTGGAACCGCCGGGTCGCCTCCTCGCCGTACTCGACGCTGCGCAGCAGCAGCGTGCGGGCCCAGCCGAACACGGCGGCGAGCATGACCAACCCGAGCGGGACCACGACGGTGACGGGGCCGGGGAAGACGATCATCGCGAGCCCCGCGGCCACGACGATGAACCCGACCGCGATCCACATCCAGCGGAAGATCGTCCCGTGGTCTTCGTAGATGTCCCTGGCCCGGTCGACCTTGTCGTCGGCCCACTCGCTCGGCTGCTGGTCCATCGGCGCGGTTCCCGTCTCCTCCGGCAACCCCGTTGGTACCACGGTCGCCCCGTGGCCGCGGCGCCGGACCCCCGGCGAACGCGCGGGCGCCCGATCCGCTCGAGCGCGTCGGGGCCCGGCCGTCACCGCCCTCGCCGCGAGGCCTACAGCTCCGCCAGGCCCTCCCCGGCCGTGGACGCCTCGGCGTACAGGCGCCGGGGGATGCGACCGGCGCGCCGGGCGAGCCACCCCGCCTCGACCGCGTGGCGCATCGCCGCAGCCATCTTCGCGGGCTCGCGGGCCCGGGTGACGGCCGAGGCCAGCAGGACCCCGTCACAGCCGAGTTCCATCGCCAGTGTCGCGTCGGAGGCGGTCCCGATACCGGCGTCGAGGATGAGCGGGCAGGTGATCTGCTCCCGGATGATCGCGAGGTTGTAGGGGTTGCGGATCCCCATACCGCTGCCGATCGGCGAGCCCAACGGCATCACCGCGGCGCAGCCGAGGTCGGCCAGCCGCGTGGCGACGATGGGGTCGTCGTTGGTGTAGGCCAGCACGTCGAAACCGTCGTCGACGAGCTCCTCGGCGGCGTCGAGCAGTTCGACCGGGTCGGGCAGCAGCGTGCGCTCGTCGCCGATGACCTCGAGCTTCACCCAGTCCGTCTCGAACGCCTCCCGCGCGAGCTGGGCGGTGCGCACCGCCTCGCGGGCCGTATAGCAGCCGGCGGTGTTGGGCAGTACCTCGACCCCGGTCCGCTGGATCACCTCCAGCAGCGAGCCCGGCCCCGAGGCCGTCACCCGCCGCAGCGCGACGGTGACGGCGTCGGTGCCGGAGGCCACGATGGCCTCCTCGAGCGCTTCGAGGCTGGAGGCACCGCCGGTTCCCACGAGCAGCCGTGAGCGCAGGGCGGTCCGACCGATCGTCAGCGGCGCTTCCTCGGACGCCGGCCGGGCAAGGTCCTCACTGTGATTGTCGGTCTCGGGCACGGGGATCATCCTCCCTGGACGGCGGCGACGATCTCGACGCGCATGTCGGGGGTGAGTTCGGTCGCGTCCCAGGTGGAGCGGGGCACGACCTCGCCGTCGACCGCCACCGCGACGCCACGGCGGGCCTGGACCTCGGCGTCGACGAGCTCCCCCAGATGCAGACCGTCGGCGACCTCGCGCTGCCGGCCGTTGACCTCGACCCTCATTGCACCGTCTCCCGTGTCCGTCCGACGTGTTCCCGGTCCGGGCCGCGGGTGGCTGCCGGGCCGTGCAGCGAACCGCGGCACGGATCGGCGGCGGCCACCACCGGGTCCGGGTCGGTGTCCGTCAGCCAGGCGGCGACCGAGTCCGCGGTCAGGGGGGTGAGCAGCACCCCGCTGCGGTGATGGCCCGTCGCCAGCACCAGCCCGTCGAGTTCCGTGGGCCCGAGCAGGGGGCGGTTGTCGGGCGTCGCAGGTCGCAGCCCGGCGATCGCCTCGACGAGTTCCAGCTCGTCGACGCCGGGTACGAGCCGGACGGCGTCGTCCAGCAGCTCGCGGGTGGCGCCGGCCGTCACGGTCGTGTCGAAACCGCGCTCCTCCTGGGACGCCCCGACCACGACCCGCCCGTCGGAACGCGGGACGAGGTAAATGCTGCGTCCCTGCACCAGACCGCGCAGCGAAGCGGTCAGGGCCGGCTCGTCGGCGCCACCCCGCAGCACCAGGACCTGGCCCTTGACCGGGCGCACCGCCGGGACGACGGCAGGTGGCAGGCCCTCGATCCCTGCCGACCAGGATCCCGCCGCCAGCACCACCCGGGGGGCCGACAGCGTGCGTCCGTCGGCCAGGCGCACGCCGGTGACCCGCCCGCGGGCCTGCTCCACCGCCGCCGCGCGGTCGGTGACGACCTCGACGCCCGCGATCGACAGCGCCCTCGACAGCGCCGCGACGACCCGCCGCGGATCCACACGGTGGTCCTCGGCGGCCAGCAGGCCGCCGCGTACCCGGGGGCTGAGCAGGGGCTCACGTTCCCGGCAACCGCGGCTCCGGAGGCGCTGGACCTCCAGGCCGAGTTCAACCTGGAACGCGGTCAACTCGTCGAGCACCCGCATGTCGTCCGCGTCGAAGCCCACCAGCAGGGTGCCGTCCGCGTGGTAGTCCACCTCCAGCTGCGAGGCGGCCTCGAGATCGTCGACGAACCCGGGCCAGCGCCGGGCAGACGCGATGTTCAGCCGCAGCGCGGCCTCCTCGCCGTAGGCCACCTCGGTGACCGGGGCGAGCATCCCGGCGGCGACGTTCGAGGCACCCGAGCCCGGGGCCGGGTCGACGAGCGTCACCGTGCAGCCCGCCCGCGCGGCCCGCCATGCGGAGGCGAGTCCGATCAGTCCGCCGCCGACCACGACCGCGTCAGCAGCCACGGTGGACTCCTGCAACGGTGGCGCGGCCGGGCGCGTGGCCCCGGCCGGCGTGGTGGGGGGACTTCGGCTCCGACACGGACGCGCTCCCTCTCGCCGGTATGACCCGGATCAGGTTCCAAGGTCCCGTGCCCGCCCGGCACGCTCTCAGTCCCGGGTCCGCGGGACTCCCTCGGCGTCGAGCCCCCACGGTATCGGCCGATCGCCCGGATGGGCCCCCGACCGCTCCGGGTTCAGGCCTCGCGGGGCAGGAGGCTGCTCATGAACAACTCGACCATCTGGTGGCCGATCTCGCGGAAGGTGAGCGAGCCGTCCGGGCGGCGCCAGGTACCCACGGCGGTCAATGCGCTCAAGAATCCCTGGACGGCCACATCCGCGGAGACGTCGCCGCGCAGGAGCCCCTCCGACTGGGCCTCCTGCAGGAGGTCGCAGAACCGTTCGTGGTACCGACGGCGACGGGCACGCACGGCGCGAGCCTGCTCACTCGCGAGATAGTGCATCGCGTTCACGAAGGCCGACGCCTCGACCTCGTACTCGGCGGAGGTCTCCACGACGTCCTCGGCCGCGGCGCGAAGCCGTGCGAGGGACGAGCCCCCGCCGGTCGCGATCTGCTCGAGGTGGTCGGTCTGCAGCTGGAGCAGCTCGTCGTACACGTCGAAGATCAACTCGTCCTTGGAGCGCCAGTGGTGGTAGAGCGCCCCCTTGGTCACGTGTGCGGCATCGACGATCTGCTGCACGCTGGTGGCCTGAAAGCCCTGTTCGCTGAACAGATGCGTGGCCGCCTCGATGAGACGCTGACGGGCCGACCCACGTGGGACCCGTCCCGCTCCCCCACCGACAGGTCCCTCGTGCAC
>SLRZ01000279.1 GCA_007130695.1 Nitriliruptoraceae bacterium
CGGGCGGCGCAGCCGCGGGCGCGCCCACGACCCGGGTCGCCTCGTTGTCCGAGCCGTCCATGACCTGCGTGCGGTCCCGGGCCGCGCCGGCACCGCCGATCGCGACCGTGGCCGCGTCTGTCGCCGTCCCCGCGTCAGGGCCGTCGAGCAGCGCGGTCCGCATCTCCCGCGCGCTCTCGTAGCGTTCGGCCGGGTCCTTCGCCAGGGCACGGTCCACCACCGCCACGAGCTCCGGGGGCAGGTCGTGGCGGGTGTCCGTGATCGGCGGGACCGGTTCGTTGCGGTGGGCGTAGGCGATCGCGAGCGCCTCACCCCGGGTGAACGGCGGATCACCCGTCAACTGCGCGTACAGCAGGCAACCGACGCTGTAGACGTCGCTGGCCGCGCTGGGCGGTTCGCCGCCCACCAGCTCCGGCGCGAGGTAGGTCGGTGTCCCCATCAGCGACCCGACCGCGGTCAGCTGCGAAGCGTCCTCGTCGAGGGCCTTCGCGATGCCGAAGTCGGAGAGCTTGACCCCGCCCTCCTCGGGCAGCAGCACGTTGGACGGCTTGACGTCACGGTGGATCATCCCGGCCCGGTGTGCGGCCTCCAGACCCTCCAACACCCCGACCGTGATACCGACCGCCTCCTCGACCTCCATCCACCCCTCGGCGTGGATGAGGTCCGCCAGCGACTGGCCGCGCACGAGTTCCATCACGAGGTAGGGCTGCCCGTCGTCCTCGCCGGTGTCGTAGACCGCCACGACGTTGGGGTGGTGCAGACGCGCCGCCGACCGGGCCTCACGGATGAACCGTTCGCGGGCGGTCTGGTCCGCACTCGGGGACAGCAGCTTGACCGCCACGTCCCGTCCGAGCACGTGGTCGTGGGCGACCACGACCCGTCCCATCCCGCCGACGCCGAGTTCGTGGTCGACCTCGTAGCGGCCCGCCAACATCGTCACACTGTCACCTCGATCGAGGGCGGAAGGCTACTCCAGGGGCCGGGGACGCCGTCACGGAGCGGTGCGTGGACGGCCGGCGTCGGGATCGGCGCGACCGGCATCGCGATCATCGCCAATCTCGCCAAGCTCGTCACCGGTCCGCAAGACGACGCCTGACCTCGCCACGGTGCTTCCAGCAGGCGGACGCGTTCCGGGCGTACGTTCTCGCGTTCTTCCAGAGGGTTCTGGCCCGCATTCATGGTCTACGAGGCCTTCCGGACCCTCGCCGGTGGCGGGTGACCGACGGAGCGGACTCCGGTCGGGCTCCGAAGGTCTGCCCGTGTGGCGTGGCGGAGGGTGGGGGATTCGAACCCCCGAGGGTGCAAGCACCCAACACGGATTCCAGCCGTGCGCCATAGGCCAGACTAGGCGAACCCTCCGAATGCGCGGCAGCGTACGCGGCCGCCCACGAACCCGCCAAGGCGGCGGTCGTCCGCCGCCTTGGCGGCCGCGGCGGACCGGGCTGCGGGCGGGTTCCCGTTGCGGCGGCCCGAACGGCCGTGCTCCACGGGTACTTCGCCCATTGCCGCCGCTTGGTACGCCCGGGATGATGTCGGAGAATGCTTCGACACCCCCACCGCCGCCGGCGGCGGACGGACCGACCCGTCCGGGCATCCGGCCCCGTCCGCTCAAGGAGAATTCCATGAAGGGATTCGACCTCGACACCCTCAAGCGTGGCCATCGGCAACGCGACCCCGACCTGCTGCTCGACCTCTACGCCGACGACGCCGAACTGGTGGTCATCGACGCCGAGCACCCACCGAGCCATCCGCTGGTCCTCGAGGGGCGCGAGCGGATCGGGGTCTTTCTGCGCGACCTCTGCCGCGACGAGATCGTCCTGGAGGTCGGCGACGAGGTCGTGGGCGAGGACCGGGTCGCCCTCCATGTCGCCTTCTGGTATCCGGACGGCACGCAGGCGCTGAGCTCGGAGGTGCTCGACCTCGACGCCGACGGGCTGATCCTGCGGGAGACGATCGTCTCGGCCGCGGACCGCGGACCGCTCACGGAACTGGCGAGCACCCCACCGGAGAGCTGAAGCGCACCACGCCTCTTCGCACCGTGTCGGCGGTCCTCGGCGGCTAGCGTCCGCAGGGGACGAGGAGACGCGGATGCTGCAGGAGAGTGCCGTCGAGATCGCGGAGTCGGTCCGTTCAGGACAGAGATCGGCGGCCGAGGTCCTCGATGCGACCCTGCGCGCCATCTCGGCGGCGGACCCCGAGCTGAACGCCTGGGTCGTGATCGACGAGGACCTGGCCCGACGCGCCGCGGAGTCGGTGGACGATGCCGTGGCCCGCGGTCTCGATCCGGGCCCCTTGGCCGGCGTGCCCCTGGGGGTGAAGGACCTCGAGAACTGCGCCGGGTTCCCCACCGGGCAGGGCTCGCTGTTGTACGCCGATGCGGCTGCGGCCGAAGAGGACTCGGTGCACGTGGCCCGCCTGCGCCTTGCCGGGGCCGTCCCGGTGGGCAAGACCACCGCGCCGGAGTTCGGGACCCTCAACTTCACCCGCAACAAGGCCACAGGGACGACCCGCAACCCCTGGGACCCCTCGCGCACGCCCGGTGGATCCTCGGGCGGGTCGGCCGCCGCGGTGGCCTCCGGCATGCTGCCGATGGCCACGGCGAGCGACGGCGGCGGGTCGACCCGCATCCCCGCCTCGTTCTCCGGACTGGTCGGGTTCAAGGCCAGCCACGGGCGCGTCCCCCACCCGACGCCACAGGCCTCACAGACCTCGGTGCTCGGCGTGCTGACCACCACCGTCGCCGACGCGGCACGCCACCTCGACGTCGCCGCCGGCCCCGACGACCGCGACCGGCTCTCGCTGCCGCCCTCCGGGATCCGCTACGAGGAGGCCTCCCGCTCGCTCGACGTGGGCCGCCTGCGGGTCGCCTGGTCGGCCGATCTCGGCTTCGCCGCCGTCGACCCGGAGGTCGAGGAGCTGGCCCGGACGGCCGCGGAAGCGCTGGTGGCCGCCGCCGGGATGCACACCGTCGAGCGCCGGGTGCGGCTGAGCGACCCCATCCGCACGTGGATGTCCTCGGGCGCGGTCGACCTGTGGCTCGATCTCGAGGAAGGCATGTGGCCCGACCGCGCCGACGACCTCTCGTCGCAGTCCCGGCGGGTCTTCGAGCTCACCGAGCAGATGACCGTCCCGCGCTACGCGGCGACCCTGCAGCAGCGCCAACGCTTCCAGGTCGAGGTCGCGGCGATGTTCTCCGACGTCGACGTCTGGCTCACCCCCACCACGGCCGTGCCCGCCTTCGCCGCCGACGGCGGCCCACCCGAACAGATCGCGGGCCGCCCGGTCGGCCCCGCGGAGGCCACGCCGTTCACGATGCTGTCCAACCTCGCCTGGGGGCCGGCGTGCTCGGTCCCGGCCGGGGTGACCTCCGAGGGCCTCCCGGTGGGCCTGCAGATCATGGGGCGACGCCACCGCGACGAGGTGGTGCTGCGGCTCGCGCAGTTGTTCGAGGAGGCCCGACCCTGGCCGCGGTGGGCGCCGGGGCCCGCCTGAGTCGCGTCCCGTCCCACCGCCGCCATCTCGATGCGCAACCGGGCCGGGGGCAAGGAAACCCTCCCGACGCGACGAACCGCCGACCCTTCTCGGGGTGCGGCGGTTCGTCGGGAGCGGAGGGAGGGGGATTTGAACCCCCGGTCCCTTGCGGGACTCCCGCTTTCGAGGCGGGTGCACTCGGCCGGACTATGCGATCCCTCCATGCGCGCCGGAGGGTACGCGGCCACCTCGTGCGGCGGCAACCGCGACACCCCCGGGTGGCGGCGGCCGATCCGCGGGTTCAGGCGCCCTCGTCGCGCACCAGCAGATCGCGGTCGAGTTCCGCGCAGGTGGTCGCGCCCGACAACGCCATCGTCAGTTCGAAGTCCGCGAGGATGCACCGCAGCACGTGGCGTACCCCGTCTGCCCCGGCGACCGCCAGCCCCCACGCGTAGGGCCGCCCGAGCAGCACCGCGCGGGCACCGAGGGCCACCGCGACGGCGATGTCCGCGCCGGTGCGCACCCCGCTGTCGAACAGCACCGGCACCTCGTCACCCACCTCGTCGACGACGCCCGGCAGCGCCTCCAGCGCCCCCATCGCACCGTCGACCTGCCGGCCACCGTGGTTGGACACGACCATCCCCGACACGCCCGCGTCGACCGCCAGCCGGGCGTCGTCGGGGTGCTGGACGCCCTTGACCAGGACCGGCAGGGGCGAACGCTGCACCAGGTCCGCCAGCATCGACCAGGTCTGGGTCGGGTCGCCGAAGATCGACGCCCACCGCATGATGATCGCCTGCTCGGGGTCCTCGGCGTTCTCGTCGAGGCCGGCGGTGAACGCCGGGTCTGAGCGGTAGTTCGCCAGGCCCTTGCCGTGCAGGAACGGCAGGTAGGCGGCGTGCAGGTCGCGGGGACGCCAGGCCAGCATGCGCGTGTCCATGGTCACCACCACCGCGTCGTAGCCGGCGTCGGCGGCGCGCTGCAGGAGGCTGTCGGTGACGGCGTCCTCGGTCGGCCAGTACAGCTGGAACCAGTTGGGCGTGTCGCCGGCGGCCTCGGCCACGTCCTCGATCGTGTACGACGACACCGTGGAGAGCACCGTGGGGACACCGAGGGTCGCGGCCCCGCGCGCCGTGGCGACCTCCGCCTCGTCGTGGAGGATGCCCTGCACCCCGATCGGCGCGAGCAGCAGCGGCGCCGGCAGGGTGCGACCGAACAGTTCGACGGACAGGTCCCGGGTGTCGACGTCCGTCAGCATCCGGGGGCGCAGGCGCCAGCGGTCGAAGGCGCGACGGTTGGCCGCCTCGGTGGATTCCGAGCTGGCGCTACCGGCGACGTAGCCGAACGCCTCAGGCGGCAGGACCTCGCGGGCACGCTCCCGCATCGTGGGCTCGTCCATCGGCAGGTCGGGCGTCTCGCCGACGACCCCGCCGAGGTAGATCTCGTACTGGAAGGCGTTGAAGCCGCTGCTCACCGTGGTGTCCCTCTCGTCGTTCGGGCGCCGACGCTAGCGTGTCGGCGGGGGACGACCATCGAGACCGGAGGGCCCATGCGGGCAGCACGCCGAACGGTGACGCTCCTGGCCGCCGGCGCGCTCCTGCTCGCCGCCTGCACCGACGACGAGCCCGATGAGGAGCCCGACGACCCGCCGACGGAGGACACCGAACCGCAGGCCACCCCGACCTTCGCCCGCGTCGAGGTCGAGGGCCTGTCCAGTCAGGTCGGGGAGGTCGAACTGCACGACGTCCACGGCGACGACGACGGGTGGACGGTCGTGGGGGCGGTCACCGAGCCGGGGCAGCAGCCCCGGACCACCGTGCTGGTCTCCGCGGACGGCGAGGAGTTCGAGGCGCTCCCCCTGCCCGAACCGGATACCGAACGTCACCGGGCCAGTGCGCTCACGCGGGCGGGTGGCTCGACGATCGTCGCCGGCAGCGCAGGCGACGAGGACGGCACCCACCTCGTGGTGTGGACCCAGGACGAGGACGGCGACTGGGAGCTGACCGAACTCGACGACGAGCTCGGTACCTGGGCGGGCCTGGCCGCGAACAACGCCACCGCCGCGGGCGACCGCGCCGTGGTCGTGGGCACCGTGCGCGAACAGGACGAGGAACGAGAGCCGAAGGTGTGGCTCGTGACCGACGACGGTGGGGCCACCGGCGTCGACCTCGGGATCGACGAGGGGTTCCTGCGTGACGTCGCCGGCACCGACGAGGAACTGCTCGCGGTCGGGGGCGGTCAGGACGAGGTGCTGCTACTGCGTTCGACCGACCAGGGGGAGGACTGGGAGCCCGTCGAACCCGAGGGGCTGGACGGTGCGGAGGTCCACGTCCTCGAGGTCGATGGTGACGGCTGGCTCGCGGGTGGCAGCGTGGACGGCGGCGAGGGCGGCGGGCGGGCCGCGATCTTCAGTTCCCCGGACGGCGAGTCGTGGGAGCTGTTGAACGACCCGGAACGGGCGGGTGCCAGCAGCGTCCGCGCCGTGCACCGCCTCGATGGCCGTCTCGTCGCACTGGGCACCTGGCTCCACGTCGAAGCGGACGAAGAGGACGACGACGGGGGGATGGACATCTTCGAAGCCACCGACGACGGGTGGGAGGAGCCCACCTGGCCCGGCCCGGGTGAACGCGGCTGGTTCGGCGTCGGCGCCGAACACGACGGCCGGGTGGTCGCCGTCGGTGGGGTCGCCGATGCGGCGACCAGCCTGCGCACCGCCACCGACCCCGACGAGTGGGACGTCCTCCCCGTCGCCGAACAGGTGCTCGAACGCGCGGAGGGCGTCCTGTCACGGTGGGTGGCGTCGCTGGCCTCGGACGGCGACACCGTGGTCGGGGTCGGCGGCCAGGTCTCCCTCGCCGACGACGTCGCGGTGCGTCGGATCTTCGCGGGCGTGGCACCCGGCTTCGAACCGGCCGAGGCGCCCGCACGGGGCCCCGGACAGCTCGCCTCGGTGGCGCACACGGCCCAACACGGGTTCGTTGCCGTGGGCTCGACCGCGTCCGACGAGTTCGACCACGCCGGGGTCCGGGCCCTGGTCTCGGAGGACGGCCGGGAGTGGACCGAACTGGACGTCGACGAGGACGGCGACGATGACCGGGCCCAGGTGGTCCTGCCCCTGGCGGACCGTGTGCTGGTCGCCGGCCTCTCCTGGGACGACCAGGAACCGGTCAGCTACCTGTGGGAGGTGGCCGACGATGAACTGGAGCGCCTCGAGGTCCCCGAGCTGGACGGATTCGGGGTCGTGGAGGGGTGCGCCGGTGGCGACGTCGTCGCGCTGGTGGTCTTCCCCGGCGACGAGACCCGCCTGCTCGCGGTCAGCCAGGACGGTGGTGAGAACTTCGAACTCGTCGGCGAGGACCCCCTGCTGGCCGCCGGTCGGCTGCTGTGCGCCGCGAACGACGCGGGCGAACTCCTGGTCGCGGCCCTCGGTGAAACGGCCGCCGGGCTGTACCACTTCGACACCGAGGGTGCCTTCGACCAGGTCGACATCGAGTTCGGGGACCAGGCCGCGGTCTCGGGGGTCCTCTACCTCCCCGAGGTCGGGTGGGTGGTCCTCTCCGACGACGTCGAGGAGGGCGCGCGGCAGGGCCGGGTGCGTCTGAGCCGCGACCTCGAGGAATGGACGAGCGCGCCGGTGGAGACCGACGCCGACTCGACCGCGCTCGGGGACGCGGTCGTCGCGGACGGCTCGCTCCACCTGTTCGGCACGGAGGACGATGCGGCGGCCATGTGGCGCCTCGACCTCGGCGACCTGCCCCGCTAACGCGACCGGCGCGCGGCGAAGAAGTCCCGCAGCAGCCCGGCGCACCGCTCTGCCTCCACCCCGCGCACCACCTCGACGCGGTGGTTGAGCCGGGGGTCGCGGGGGATGTCCCACAGGGCCCCCACCGCCCCGGCCTTCGGGTCGTCGGCGCCGAACACGACCCGGTCGAGGCGGGCGAGCACCAGCGCACCGGCACACATCGCGCACGGTTCGAGGGTCACGTACAGGGTGGCGCCGGTGAGCCGCCAGTGTCCCCGGGCGCGGGCGGCCTCGCGCAGGGCGAGGATCTCGGCGTGGGCGGTCGGGTCCCCGTCGACCTCGCGGCGGTTGTGGGCGCGCGCGACCACCACCCCGTCGGCGACCACCACCGCCCCGATGGGGACGTCGCCGTGGCGCTCGGCGGCCCGGGCCTCCGCGAGCGCCTCACCCATCCACTGCTCGTGCGTCATGCGCAGCACCGTACGTCGCGGGCCGGGCCGGCGAACCATCAGCGCCAGCCCACGACCCGGGGGAGCCGCTACCCCCCTCCCCTATAGGGCCGGGACGGTATGCTGCCGGGGTCGATCCGGCACGGGAGGCGCGGGTGCACGGTTACAGCGGACGCAAGGACGAGCTGCAGGCCCGCCTGCGCCGCATCGAGGGCCAGGTCCGCGGTCTCCAGCGCATGCTCGACGAGGACCGCTACTGCATCGACGTGCTGACCCAGATCTCCTCGACCACCCGTGCCCTGCAGGGGGTGGCCGTGGGCATGCTCGACGATCACGTCCGGCACTGTGTGCGCGACGCGATCGAACAGGGGCCCGAGGCCGCGGACGAGAAGGTCGACGAGGCGCTCGACGTGATCGCGCGCCTGATCAGGAGCTGACGCCACGGCGACGGCATCCGAACACCGACGACAGAGACACGAAAGGCCCGGACATGGCGACCAACGCGACCATCTACCACGTCCCCGACATCTCCTGCGGCCACTGCAAGCAGGCGATCGAGACCGAGGTCGGCGCCGTCGACGGGGTCGAATCCGCCGTGGTGGACGTCGACCAGCGCACCGTCAGCGTGGCGGGCAGCGCCAGTGACGAGGCGGTCGAGGCGGCCATCGTCGAGGCCGGCTACGAGATCGCCCGCCCGTAGCGCGACCCGCCGACGGGCGCCCCCAGGGGGCGCTCAGGCTCCCAGCTGGATCTCCTCGATCTGCCACTTGCCGTAGAAGGCGACGCCGTCGAGGCCGTTGTCGGCCAGCAGGCGGCCCAGGCGACGCTTGGCCTCCTGGCGGTCATCGTCGTCGTCCTCGGTGAGCCGCACCTGCACGACGATCCGGCCCGCGTCCAGGCCCTCCTTGAGGGCGACGAGGCGCTCGGTCTCGTCACCCAGCGCCGTCTTGAGCACGTGGGTGACCCGGTCGGCGAGGCTGTCGTCGTCGGGGATCTCCTTGAACTCGTCCGACTCGCTGGTCAGGATCTCGATGCGGTCGTCCTCGACGCCCGCGTCCTGCAGCGCACCACAGACCGCCTCGACGGTCCTGCGGTCGTCGGCGATGCCCACCAACCGCTCGGTGGGGTAGACCAGACGCTCCTGCTTCACCTTCGGCTCCTTCGACTCGAGCTTCCCGAGTCCCTCTCGTGGGACCCGGACGGGACCCACTTCCTACCCGCTATTCCACCAGCTCAGCACATCCGGTGCATGGTCACCGGCGGACGACCGGCCCCTGTCGTCCACCCCGGCCCCGGGTATCGTCCCCGGGCCCGGATGTCGTCGCCGGCCCCGATGTCGCCGACCCCCGCCCCAGAAGAGCCCGACCGTGCCTCCTCGCCCGTCTCCCGTCACGGCCACGCGTACGGTCATCGTGCTGATCGCGGGACTCCTCCTCGCCGCCTGCAGTCCGACGGACCCCCAGGACCTGCTCGACCGTGCACCCGCGGCCCTCGAGGAGGCGGGCACCAGCCGCTTCGAGATGCAGGTGACCGCGGTCGGTGAGGGTGTGGACTCGAGCTTCGGCGCGAGTGGGGAGCAGGACCTGATCTCGGGGACCCTGCGTATGGAGAGCGACCTCGGTCTCGACGCCACCGCCACCGAGACCCTGATCGTGGACGAGACGATCTACCTGTCGAGCCCGCTGTTCGAGATGTTCACCGGCGACCCCGAGGGCTGGATCGCGGTCGATCTCGACCAGGCGGCCGGGGACGCCGGTCTCGACCTCGACGAACTCGTCGGCGGCAACACCGGGCCCGCCGCACTCGTCCAGCAGTTGCGTGGGGCCGCCGGCGACATCGAGGAACTCGGCACCGAGGACGTGCGCGGCACCGAGACCCGCCACCTGCGGGTGACCGTCGACACCGATCGGGCCATCGAGCAGTCCCCAGCCGAGGTGCGCGAACAGTTGCGCACGTTCGCGGAGACCTCCGGGCTGCCCACCCAGTACCCGATGGAGGTCTGGATCGACGACGACGCGCGGGTCCGCCGCGTGCGCACCGTGGTCGAGATCGAGGACGAGGTGGCGGGCCCCGTCACGCAGGCGACCACCCTGGAACTGTTCGACTTCGGCGTCGCGATCGACATCGCCGCCCCCGACCCCGACCGGGTGACCGACATGCGGGCGCTGCTCGCCGAGCTCGAGGCCCTCGAGGAGGGGCTCGAGGCCGGACCGGATCCGGACGGCGCACCGGCCCCCGACGCCGACGACGGCCAGTGAGTCCGGCGGGCGTCCACCCCCCGAACCCGACCGGCTCCCGCGGTGTCACCCGGGCCCCGTAGCCTGCCGCCCATGCCACCTCCCCCCGCCGTCGCCGTCCCGGGCCCCGCCGCGCTCGGCCGCGGCGTCATCGTCGCCCCCGACCAGCCGCCACCGGCGGCGTGGACGGACGCGCCCCGGGTCGTGATCGACGACGACGTGCTGGCCCACCCCGCCGCTGCCACCGGGGTGCTGCGCCACCACTGGGCCCGTCGCATCCCCGTCGTCATCGAGTACGCGGTCGACAACGACGACGCCCGCCGGCCCGAGATCTGTGAACTGCCGCCCCACCGGCTGGGCTCCCGGTTCGCCTTCCACCGCGAACAGTTGCACTTCCTCACGTGGGCCAACACCTACGACGCCCGCTCGGGGGACCCGGTGTGGTGGCACGGCGTCCTGGCGCAGCGGCGCGGGGGTGAGGCCAGCGACCTGGCCGACGTCGTGCTGCCCGACGGCCGCCACGCCTGGGTCGACGGCGGGCCCCGGGGGCCACTGCCCGACCCGCCGCCCGAACCGCTCGTCCACCGTGAGTCGGTCGCCCTCGGACGGCTGACGGTGGCCGGCGACGCCCGTCCCACCGAGGCGCTGGCCCCCGACCAGCTCGCGGCCGTGGTCCACGCGAGCGGCCCCGCCCGCATCGTCGCGCCCGCCGGCTCGGGAAAGACCCGGGTGCTGACCGCCCGGCTGCGGCACCTCCTGCTCGACCGCAACATCGAACCGCAGCTCGTGACCGCCGTCGCCTACAACGCCCGGGCCGCGGCGGAGCTGCGTGAACGCACCGCCGGACTGGGTGCGTCGATCCGCACCATCCATTCGCTGGCGCTGATGATCTGCAACCTGGAGGAGCGCCGCGAGGTGATCACCGAACGCGACCAGCGGGCCATCCTCGACCGGCTGGTGAACGTCGGGCGTGTCCCCAACAGCGACCCGTTCCAGCCCTGGCTCGAGGCGCTGGCCGAGGTGCGTCTCGCGCTGCGCGACCCCGACGAGGTGGAGGCGGCCCGCGGCGACGTCGACGGGTTCGCCGACACCTTCGAGCGCTACCGGACCGAACTGGCCCGCCGCCGGGTCATCGACTTCGACGAGCAGATCTACCACGCCCTGGAGCTGCTGCTCACCCGCCCCGACCTGCGCGAGCGGGTCCAACGCATGGCCACCCACCTGCTGGTCGACGAGTTCCAGGACCTCACCCCGGCCTTCCTGCTGCTGATCCGGCTGGCCGCGGCACCGTCGATGCAGTTGTTCGCCGTCGGTGACGACGACCAGACCATCTACAGCTACGCGGGCGCGAGCCCCGACTACCTCGTCGACTTCGACCGCTTCTTCCCCGGCGCGGCCCATCCCGCCCTGGAGGTCAACTACCGCTGTCCCCCCGAGGTGGTGGAGGCGGCCGTGTCGCTGCTCTCGCACAACCGGCGTCGGGTGGAGAAGACCATCCGCAGCGGCCGGGCGGTGGCCCAGTGAGCGCGGGGGGTGCCAGCCGGCAGGGTGCGGCCGTCGGCGGGGCCGTGGCAGACGGTGCGCTCGCCGTGCACCACGTCGGGTCGACCGCGATGGCGGAGCGCACCGTCGCGCTGATCGCGCAGCGGTTGGAGGAGGGGTCCGCGCCCGCCGACATCGCCGTGCTGTCCCGGGTCAACAGCGCCCTGCTGCCCGTCCAGGTCGCCCTGGCGGAGGCCGGCGTGCCCAGCGGGTCCCCCCTGGACCCGGGCTCGCTCTCCCGTACCGGTCTGCGCACCGCCCTGGCGTACCTGCGTCTCGGCCTCGATCCCGAACGCATCGCCCGTGAAGACGTCCTCGACACCCTCAACCGGCCGGCGCGGAAGGTGAAGTC
>SLRZ01000112.1 GCA_007130695.1 Nitriliruptoraceae bacterium
ATGTTGTGGTTCCCGCCGTCCGCCGCGGACCCCGGCGGGCCGTTCCGGTCGCCGGGGTCTGCAGGCCCGTTGGCACTACCATCCGTGCGTCCCCGAGCCCGATCCACGTAGGGAGGCCCCATGACGCGCACGCACCGCATCGCGATCCTCGGCGGGGACGGGATCGGTCCCGAGGTCGTCGCCGAGGGCTGCAAGGTCCTCGACCGGCTCGAGGAGCTCGAGGGATTCTCCACCGAGCGGCTGGACTACGACCTCGGCGGCCGGCGCTACCTCGACACCGGTGAGGTGCTGTCCGACGAGACGCTCGAGGAGCTGCGAACCTTCGACGCGATCTACCTCGGTGCGGTGGGCACGCCCGACGTGCCCCCCGGGGTCATCGAGCGGGGCCTGCTGCTCAGGCTGCGCTTCGCCTTCGACCAGTACGTCAACTACCGCCCGATCAAGCTCTACCCCGGGGTGTCCACCCCCGTCGCCGGCCTCACGCCCGAGCGCTGCGACTTCGTGGTGGTACGAGAGAACACCGAGGGTGTCTACGCCGGGGCCGGCGGGACGCTCTACGAGGGGACCGCGAACGAGGTGGCGACCCAGGAGAGCGTCAACACCCGCCACGGGGTCGAACGCGTGCTGCGGTTCGCCTTCGAGGAGGCCAGGAGCCGCGACGGCCACCTCACCCTGGTGCACAAGACCAACGTGCTCACCCACGCCGGCGGCCTGTGGATGCGCACCTTCGAGGAACTCGGCGAGCAGCAGTTCGCCGACGTCGAACGCGACTACGTCCATGTCGACGCGGCCTGCCTGTACTTCGTCACCCAACCCGAGCGCTTCGACGTCGTGGTCACCGAGAACCTCTTCGGGGACATCATCACCGACCTCGGTGCGGCCGTGCAGGGGGGCATGGGCCTGGCCGCCTCCGGCAACCTCGACCCCACGCGCTCGGCGCCGTCGATGTTCGAGCCCGTCCACGGCTCGGCGCCCGACATCGTCGGCTCGGGTCGGGCAGACCCGATCGCCGCGGTGATGAGCCTCGGCACGATGCTCGAGTTCCTCGGTGAGCAGGCCGCGGCGGCCCGCCTCGACCGTGCGGTGACCACCGAGCTCGCCGAGCGGGGAGACGCCCGCCCGGACGGTCTGGGATACTCGACCACTGACGTGGGCGACCGGCTCGCCGAGCTGGTCGGCGACTAGCGCCGACGACGGCGCGTCACGGCGCGGACGAGCCGCCACGCGCCGCCGGCTTCACACGACGACGAGGGAGCGCCTTTCCGATGCCCTTCCCCAAGGCCGACAAGATCTGGATGGACGGCGAGCTCGTCGACTGGGACGCGGCGACCGTGCACGTCCTCACCCCGACGCTGCACTACGGCTACGGCGTGTTCGAGGGCATCCGTGCCTATCCCACCGAACAGGGACCGGCCGTGTTCGAGCTGCGTCCCCACATCGAGCGGCTCCACCGGTCCGCGAAGATCTACCCACCCCTGGATTCCATCCCGTACTCGGTCGACGACCTGTGCGAGGCGATCCTCGGGCTGATCGAGGTGAACGGGCACGAGGGCGGCTGCTACATCCGCCCGACGATCATCCTCGGCTACGGCGAGATCGGCCTGAACCCGCTGCCGAGCCGGCCGCAGACCATCATCGCCACCTGGGAGTGGGGCGCCTACCTGGGGGAGGACGCGCTGGTCAACGGCGTGCGGGTGTGCATCAGTTCCTACCGCCGCATCGGCAAGAACACCATCCCGCCGCAGGGCAAGGCCAACGGGCAGTACCTCAACTCCTCACTGGCCAAGGTCGAGGCGCTGCGCTCGGGCTACGACGAGGCCATCATGCTCTCCGAGGACGGCTACGTCGCCGAGGGCACCGGAGAGAACCTCTTCGTCGTACGCGACGGCGTGCTGCTGACACCGCCGCTGTCCGACGGACCCCTCGGCGGCATCACCCGTGCCGCGGTGATGGAGATCGCCCGCGACCTCGGGGTGGAGGTCCACGAGACCAGCCTGGTGCGCACCGACCTGTTCCTCGCGGACGAGATCTTCCTCACCGGGACGGCCGCCGAGATCACGCCGGTCCGTGAGGTCGACGGCCGCGAGATCGGCCCGCGGGGTCCGGTGACCGAGCAGATCCAGTCGACCTTCATCGACGCGGTCCGGGGCCGTCTCGACCGTTACAAGGGCTGGCTGACCTACGTGGAGGGCTGATCCGGTCCGTCCACGAACCGACGGCGCCGCGGGTGGGTGACTCGAGCCGCCGTGCCGTCTGCACCTGAAGAGGAGGACCCCATCGCTTCGCTCCGTGCCCGCCTGATGCGGCGCGCGCTGGTCACCGCGGTCAAGGCGATGCGCCGCCGCGGTGGCGGTACGCCGGCCCCCGACAGTCCGGCGGAGGACCTCGAGGCCTACGCGCTCGCGATGCGCGAGCAGATGGAGCGCATGGGTTCGCGCCTGCGTCCCAGCAGGCGCGTGCGGTGGCACGAGGTCGGGCCGGGACACGGGTCGTGTCCGCTCGCCGGGCTCTGGGTCGAGGACGACGCGGTCGCCGCAGAGGACCGGGTGGTGCTGCACCTGCACGGCGGTGCGTACCTGATGGGCTCGCCCCGGACCCACCTCGGCATGGCCGCGTCCCTCTCGCGGACCGCGCGCTGCCCGGTCCTGCTGCCCGACTACCGGCTCGCCCCGGAGCACGTGTTCCCCGCGGCGCTCGACGACGCGGTGGCGGCCTACCGGTGGCTGACCGAGGAGCGGGGCTTCGCGCCGAAGCGGATCGCGATCACCGGAGACTCCTCGGGGGGCGGGCTCGGGCTCGCGCTCCTGGTGCGTCTGCGCGACGAGGGCCACGAGCTGCCGGCGTGCTTCGTGGGTTTCTCGCCCTGGACCGACCTGGCCGGCACCGGCAACTCGCTGCGCGAGCTCGACGAGCTCGACCCGTGGCTGTCGGCGGCGATGGTCGCCCCGGCGGCCCGCGCCTACGCCGGCGAAACCCCGTTGGAGGACCCGCTGCTTTCACCGTTGTACGCCGACCTGACCGGCCTGCCTCCCATCCTCATACACGTGGGCAGCCACGAGATCCTCCTCGACGATGCCCGGCGACAGGTCGAGCGCGCCCGCGCCGCCGGCGTCGACGCCTCCGTCGGGGTGTTCGAGGAGATGTGGCACGTCTTCGTGGCCTTCCCCGGGCTGCCCGAGACCCGGCGGGCGCTGCGGGAAGCGGGAGCGTTCATCCGACGCTGCACCGCGACCGCGGACGGGCGCGCTTCCTGAGAGCTGCTCGGCGGGCGGGGATACACGCCCGCCGAGGGCCCCTCGTCATGGCCCCCGGGGGAGTTCTGAGTACGGTCGTGGCCCGCACGCCGCGACCAGGAGCAGCACCGTGTCCCACGTCTACAAGAAGGTCGACCTCGTCGGCTCCAGCCGGGAGGGCGTCGACGACGCGATCCGCCAGGCGATCCACAAGGCCGCCGAGTCGATCCGCAACCTCGACTGGTTCGAGGTCAAGGAGATCCGGGGCTGGATCAAGGACGGGGAGCCGCAGCACACCCAGGTGACCCTCCAGGTGGGCTTCCGCATCGAAGGGGACGCCGAGGCCGGGTGAGGCCGCGGGCCGACCGGCCGCCGACCCGGGAGGCACGCCTCGGGTGAGCCGGCGGGTCGACAGCCGTGTCAGCCCGGGGATATGCTGGAGAAGACCTCATCCGGGAGCAGCTCATGCCCGCACGTCCCGACCTCGGCGACCTCGTCGCTGTTGGTGCGTGCGCCGGCAACGAGCTCATCATTGGTTCGCTCCCGTAGCCGGCATTCGCCGGGCTGCGGGAGCGGCCCGGCACCTCGAGCCGCTCGCCGTCCCGGCCCAGGAATTGGGAAGGACGTCGTGTGAGCACGCACACCACCAGCGCCGGGGACGTCACGCTGCCCGGGGCGAGCCCTGGTCTCGAGTTGTACGACACGACGCTGCGTGACGGCACCCAGCGTGAAGGTGTCGTGCTGTCGGTCGATGACAAACTGCGCGTGGCCCGCCGGATGGACGAGCTCGCCGTCTCCTACATCGAAGGGGGATGGCCGGGCGCGAACCCCAAGGACACGGAGTTCTTCCGCCGTGCCGCCGAGGGTGACCTCCAACTCGAGCACGCCACGCTGGTGGCATTCGGGATGACCCGGGCGCCGGGCAAACGGGCCGACGAGGACCCGCTGCTGCAGTCGCTGCTCGATGCACGTACGCCGGCGATCTGCCTCGTGGGCAAGTCCTGGGGCTACCACGTCGACGAGGCGCTCGGGGTCCCACGCGCGGAGAACCTCGCCATGGTCGAGGAGTCCGTGCGGCATCTGCGTGCCGAGGGCCGGCGGGTCTTCTTCGACGCCGAGCACTTCTTCGACGGCTTCGCCCGTGACGAGGCCTACGCCCGCGAGGTGGTCGCGGCCGCGGCCGAGGCCGGCGCCGAGGTGGTGGTGCTGTGCGACACCAACGGCGGCGCGATGCCCTGGGACGCCGCACCCGTCGTCCACGACCTCGTCCGTGGGCTTCCCTGTGGGGTGGGGCTGCACTTCCACGACGACGGTGGCTGCGCGGTCGCCAACTCGCTGCTGGGCATCGAGGCCGGCGCGGTGCAGGTGCAGGGCACCGCGAACGGACTGGGGGAGCGGTGCGGGAACGCCAACCTGTTCACGATCATGGCCGACCTGCAGCTCAAGCGGGGACTGGCACTGGTCCCACCGGACCGCCTCGAACGCCTGACCGACGTCAGCCACCACGTCGCGGAACTGTGCAACCAGTCGACGCCCTCGGTCGC
This sequence comes from Nitriliruptoraceae bacterium, assembly GCA_007130695.1. GTDB lineage: Bacteria > Actinomycetota > Nitriliruptoria > Nitriliruptorales > Nitriliruptoraceae > SKLC01. The sequence continues at coordinate 4,778 of SLRZ01000112.1, forward strand.
CCCCTACGTCGGCCACACCGCATTCAGCCACAAGGCGGGACTGCACGCCTCGGCGCTGGCCAAGGCGCCGGACATGTACCAGCACATCGACCCCGCGGACGTCGGCAACCGCCAGCGTCTCGTGGTCAGCGAACTGGCCGGCCGCGCGAACATCGCGCTGAAGGCCAAGGAGCTCGGGATCGACGTCACCGACGAGCAGGCCCGTGCGGTGCTCGCCGAGGTCAAGCGCCGCGAGTCGGAAGGGTGGACCTACGAGGCGGCGGACGCCTCCTTCGAGCTGCTCCTGCGCCGCGTCACCGGGATGCTCGATCCCGCTGACGAGCCGTTCCGGTCCCGCCACTACCGCGTGTCGGTCTCGGGGGGCACCGAGGTGCGCGGCGCCACGCGCGAAGACGGCGACGTCCTCGACGGTGGGGCGCCGGGCGCCGAGGTCTCGGTCGAGGGGCGTCTCGCGGAGGCCATCATCGCGGTCGAGGTCCACGGGACCCGGAGGCTGGGTGCCGGTGAGGGCAACGGACCGGTGGACGCGCTCGACCATGCGTTCCGCAACGCCGTCAACGGCACGTGGCCGCAACTCGACCGTGTCCACCTGTCCGACTACAAGGTCCGCATCCTCGAGGCCGAGGCCGGCACGGACGCGATCACCCGGGTGCTGGTCACCTCCACCGACGGCCACGAGGTGTGGGACACCGTGGGCGTGCACGCCAACGTGGTCGAGGCCTCCTGGTTCGCGCTGTCCGACGCCTACACCCACGCCATCATGCGCGTCGAGTGGGACGGGGGTCGCTGAAGACCGTGGCCGGGGCCGTCGCGGGCGGCCCGGCGGGTAGCGTCGCCCGGACCACCGGGTCACGTCGAAAAGGGCACACCGTGAGCACTCGTATCGTCCGCTTCGCCCACGAGGGGGCGCCGCGCTATGGCGTGCTCGACGGCGAGGACGTGGCCGTGATCGAACCCCATCCGTTCGTCGCCTACCAGCCCACGGGCGAGCGTGTCCCCGTCGCCGGGCTCACCCTGCTCGCACCCGTCATCCCGTCCAAGATCGTCTGTGTCGGCAAGAACTACGTGGACCACGCGGCGGAGATGGGTGGCGATGTGCCCGCCGAGCCGCTGTTCTTCCTCAAGCCCTCGTCGTCGGTCATCGGCCCGCACGAGCCCATCCGTCTGCCCACCGACCTCTCCTCCGAGGTGCACCACGAGGCGGAACTCGCGGTGGTGATCGGCGCCCTGCTGCAGCGCGTCTCGCCCCAGGAGGCCGCCAGCGGCATCCTCGGCTACACCTGTGCGAACGACGTCACCGCACGCGATCTGCAGCGCAGTGAGGACCAGTGGTTCCGCGCCAAGGGCTTCGACTCGTTCTGCCCCTTGGGCCCGGCGATCGCCACGGGGCTGGAGCCGGGCGACCTCGCCGTGCGCTGTCTGGTGGACGACGAGGTGCGTCAGGACGGCACCACCGCCGACCTCGTCCACGACGTGGCCTCGCTGGTCTCGCAGATCTCGCAGGTGATGACGCTGCTACCGAGCGACGTCGTGCTGACTGGCACACCGGCGGGTGTGGGCCCGCTGCGGCCCGGCCAGAGCGTGCGCGTCGAGATCGAGGGCATCGGGGCGTTGACCAACCCCGTCATCGACCGTGAGGTCACCGCCGGGCGCGGCAACGGCCAGCCATAGGCCGCGCCCGGCGGACGTCGGGTTCAGTTGACCTGCCCGGCCGCCACCCGCTCCTTGAACGCCACCTCGTCCTCCTTGGCGAACTGCTCCTCGAGCTCCTCGGGCTTGCGGTCGACCTCGATGTCGGCGGGCGAGAGGTCGAGTGCGGTCTCGATCGCGTTGAGGCGGCGCCCCATGCGGTCGGTCGCGTAGTTCGCGAACTCATGGATGAGCGCGTCGAGGTCCTCGCCCTCCTCCTGCAGCGCGTCGAGGTCGAGGTTGTCGAGGTCGATCTGGGTGAACGGGTAGTAGGTCACGTCGAGGGCGTGGGGCGTGAGCTCGTCCATCGTCTGCTGGACGACGTCCCACATCGACTTGTCGGCGGCGACGTGCCGGCGGCAGGTGAACGTGCCCCAGGCCATGTGTCGACGCTCGTCGGCACCGATGTGGTAGATCAGCTTGCGCATCCCCGGGAAGACGCCCCGGCGCTCGCAGATGCGGTTCCAGGCGTAGTAGCCGGTCAGGGCCAGGGTGCCCTCCACGACGTGGTTGTAGACCACCGATGCCCGGACCTGTGCCTCGGGGGAGTGGTCGTGCTCGAGGCGACGCAGGGCCTTGGGCAGCTCGTCGTAGAAGATCGTGCGGTAGCCCTCACAGCCATCGATCAGGTGGTGGAGGTCGGTGTCGACTCCCACGGCGTCGAGCCACAGGCGGAAACCCTGGGTGTGCTTGGCCTCCTCGAAGGCGAACTGGGTGAGGAACATCTCGTCCTCGAGCCGGCCCTCGGCCGCCATCGCCTTCATGAACGGCTGGATGTCCTCGGTCACCGCCTCCTCGCCGGCGATGAACAGGGTCGCCAGGATGCGCGTGAGCTTCTGCAGCTCCGGCTGCATCTCCTGGTAGTCCTTCGCGTCCTGGGAGAAGTCGAGCTCGGCCGGGTTCCAGAACTTCTTGTTGCCGCCGTTGAACAGGCGCATCGGCAGGCTGTCCCAGCGGAGGCCGCCCGCGCGGATGGAGCCGAACCCCTCACGGCTGGCGGTGGCGTCGACGGTGCTCATCAGTGGTGCTCTCCCTCGGACGGAATGCGACATCAGGTGGTGACGGATACTACCGGGAATCCGTGGTGTGTCGAGCATCGGATTCCCGGCAGGGCCGTGCCGCTCACCGACCGGACAGCGAGTCCTCGAGGACCCGGGCCGCGTCGGCTTCGTAGCTGCGTCGGCCACCGAGGACCACGACCCCGGCGATGATGATCAGCGGCATGAGCGCGAAGAACGACACCGCCAGTTCGCCGGTCCGGTCCGAGACCGCGCCGACCAGGAGTGGCCCGAAGGAGGAGCCGGCGGCCATGCCCACCTGCGTGAAGGTGAACCCGACGCCGCGGTTGCGCGGGCTGATGCAGTCCGCCGCGGCGGCGAAGTGGTTGGGGATCGCGATGGACATGGCGGCCGTCGCGCCGATGAGCAGGCCCACCTGCAGCCCGAGGGTCTGACTGGCGAAGCCGGCGACCATCAGCACCCCGCCGAGGACGAAACCGATGCCGCCCGCCAGGACCCGTCCGCCGACCACGACGCCGTGCCACCGGCGGCCGACGATGGAGCCGACGACCGTGCCGAGGATCACGCCCACGATGATGATCAGCGCGGTCAGTGCCCCCCCGAGGGCGGTGCCCATGTCCCAGGTGCGCACGAAGAACGTCGGCAGCCAGAAGAAGATGCCATTGAGGCTGAGGAACAGCACCACGATCGCGCCGAGGAGGAACAGCAGCGTCCGGCTGACGAAGATCTCCCGGATCTGCTCGCGCAGTGCCGGCCAGCCGTCCTCGAGGGGGTTGACCGCACCGGCCGCCTGGTCCGCAGCGACGGGCTCGGCGAACGCCGGTTCACCGGAAGCGGGTCCGTCCGCGGCCGGTACCGCCCCGTCGGGCACGCCTTCGGGGGCGTCGGCGTCCCCGCCGGCTTCGGCGGGACCCTCGAGAACCTCGGGGCCATCGGGGGCGTCGTGCCCATCGGCCTCGCCCGTGCCGCCCGTGCCGCCGGTGCCGCCGGTGCCTCGTCGGGCGCGGGTCGCGGCCTCGCGGTCCGCCTGGCCGCGGACCGGTTCACGGAGGCGGAAGCACCACCAGGCCACGAGCAGCCCGGGCAGGATCATCGAGAAGAAGGCCCAACGCCACCCGACGAGCTGCCCGATGGCGCCGCCGAGCAGCGAGCCCATCCCGATCCCGACGAAGTAGACCATCCGCTGCAGGCCGAAGACCTTCGGGCGCGACTCGGGCGGGTAGTAGTCGCCCAGCAGGCTCGACTGCGACGGGATGTCGAGGTTGTCCGCCGCGCCGAGCACGACGCGGGTGCCGAAGAACATCGCGAAGCTGACCGCGAGGCCCGAGGCGAGGGTGATCACCGACCAGCTGGCCACCACGATGGTGAGCAGGTTCTTGCGGTTGGTCCGGTCGGCGAGGTAGCCCGCGGGCAGCGCGACGATCAACCCCGCGATGGTGACCGCGGTCGGGATCGCGCCGCCGGCGGTGTCGCTGAACCCCCACTCCTCCTGCACCAGGGGGAGGACCCCGGTCAGCAGGCTGGTCTCGATGCGGTCGATGAGGCTCACCGCGGCGATGACGATCGCCGGCCACCAGCCGACGCCGTTGGTGCCGTCCGACGTGCGTGAGCGGTCGCGAGGCCTCGCCCCCATGTGTGCTCCCAGGTCTGTTTCGCGCCGGCCCCGCCAAGAGGCGGCGCCGTCGCGGCTGTGCTCGGCCCGCGGCCGCGGCAGGTTCCGTGGCCGCATTCGGTGTGTCAAACGCCCCCCGGCCGAGGTCCGTGCGGGTCGCGCCGGGGAGCTGACCATTGACGTTCAGATCCTGACCGGTATCTTAGACACCGGTGCGCCGTCCGCCGTCGAGGCGACCGCCGCGTGACGAGGGTTCACGCGCGGATCGGCGCCGTCCACCATCCTGGGAGAGGGAGCTTTCATGAGCACGAACGTCATCGAGCGGCCGGAGCAGCAGCGGCAGGCACTACGAACCGCCTACCACTCGATCGCCGAGGGCGGCCTGAAGCGCAACACCCTCGCCATGCGGCTGTGGCAGCAGGGCAACCGCAAGGGCTGGGACCCGGCCGACATCGACTTCTCGCAGGACGCCGAGCACTGGGGCCTGCTCGACGACAACCTCCGCGAGACGGTCACGATGCTCGCGGTGATGTTCATCATCGGTGAGGAGTCGGTCACCGAGGACATCCAGCCGTTCATGAAGGCGATGGCGGCCGAAGGCCGCTTCGAGGACGAGATGTACCTCACGCAGTTCGCCTACGAGGAGGCCAAGCACGTCGACGTCTTCCGCCTGTGGCTCGACGCCGTCGGCGCCAAGCAGGACCTGCACAACGTCGTCGAGATGGGCATGGAGTTCACGACGCGGGGCGTGCTCTCCGTCGCTCCCGGGGGCATCTTCTCCGACCTCCAGCCCGAGGCGATGCGCCGCCTCGAGCACGACCACTCGCCCAAGGCGCAGATCCGCGCCAACGTGATCTACAACCAGTACGTCGAGGGCACGCTGGCCCTGACCGGCTACTGGGCCTGGTCGAAGATCCTCGAGGCCACCGGCAACCTGTTCCCGGGCATGCAGGAGATCATCTCGCTGCTCGCCCGTGACGAACGCCGCCACCTCGCCTGGGGCACCTACAACATCCGCCGCCACGTCGCCGCCGACGACAGCCTCTGGGACTACACCGTCGAGTGCCTCGACGAGATGAAGGAGCGGATGTACGAACAGGAGGCGATCCGCGCCAAGTTCCAGGAGGAGATGGGCGAGGACGACGACTTCGGCAAGGCCATCGGTGTGGGTCCGGAGGAGCGCTTCGCCTACCAGCTCAGCCGCCTCGAGCGACGCTACGGCGCGATCGAGAGCGCCCGCGGGCAGAGCGTGGAGGCCATCGAGGCCGGCACCACCCACGACGCCGTCGGCGACGACGAGGGCTACGACGACCTCGCGGCCGAGTAGGTGAGCAGGAGACTTCGGGCGGGCCCCTGTGGCCCGCCCGACGCACGCGGGACATGACGTGGTCCGGGTGCGAGCCGCAGAGGGCGAGAGATCGCCCCCTGCTAGCGTCGAAGAGTTCGGTCGGGAGCGGGCTCGAGGGAGCCGCATCACAACAGGAGCCATGAATGCAGGCAGCAGTGCTGCACGGCGTCGGCGACGACGCACTGGACGTACGCGACGACGTGGAACTGATGGGAGAGGTCGGGCCCACGGACGTCAAGGTCAAGCTCCACGCCGCCGGCGTGTGCCACTCGGACCTGTCGGCGATGAACGGCATCCTGCCGGTCATGCCACCGTCGGTCCTCGGTCACGAGGGCGCCGGTGAGATCGTCGAGGTCGGGTCACTGGTCACGGACTTCGCCGAAGGAGACCGGGTCATCGTCTGCTGGACCCCGCCCTGCGGGAAGTGCAAGCTGTGCCGGTTCGGCCAGCCCAACCTGTGCACCACGATGCTGATGCAGACCATGGGTACGCCCCGGTACCGCTTCGGGGACACCGACGCCTTCGCTTTCCTCGGCGTCTCGACGTTCTCCGAGGTCTCGGTCATGCCCCAGGAGGCCGTGATCAAGGTGCCGGGCGACGTGCCCTACGACATCGCGTCCCTGCTCGGCTGCGGCGTCATGACCGGCGTCGGCGCGGCAATCAACACCGCCAAGATCGAGCCCGGCTCGTCCGTCGCCGTCATCGGCGTCGGCGGGGTCGGCATCAGCGCGATCCAGGGTGCGCGCATCGCCGGCGCAGCCGAAATCGTGGCCATCGACGCGATCGAGGGCAAGCTCGAAGCCTCGAGGCGCTTCGGGGCGACCCACGTCGCCACCCCGGCGCAGGTCGACGAGGTCCGCGCGGAGGTCACCGGTGGTGACGGCTTCGACTACGTCCTGGAGTGCGTCGGCAAGTCCGTGACCATCCGCTCCGCCTTCGACAACACCCGCCGCGGCGGGACCACGGTCGTCGTGGGTGCCGGGAGCAACGAGGACAAGGTCGAGTTCTCCGCCTTCGAGCTGTTCTTCTCCGAGAAGAAGCTCATCGGTTCCTACTACGGCGGCGCCGACGTGCACAGCGACTACGACCGGTTGCTGGCGCTGTGGCGCTCGGGTCGCCTCGACCTCGAGAGCATGATCACCTCCCGGCTCAAGCTCGAGCAGGTCAATGAGGGCTTCGAGGCGCTCAACGACCCCGGCACGATCCGCCAGGTCATCGAGTACTGATCCGGTAGGTCCGGTCGGACCGGGCATCGAAGACGAGGGGCCGGCTCACGCCGGCCCCTCGTCGTTCGGCGTCCGACGCCGTGGGAATTCAGCCGCCGAGCCAGATCGCCGCGTTC
>SLRZ01000079.1 GCA_007130695.1 Nitriliruptoraceae bacterium
CGGGCCCCCTCGCGCGTGCAGGCGGCCGACCGACCGAGCATGGTCGCCCGGGTCGGACCGGCAGGAAGGCAGGGGCATGGCCGAGGACACCGACGACGCTCCGCTGGTCCGGCTCGAACGCTGGGACGGCACCTGGCCAGAGGACGACGACTTCGCCGGACTGAAAGCCGACGTAGCGGCCTACGGCCACACCGACCCGCTGGCCACCCTGCGCACCCTCAGCGAGGCCAGCGGCGTGCCCGTGGGTGCGCTCGTGCGCTACGTGCTGGCCCGGTGGGCGTCCGGAGGTGCCGAGGCACTGCTCGAGCTCGGCACCTCCGGGGTGGACCACCTGCGCCGGGCGGTCGACGAGGCGGAGCGCGCCGGCACGGACCGGGCGCGGCTGGCCGCCTACGACGTCGTGCGTCAGCAGGTGGGCTGGCTGGCACAGGGGCTCGACGACCCGGAGGCCACCTACCCCGACGGGGGCGGGTGACCGACACCGCCGGCGTCGTGCCGGCGTGGGCCCTCAGCGGATGAGGCCGAGCCGGAACGCCCGGGCCACGGCGCCCGTGCGGTCGGGCACGTCCAGCTTCACCAGCAGATTCTGCACGTGGGTCTTGATCGTGCGGGCCGAGAGCCCCAGCCGGCTGCCGACCTGCTGGTTGGTCAGCCCCTCCGCCAGCAGCTGCAGGACCTCGATCTCGCGGGGAGTCAGTGCGGAGGCGCTGACATCCGGCGGTTCGTTGCGCCAGGTCCCGGCCAGCTGCATCGCGATCGTGGGCGAGACGATGCGCTCGCCCTCGGCGGTCCGCAGCGCGCCGTCCCGCAGTTCCTCGGCGGTCGAGGTCGAGAGCAGGAAGCTGTCGACGCCGGCGATCACCGCTTCGCGCAGGTCGATCACGGTGACGCTGTCGGCCACGACCATGACCCGCAGCTCCTCGTGGACGGCCTTGGCCGCCGCGACCACCCGGAAGGTCTGCGGGTCGTCGTCACGCAGGCCGATGACCAGCACGTCGGGCTGGTCCCGCTCGATGGTCTCGACGGCGGTTTCGAACCCGGCCTCGGCCAACGCGGCCAGGCGGTCGCCCTCGCCCAGCATGAGCGCCAGTCCGGCCCGTACCAGCGGACGCGAGTCCGTCACGAGGGCCGTGGTCGTCGCCGACCCGGTGGCGCTCGTCGACTGCGCGGGCTGCGACGGGGTGGCGATTGCGGGCACGGTGACCTCCGGATTTCCCTGCCCGGTATCGAACCGGGTCGGGGCGTCCGAAGGGGACGGTTGCGTGATGGTATTTCCGCCGCGGAAGCCACCCGAACGGACTAGTCAGGAGGTGCGGATGTCCTTGACCGTGACCTCGACCGAGGCGCCGGTGGGTGTGGCGAAGCTGACCGTGTCGCCCTGGTTCGCGCCCGTGATCGCCTTGCCCATGGGGGACTCGGCCGACAGGATCTCGAGCTCGTCGTGGGAGTCCTCGCGGCTGCCCAGGAAGTAGACCTCCACGTCGCCCTCGACGTCGAGCTCGATGACCAGTCCGGGACGCACCACGTCGGTGTCGTCGGGCTCGCCGATCTTCGCGTCGCGGAGCAGCTCGTCGAGCTGGCGGATGCGGGCTTCCATCTTGCCCTGCTCGTCCTTGGCGGCGTGGTACTCCGCGTTCTCCTTGAGGTCGCCGTGGGAGCGTGCCTCCTCGATGTCGGCGGCCATCTGTTCCCGACCCACGGTCTTGAGGTGCTCGCGCTCCTCCATGAGGCGGTCGTACGCCTCCTGGCTCAGCCACGTCTCGGCCATGGTGCTACCTCGCGAACGTCGATTCGGGTTCATGACGAACGCCCGGACCGGGGCCCGGGCGTGAGAGAAGAGCGTACCAGGCCGCTCACCTGCCCTGCAGCGGTCGGGTGGGGGGTGAGGGCTAGGCTCGCGCCATGAGCATGCTGGACCTCGCCTACCGGGTCTACGAGCGCAGGCTCGCGGCCGACCTCGCGGAAGGCCCCGTGCCCGGGCACGTGGGCGTCATCCTCGACGGCAACCGACGCTTCGCCCGGGAGCGTGGACTGCCGGGCCCCACCGAGGGCCATGTGGCCGGGGCGCGCCACATCGAGGTGTTCCTCGACTGGTGTCTCGACTTCGACATCCCGTGCGTGACGCTGTGGCTGTTGTCGACCGACAACCTCGGGCGTGACGACGAGGAGGTGGCCGGCCTCCTCTCCATCATCGAGGACACCGTCGTGCGGATGGTCAGCGGCCCCGACGCCGAGGCCAGGGGGCTGCGGGTCACGGCGGTGGGCGCCCTCGAACTGCTGCCCGACGACACCCGCCGGGCCCTGGAGCGGGCCGAGGAGGCGACGGCGACCCACGACCGGCTGCGGGTCCAGGTGGCGGTGGGCTACGGCGGTCGCCAGGAGATCACCGACGCCCTGCGCAGCCTCCTGCGGGACCGGGCCGAACAGGGGCAGAGTCTCGAGGACGTCGCCGCCTCCCTGCGTCCCGAGGACATCGGCGATCACCTCTACACCACCGGCCTGCCCGACCCCGACCTGATCATCCGCACCTCCGGTGAGGTCCGGTTGTCGGGCTTCCTCTTGTGGCAGTCGGCCCACAGCGAGTTCTACTTCTGCGACACCTACTGGCCCGAGTTCCGCCGGGTCGACTTCCTGCGGGCGCTGCGCGACTACCAGCGGCGGAGCCGGCGCTTCGGCCGCTGACCGGCGACCCGACCTCCTCGGACCCTCCCCGCCCCTCCGCCTCGCCCCGCCTCGCCACCTCGCTGCGCCGCCGCCGCCGCGCTGCCGCCTCGCCGCCGCGCCGCTGCCGTGCTCGGGCTGCGACGTGGGCCGTTCGCGGGTGACGGCCTGGCGGCACAGCGGGTCGGGGTGTGACGTGGCACGGTCAGGGGTGACGGGCTGGCGTTGCAGCCTGGCGGGCTGTGACGTGTGCCGTTCCGGGGGGCAAGCCTGGCGTCGCAGGTCGGTGCTGCGGCCGCTGACCGGTCGACCGATCGGGCACGGGGTGCGGTGTCGAGGTTGCGCGGATCCGGAGGGCGGCGTCGCTATCGTCGAGCGTGCCAGTGACCGCCACGGACCGAGTCGAAGCCACGGTGCGAGCCACCCCGAAACACGGCGAACCACCCCACGGGACGCCACCCGCCCATGAGGCGCACCCACCCGGGGACCGCGGGGCCCTGCGCCCCCGCCGACCCGGGTCCGGACGCCAGCAGCGTCACCACCTCAACGCCGCCTTCACGGGCGGCGTTCGTCGTTCCCGGACCCGAGGTGGTGCTCGCCGCCTCAACCGGCCCGGGTAGGGAGCCCACCATGACCACCACGCACCCGTCCCGCACCTTCGTCCTCGACACCTGCGTCCTGCTCGCCGACCCGGACTCGCTGCTGCGCTTCGACGAGCACCACGTGGTCCTGCCCCTGGTCGTGATCGAGGAACTCGACCGCAAGAAGACGGCCATGGACGACGTCGGGCGCAACGCCCGGCTCGCCCTGCGGCGCATCGAGGAACTGCGGGTGGCCAGCGACGGGGGGCTTCGCCGCCCGCTGGCCCTGCCGACGGGCGGTTCCGTGCGCATCGAGTCCAACCACGTGGACGTCGACCTGCCGCCCTACCTCGATCCGCACAAACCCGACCACCGCATCCTCGCCGTGGCCCTGGGCGTGGGCGCGACGCTGGTGACCAAGGACGCGGCGCTGCGGATCAAGGGCAGCCAGCTCGGGGTGGGGGTCGAGGACTACCGGGGCGACACCGCCCGCACGGACGAGCACACCACGGGGATCGTGGAGCTCGAGGTCGACCCGGTCGTGCTCGACGATCTGCACCGTGACGGCAAGGCGCAGCTCGAGGTCGGGATGGCGGACCTGGCGGCTGCTGGCGTCGAACAGTTGTGGGCCAACGCCTGCCTGGTCCTGCGGGCCGGGCCGTCGTCGTCGGGGCTCGGGCGCGTGCTCGACGTCGACGAGGACGGCACCGCCACCGTGCACAAGGTCCCCGGCCACCGGCAGGCGTTCGGCATGTCGGCCCGCGACGTGCGCCAGACCTTCGCCATCGATCTGCTGCTGGACCCGCAGGTGCCGTGTGTCTCGCTGATGGGGATGGCGGGAACCGGCAAGACGTTCCTGGCCCTCGCGGCGGCGCTGGAACAGGTGCTGCAGGCGACCGCCTACCGGCGGGTCTCGGTCTACCGCCCGCTGGTCGCGGTCGGCAGCCAGGACATCGGCTACCTGCCCGGAGACCTCGACGAGAAGCTCGCCCCGTGGATGGCTGCGGTCCACGACAACCTCTACGCCCTGCTTCGCCGCGACGACTCGCCCAGCGCCAGCGCGCGCGAGCACCGCCAGACCCAGTCGACGATCGAGTCGCTGATCGACCGGGGTCAGCTCGAACTGGCCGCGATCACCTACCTGCGTGGCCGCTCGATCACCGATGAGTTCGTGATCGTCGACGAGGCCCAGAACATCGAGCTGTCCGCGCTGAAGGTCGTGCTCACCCGGATGGGCTCGGGCTCGAAGGTGGTCTTCTGCGGCGACCTCGGGCAGGTCGACAACCCCTACATCTCGCCCTACGGGGGGATGGCCGCCCTGATCGAGAAGATGAAGGGCTCGCCGCTGTTCGGTCACGTGACCCTGTCGAAGGGCGTGCGCAGCCCCCTGGCCGAACACGCCGCCACCATCTTCTGACACCCTGCGCGCGGTCAGACCCGCCGCTCACACGGGTGGCAGCGCGAGCATCCCGCAGGCCCACAGGCCGTGGGCCAGCATCGGTGCCCCCATGGTTCCGGTGCGCTCCTGCAGCCATCCCCACACCAGCCCGCCGAGCAGGGCGGCCGCCACCAGGGCGAGGTGGCCGGTGGAGACGTGGAAGAGGGCATAGACCCCGGCGCCCGCGAGCACGGTGGCGCCGGGCCGTGCCGCCAGCCGCGGAGCGCGCACATGCAGGAGACCGGCCAACAGCGGATGGATCGCGCCCCGCCAGTAGACCTCCTCCAGGGGTGCGGTCACCGCGCCGCCGACCAGCAGCGCCCACCACAGCGAGACCTCCCCGGTACGGCCGTAGACCTGCTCGGCCGTCGGGGCCAGCCGGGGCAGCAGGTGGGCGCCGAGGTCGAACAGCACGTGCGCGGCGGCGAGATGGGCCGCCGCGACCGCCACGGCGAGCAGCGCCTGGCGGGGCGTGAGCCGCCAGCGGGGCAGGGTCCTGGCCGCGGTCACGACCGCCGGGTGGTCGGCATCCGGTCGGTCGAGCGAGGCCAGGGTCCCCCGGCGAACCCACAATCCGGCCAACCCGGTGAGGCTGCCGCCCACCGCGATCAGCGGGAAGAAGGGCAGCCCGGAGAGGTTGAACGCCGCCGCCCACAGTCCGAGGAGCACGATGCCGGAGAACAGCGCCCGATGGCTGGCTGGCGAACGGACCCGCGTCGCAGGATCCACGCACGCCCCCTGCCCGTCGGTACGGGCCACAGCCGCGTGGTGACCCGTGGCTAGCGTAGGGGTCGGTCCGGTCCGTTTCCGAAGCGCTCCGGCCTCGTCCGACCGACCACCCTGGCGTGGGGCCGTCCCGCCGGTCCCGTCCCGCCAGGCCACGCGCCGGAGATCCCCGACCCACCGACAGGTACGCAGGTGACCGCCACCTCGACACCCCGCTCCGGCCCCGCGGCCGGCCGCGACCTCATCGTGCGCGTCGAGGACGTGACCAAGTCCTTCGGCGACGTGCGCGCCCTCGACGGGGTCAGCCTCGGCTTCGAACCGGGGATCGTCTACGGCCTGCTCGGTCCCAACGGGGCGGGCAAGACCACGCTCATCAGGGTGCTGACGACGCTGCTGCCGCCCGACACGGGCACGGTCGAGGTCGCCGGCGTCGACGTCGTGGCCGACGGGACGGCGGCCCGGGGCCGCATCGGGCTGGCCGGACAGTTCGCGGTCGTCGACGAGTACCTCACCGGCCGCGAGAACGTCGTCATGGTGGGCCGCCTCTACGGGCTCGGCCGTGCCGAGGCGCGCCGCCGCGCCGACGACGTGCTCGAACGGATCGGCCTGCACCAGGACGCCGGGCGCCGGGTGAGCACCTACTCGGGCGGGATGCGGCGACGGCTGGACCTCGCCGCGTCGCTCGTGGGCCGACCGCAGGTCATGTTCCTCGACGAGCCCACCACCGGGATCGACCCCCGCAACCGCATGGGCCTGTGGGAGCTGATCAAGGATCTGGTCGAGACCGGCACCACGGTCCTGCTGACCACCCAGTACCTCGAGGAGGCGGACCAGCTCGCCGACCGGATCGGGGTCATCGACCACGGCCGCATCATCACCGAGGGCACCGCCGACGAGCTCAAGGACCACTTCGGCGGGTCGGTCATCGAACTGGGCACCGAGGACGACCAGATGGCGACCGCGGCGCGCGTCCTCGCCGAGCTCACCGGGGAGGAGCCCATCCGCGACCAGGCCCGCCGACGGCTGCGGGTCCCGGCCCGGGACGGGGCCCAGACCCTGGTCGCGGCCGTGCGCGCCCTCGACGACGCCGGCGTAGTGCCCACCGACCTGGCGCTGCACAAGCCCACCCTCGACGACGTCTTCCTGGCGTTGACCGCCGACGAAGACGCGAGCCCGGACGTGGGCCCGGCGGCCGGGGGTTCTACGGGCCCCTCCGCCGGTGCCGGGCACGGATCGGAGGGCCGCTGATGACCGCCACCGTCGCCACACGACCCGGAGGGGAGCAGACCCCCGATCGGGACCGGATCTCACTGCGGCAGGCCCTGTCCGACACGCTGGTGATCACCAGACGCAACCTGCTGCGAAACGTCCGGCTCCCGCAGCTGCTGCTGTTCTCCACGGTGCAACCGGTGATGTTCCTGCTGCTGTTCAACTACGTCTTCGGGGGCGCGATCGAGGGAGCCGTGCCGGGCGGGTTCGAGTACCTGCAGTTCCTGATGCCGGGCCTGCTGATCCAGATCGCCGCGTTCGGGGCCGGCCAGACGGCGCTCGGGTTGACCGAGGACCTGCAGAACGGCGTGATCGACCGCTTCCGTGCCCTGCCGATGGCGCGCTCCGCCGTGCTCGCGGGCCGGACCCTGGCCGATCTGCTGCGCAACGCCGCCGTGCTCTCCCTCATGCTGGTGGTCGGGTTCGTGATCGGCTTCCGCTTCGAGCAGGGGCTGCTGCGCTTCCTCGCCGCGTTCGGTCTCGGCCTGCTCTTCGCCTACGCGCTGTCCTGGGTGATGGCCACGATCGGGCTGAAGGTCAAGAGCCCCGAGGCGGCCCAGTCGGCGGTCTTCCTGCCGATCTTCCCCCTGGTCTTCGCCTCGTCGGTGTTCCTGCCCACCCAGACCATGCCGGACTGGCTGCGCACGTTCGCCGACCACCAGCCCATCACGATCGTGGCCAACGGGCTGCGTGGACTCATGCTCGGCGAGGAGGCGCTCGCGCCCGGCATCACGGTCGGCGGCCAGGTGGGACTCGCCCTGGTCTGGATCGCCGGGATCACCGCGGTGTTCTCGGTCCTCGCCGTCCGTGCCTACCGCAAGGCCGTCGTGTAGCCACGCCCCGGTCGACGGGGATCACTCGCCGCCGCTCGCCGCGTTCTTGGCCGACTTCGCCGCCTTCTTGGTGTCCTGCCAGGCGTCCTTGGCCTCGCCGGCCGCGGACATCTTCCCACCGCTGGTGACCGCGTCCTTGGTGGCGTCCTTGGCATTGCCGGCCGCGTCGCTGCCGTGGCGGAAGACGTTGACGGCCGACTTCGCGGCGCCCGTCGCCGCGGAGCCTGCGCGGCTGAGGATGCCCTCGCCGCCACCGTCCTCGTCTTCCTCTCCGCCTCCGTCGCCGCTGTCGTCTTCACCGCCGGTGTCGGGGGTGGGCAGGACCCCGGCGAGCTTCTCGACGCCCTGGGTGACCTTGCCGAGCAGCTTGTTGACCCCGAGCTTGTCCGTGGCGGTCCCCACGGTCCGCAGGGTCTTGCCGAGTACGGCGTGCTTGGGCTCCGGGTTGGCGACCAGGGACAGGTGCACCCGGTTGAGGTGGACGTCGAGGCCGAGAACGTCCAGCGCCAGCGGGCCCAGTTCGAGATCGAGGACGGGCTGGATCTGCTCGCGCTCGTCGTCCTCGACGCGGTACTCGCCGCGGTCGCGGGCCTGCTTTCGGTCCTCGGTCACCTCGTCCGCGGTGTCCTGGGCCTGTTCGGCGGCGTCCTCGCCCTTCTTCGCGGCTTTGTCGGCCGTGTCCTCGGCGGTGTCCTGGGCCTGTTCGGCGGCGTCCTCGCCCTTCTTCGCGGCTTCGTCGGCCGTGTCCTCGGCGGTGTCCTGGGCCTGTTCGGTGGCGTCCTCGCCCTGCTCCGCGGCTTCGTCGGCCGTGTCCTCGGCGGTTTGCTGGGCCTGTTCGGCGGCGTCCTCGCCCTCTTCGGCGGCGTCCTCGGCGGTCTCCTGGACGTCCTCCGCGGCCTCGTCGCCCTGCTCCGCCGCCTTCCCAGCGGTCTCGCTGGCCTCGTCGGCGGCGTCCTCGGCGGCCGTCTCCGCCGCGGCCTGGCCGTTGCTGGCGGCAGTCGCCTGGCCGACCCGGACCGCCTCCAGGCGCTCCAGGAGCTCGGCCTTGTTGCCGGACACGGACAGGCCGAGGTCGCGCAGTTCGTCACGCAACTCGTTGCGGGTCATGCCCCCGAGCTCGGAGCGGATCTGCTCGAGGGCCTCCTCGCCGGGCTGGTCGTCCTCGGTCGAAGACCCGTCGTCCGACTCCTCGGCACCATCGTCGTCGATCTCGCCGAGTTCCCGGCCGACCTCCTCGAAGAGTTCCTGGTCCCCGAGGGACTCGTAGTCCTCGATGTCGAGTTCCTTCGCGGCCTCGACCAGGTCCTCGCGGTCGATGTCGGTCTCGGTCACCTTGGGGATGGCGGTGTCGCTGGCCACGGGCGGCTCCTCATGTCCTCATGATCGTCTGCCAACGAGCATGACCCCCTGCCGCCCGGTCGTAGGCGGATCCGGGGCGTCCCTTCGCCGGTGACCACCGGCCACGGCCGTGCAGGTCGGGCCGCTCGGCCATGGACTAGTCCCGACCCGCCTGTTCCCGGGACGCCTTTAGTTGAGGCGTGCCCGCGAGCGGATCGCGGCCCGCCGGATCTCCTCACGGTCGGGCGCGTCCTCGGTGACGGCGTCGAGGTAGGCCTCGTAGGCGGTGGCGGCCTCGTCGAAGCGCCCGATCCGCCCAAGCAGTTCGCCCCGCACCCGATGGTCGTCGGGGAGCCGGTTGGGGAGCAGGAGCTTGAGGTCGACGGTCCACAACGCGTCACGGGGCCGGTCCGCCGTGGTGAAATCGCGCGTGAGGTTGTTGAGCAGCCGGCGGATCATGTTGGGCGCGGGGGAGGGACGCAGCATCGAGCGGCGGAACCCCAGACGCCCGTCGGTGGCCTCCTCCACCCGCCGTGTCATCTCGGCCTCGTCGAGGCGGGCACCGCCGTGGAACGGGTCGAAGACGACGGGCTGCTCGCCACCGCCGACGCCGGCCACGACATGCCCGGGCAGCGCGACCGGGAAGATCGGCACCCCCAGCCGCCGTCCGATCGCGACATACAGGATCGTCAGCGTGATCGGCAGGCCCCGTCGGCGGTCGAGGACCTCGCCCAGGAGCGAGTTCGCGGGATCGTGGTAGGTCCCGTGGTCGCCCACGAACCCGTGGACGCCGGCGAGGTGCCCCACGAGCGCGTCGACGTCCGCCGCCGGCTCACCCGGCCGGAACCCGGTCGTGCGCAGCCCGTCCGCGAGCGCGTCGATGCGCAGCAGGGTCGTGTCCACGTCGTGGTGGTCCGGGAGTTCGGCGGCGCACAGCAGAGCGGCCTCGGCGAGGTCGGCCTCGCGTCGACGCACGACGCGGACCAGGCGCTGGCGGGTGGTCTCGGACATGACACGAGGCTATCGGCGCCCCGTGGGCCACCCTGGCGGCCAGTAGGCTCGCCCGCCCCCGCCGTTGGAGTGTTCGCCGTGGACGGTCCCGTGCTGGTCGCCGACCGTGAACTCGCCGACGGTGCCCTGCTCCGGGTGCTGACGATGCACCGGCCCGAGGCGCGCAACGCGATGGACTCGGGGCTGCTCGCCGTGCTGGTCGACGCCCTCGACGAGGCCGAGGGGGATCCCCGGGTCCGGGGGTTGCTGCTGACGGGGGCCGCGGGGGTGTTCTCCGCCGGCGCCGACCTGCGGGAACCGACCGGGGACGGGCACCGGCGCCGAACGGAGCTGTTCACCGTCCTCTACGAGCGGCTCAGCAACTTCGCGCTGCCCACGGCCGCCGCGGTCGAGGGCCCGGCGGTGGGCGGCGGCGCGGAGGTGGCCGCCGCGTGCGACCTGCGGGTCGCGGCGGAGGGTGCCCTCTTCCGCTTCCCGGGGGCCGTCCACGGTCTGCCCGTGGGCCCCGCGCGGACGGTCGGGCAGGTCGGGCTGTCCACGGCCAAGGACTGGGTGCTCTCGAGCCGGGACGTGCCGGCCGAGGAGGCGTACGCGGCCGGGTTCGTGCAGCGGCTGACCCAGCCGGGTGGGGCGCTCGAGGCCGCGGCCGGCTGGCTCGAGCTGGTCGCGACCCGGGACGCCGACACCGTCCGTCTGCTCAAGCGCATGCTGAACGACCATGGCGGCGTGCGGGACCGCGTGGCGTTCGAGAACGACGCCCTGCGGGCGCAGTCGGAGACGGGGCAGCTTCCCCCGGCCCTCGACCGGGACCTGCCCCGCACCGTGCGCCCACGCCGACGGTGACACCACGGCGGCCCCGGACGTGGCGTCGAGCCGCGGTCGCCGGCGACGGCTCACTAGGCTCGACGGATCCGGGGGACGGACGTTCTCCGACGTGCCAAGGAGCAGTGCCGTGACCGTCGAGAGGCCCGACCGCAACCTCGCCATCGAGATCATGCGCGCCACCGAGTCGGCCGCGCTCGCCGCGGCACGCTGGCAGGGCAGGGGCGAGAAGGAGGCCGGTGACCAGGCCGCCGTCGACGCCATGCGCCAGATGCTCGAGACGGTGCACATGGACGGCACCGTCATCATCGGCGAGGGTGAGAAGGACGAGGCCCCGATGCTCTTCAACGGCGAGCGTGTCGGCACCGGGGAGGCGCCGAAGGTCGACATCGCCGTGGATCCCATCGACGGCACCCGGCTGCTCGCGGAGGGACGTCCGGGGTCCGTCGCGGTGCTGGCCGCCGCCCCGGAGGGCGCCATGTTCGACCCTGGCCCGTGCGTCTACATGGAGAAGCTCGTCGTTTCCCACGAGGCCGCCGATGCCGTCGATCTCGACCGGCCCCTGGCGGAGAACCTCGCATCCATCGCCCGTGCCAGCGGCAAGGAGGTGCGCGACTGCACGGTCATGATGCTGGACCGCGACCGCCACGAGGACGCCAAGCGCGCCGTGCGCGAGGCGGGGGCGCGGTTGCAGCTCATCACGGACGGCGACGTGACCGGCGGCGTGCTCGCCGCGTGGGACGAACGCCCGGAGATCGATCTGCTCTACGGCATCGGGGGCACCCCCGAGGGCGTCATCCTCGCCTGTGCCATCAAGGCCCTCGACGGGCACATGCTCGGCCGGCTGTGGCCCCGCAGCGACAGCGAGAAGCAGGCGGCGCTCGACGGCGGCTACGACCTCGAACGGATCCTGACCGCCGAGGACCTCGCCAGTGGTCCGGACTGCTTCTTCTCCTGCACCGGGATCACCCCGAGCCAGCTCGTTCAGGGCGTGACCTTCGACCCGCACGGGGCGGTCACCGAGTCGCTGGTCATGCGCTCGAAGTCCGGGACGGTCCGCACGATCCGGGCCCGGCACCGTTTCGCCAAGCTGCGCCAGTACGCGGCCGTCGAGTACTGAGCCCGACCCGCAATGGTGCCGCGGCACCGCCGGGGGCGGGCTCAGCCCGGCAGGTGAACCGCCCGGGGCTCGGTTCGTGGCGCGGAGACCGCCGTGCGGTGACGCGCCGCCGTCCAGGAGGGCCCGCCCAGCTTGCGGCCCACGAAGTCCGCGACCGCGTCGTGGATCTCGTCGGGCTGCTCGATCAGGGCGGCGTGGGTGCCGCCGGCGACGGTGACGAGCTCCGAATCGGGCACGGCGGCCAGGAGCTGTTCGCCGATCCGGGGAGGGGAGAACGTGTCCCGGCTACCGACCACGATCAGCGTCGGGGTGTCCACCCGGTGCAGCCAGGGTCCGGCGTCGTAGTCGTGCATGCCCTGTGCGACCTTGATCGCGATCATGGGGTCCATGCGCGCGAGGTGGCGCAGGTAGTCGTGCATGGGCTCGTTGGGCGTGTCCGGCCCGAGTGCCCGCACCAGCCGGGCGACGGGCAGCGCGATCGGCAGCCGCGTGGCCTGGGTGAGCGTGCGCTGCACCGGCCGCGGGATGAGCGGGACGCCCAACCGCGCGAAGGGGAACAGGCGCGCACCGAGCTGACTGCCGTAGAAGGTGTGCAGCGGCGACGCGTAGGGGCCGGTGACCAGGACCAGGCCGTGGACCAGCTCCGGACGGCTGCGCCACAGCTGCAGCGCGACCTGGACCCCCATCGAGTGCCCGATCGGGGTCACGTCGCGGGCGCCCTCGGCGTCGAGGACGGTGGCGACGTCGCTGGCCAACCGCGGGATCGTGTAGTCGTGCGGCGAGAGATTGCGCGTTCGCCAGCCGGGGTCGCGCGGATGGGTCGACGCACCCACGCCCCGGTAGTTGAGCACCACCACGCGGTGACGCTCCATGAGCCCCGCACCGACCCCGCCCCAGAAGTTGTCCGGGCACAGGTAGCCGGAGCACAGCACGACCCACGGGCCGCTCTCGGCACCACGCACCGTGTAGCGGATCCGGGCGCCGTCGTCGGCGACCACCTCGCGGTCCTTGGGCCACAGGTGGCCACCCCGGTCACCGGGCCAGGGTGCGTCCTGACGCGCGAGGGCGTCGGGCTGGAGTGTCACGTGGCATCCCCTGCGAGACCCGCGAGTCCGTCTCGAGCGGGTCGGGGAAGCGTACGGGCGGTGGCCGCGGCCGTGCGCATCGTCGGCGTGGTCAGCCTGGGACCCCGTTCACCCGCCGGTCACCTCGCCGTCACCGCCCGGTGGCTCCGGGGTCGTATGGTGACGCCCGACGGGGCGGTCGCGCCTCGAGCGCCGGCCCGAGGCACCAGGGTGACCCCGCGTCGGTCGCCGTGCCAGCGGCCGGCCGCGAGGCCGGGTCGCCAACGAGAACGGTGAAGCATGACCAAGCTCCTGCTCGTCGAGGACGAGGCGTCCATCGCCGAGGGACTGACGATCACCCTGGAGGCCGAGGGCTTCGAGGTCGCCTGGGTCAAGGACGGCCTCGAAGCCGTGCCCACCTGGGAGCGCGTGCGGCCCGACCTCGTCGTGCTCGACCTGATGCTGCCCGGCATGTCGGGCACGGAGATCTGCCGCACCTTGCGGGCCCGTTCCGACGTGCCCATCATCATGCTCACCGCCCGCGACGCCGAGGTGGACCGTGTCGTGGGCCTGGAGCTGGGCGCCGACGACTACCTCACCAAACCGTTCTCGACCCGTGAGCTGGTGGCCCGCATCCGGGCGATCCTGCGCCGCGCCCCGATACAGGAGATCGCCGGGGAGGAGGCTCCCGTCGAGGTCGGTGGGGTCCGGGTCGACCGGGCCCGCCACGAGGTCCAGGTGGACGGTGCGGCGGTCGATCTGCCTCCCAAGGAGTTCGAACTGCTGGCCTACCTCGTCGAACACGCCGGACGGGTGCTGACCCGCGACCGTCTCATCGATGAGATCTGGGGCAGCGACTACGTCGGCGACACCAAGACCCTCGACGTGCACGTGCGGCGCCTGCGGACCCGGGTCGAGGCCGATCCGCACGAACCGCGGCGCATCCAGACGGTGCGGGGGGTCGGCTACCGCTTCGCGGACGCATGAACTCCCGTCTGGCCGTGCTGCTCGTCCCGACGGGTTTCGTCGCGGTCCTGGCGGGTGCCCTGCTGCCCTGGGGCGTCGCGATCCCGGTCACCGGCGTCACGGTCGCCCTCGCGCTCGCGGTGGGCCACCGGCTGGTGACCCATCCGCTGCGCCGCGCCGCCGCCGAGGTGGATGTCTGGCTCCGTCAGGAGCACCACCGGGCGTTGCGTCTGCCGGCCGGGACCGGTTGGCGGCAGCTCGAGGTCTCCCTCAACGCTCTGGGCGCCGCCTACCACCGCCGTGGGATCAAGCTGCGGCGTGAACGGCCCTGGCGCCGCGAGCTCGTCGACTCGCTGGTCAGCGCCGCCCTGCTGTTCTCGGCCGAGGACCGCCTGCTGGCCGCCAACGACGCGGCCCGGGCACTGTTCGCGATCCCCAACGACCCGGCCCGGCCCGCCGTGGCGGAGGCCACCGGCAGCACCGCCCTCGCCGGCGCGGTCCACGAGGCCCGCGACACCGGCCTGCCGGTCACCCTCGACGTCGAGCAGGCGGACCGCGAGCTGCGGTGCGTGGTCTCCCTCGTCGGCGACGAACTGCTGGTGATCGTCACCGACCGGACCGCCGAACGCCGGGTCGAGGAACTGCGTCGCAACTTCGTCGTCAACGCGAGCCACGAGCTCAAGACCCCGGTCACCAGCATCCGCACCCTCGCGGAGGCGCTGGAGATCACGGCCCGGGACGATCCCTCCCAGCTGGGGCCGTTGATCACTCGGCTGGGTGGTGAGGCGGAGCGCCTCGCCCGGCTGGTCTACGACCTGCTCGATCTGCGTCGCCTCGAGGAACGCGAGCCGACCGAGAGTGGGCCCGTCGACCTCGCCGAACTCGTCCGCGACGTCGTCGCCGACCTGGTGGAACGCGCCGAGCGTCGAGACGTCGAACTGGTGGTCGAGGCCCCCGACGAAGTGATCGTCACCGGGGCCGCCGGCGAACTGCGGATCGTGGTGAAGAACCTGGTGGCCAACGGCATCCAGTACAACCGTCCCGGCGGGACCGTCGAGGTGGGCGTGCAGGACGACGGGGGCGCCACCGTCCTGACCGTCCGCGACACCGGCATCGGGATCCCGCCGGCCGAGCACGGCCGGATCTTCGAGCGTTTCTACCGCGTCGACGCGGCGCGCTCCCGGGAGACGGGCGGGACCGGCCTGGGGCTGTCGCTGGTCCGTCACGCGGTGGAGCGCCACGGTGGGACCATCCGGGTGGACAGCCGCCCCGACGAGGGCACCGTCTTCACCGTGACGTTTCCCCACGAGACTCCGTCCCGCGGCTGATGCCCTCGGGCCGGCCCGGGCTCGGGGACGCCGGGGGACGGCGGTTACGCTGCCGCCGATGGAGCCCCACGACCTCACTCGCGACCGCGGCAAGACGCTGCGTGCGCCCGTGATCCTCGACCTGCTCGCCGAGGAACTGCCCGACGCGACGATCGCGCTCGAGTTCGCCGACCGGTGGCAGCTGCTGGTGGCCACGATCCTCTCGGCCCAGTCCACGGACGTGAAGGTCAACGAGGTCACCCGGGAGCTGTTCCGTGAGCTGCCCGACCCCGAGGCCATGGCCGAGGCTCCGCTCGAGCGCATCGAGGAGCTGATCGGCTCCCTCGGCCTGTTCCGGCAGAAGGCCAAGAACATCCGGGCGACCGCGGCGCTGCTGCTCGAGCACCACGGCGGGGAGGTCCCCGATTCGATGGAGGAGCTCACGGCCCTGCCCGGCGTGGCCCGCAAGACCGCCAACGTGGTCCTGTCCAACGGCTTCGGCCGCCACGAGGGGGTCGTGGTCGACACCCACGTCGCCCGCGTCTCGCGGCGACTGCGTCTGACCCGACAGGCCGACCCCAGGCGCATCGAGCAGGATCTGATGCGACTCTTCCCCCGACAACGGTGGCTGGAGGTCGCGGACCTGTTCATCCACCACGGCCGGCGTACCTGCGACGCACGACGGCCACGCTGTGAGGACTGCGTCATCGAACCGTTGTGCCCGTCCTCGCAGGAGGCCGGGCTGACCGACAAGCGCTGAGCGCTACCGGCGGCGCACCATCCGGGCCCACACCGTCATGCCGATCGCGGCCAGTGCCAGCAGCCCGGCGACCACGGCCTGGACCACGTGGAGGGGGGCGGAGACCTCGACGGGATCGGCCAACCGTTCGAGTTCCTCCGCCCGCACGGTGGTCCCACCACCGTCGTCGGGGTCCGCGCGGTACAGGGTCCCGCGCACCAGGATCACGTCACCCCGCACACCGGGGCGTCCGGCGGCCTCGATCTGCTCGTGCAGCCCGTCGGGCAGCCACACGGCCATACCCGTGTTGAAACCGGAGCGTTCCCGGTGGCCGACCAGCGGGCCGACCTCCAGCGCGTACGCGTCGTCGTTGACCTGCGCCCAGGCACCGTCCCGACGTGGGATGAGCTCACCGACCACCTCGCCGACGTAGGTGACCTCGAGCCCGTCGAATGCCGCCGGGCACCGGGAGACCTGCGTGGAGCTGATCCGCCCACCGCGGACGAAGTCGTCGCGGATGTCCTGGACATCGGTGTCACCCCGGCGGCGGACGCAGTCCCGTGCCTCCTCCATCGCCAGCGGCGGTACCGCCGTAACTGCGAGGTCGTCGGCGTCGGTAAGCGGGGCGGTCGCCTCCAGGGCGACGACGCCGGCGATCACCACGGCCAGCGCCACCAGTGGCGTGATCAGCAGCCAGCGGGTGTGGCCGCGGCGTGACGGCGCCTCGTGGCGTGACCGACGGGGACGACGGGGCTCGGAGCGGGGGGCGCGACGCTTCATCCCTTGGCCCGCCCGCGGGCCAACGAGATCAGGTAGCCCATCAACGCGAACACGGCGACGTACTCCAGACGGCCGAGCCACATCTGGCCGATGTAGACCGCCATCAGCCCCTTGGGCATCTCCGGGGAGACCACCCCGATCGAGATGCCGATGTTGGAGCCGACCGAGACCGACTCGAACAGCGTCTGGGTGATGTCGAACTCGCCGTAGGCCATCCCGACCATCGCGCCGACGAGGTAGGTGACCACGAACAGCAGCAGGACGGTGGTGGCGGCCCGCGAGGTCTCGTCGCGCAGGATCCGCCGCCGTCCGCCCGCGTGATAGGTGGTGACCTGCACGGCGGCCTCGGGGAGCAGGATCCGGCGGATGTCGTGGATGAGGGTCTTGATCGCGATGCCCACCCGCATGGCCTTGATCCCCCCGGAGGTGGAGGAGGCCATGCCGCCGATCGCCATCGCCCCCACGATCGCTGCGGGCGCCATCACCCCCCAGTCGGTGAGGTAGGTCTCGCCCACGTTGACCTGGTGGCCGGTGCTGGACACGGCCGAGACCAGGGTGAAGAAGCCCTTGCGGAACATCGCCTCGACGGAGTCGTAGGTGCCGGCGGTGAGCAGGCCGAAACAGATCACCAGCAGGAACAGGAAGGACGTGCCCGCCAGGGTCTTGCTCTCCAGATGTCGCAGCAGTTCGCGGGGGTCGCCGCGCCACAGGGCGAAGTGCAGGCCGAAGGCGATCGTGCCCGCGATCATCAGCAGCATCACGATCAGCTCGACCGTGAGCGAGTGGTAGTACATGATCGAGGCCTGCATCACCGAGAAGCCGCCCGTGTCGAACGACGCGAAGAACAGGTTGATCGCGTGGTAGAAGGCCCGCCCCGGGGTGAAGCCCGTCGTCACCAGGGCGACCCACAGCGCGGCGGTGCCCAGCACCAGGAACGTCCCGGCGACCAGGAAGATGAACCGGGCGGTGCGGATGAAGTTCGGCAGGATCCGCTCGTCGCGCCCCTCGGAGAGGTAGAGGCTGGCCACCCGCGCGCCGCCGGCGGCGAACAGTGACAGCACCACGATGACGATGCCCTGCCCGCCCGCGAACTGCAGCAGGTGGCGGTAGAGGTCCTCCGACAGCGGGGCGTGGTCGAGGTCGTGGATGACCGACATCCCGGTGGTGGTCAGCCCCGACATCGCCTCGAACAGGGCGTCCAGCGGCTCGTCGAACCGGCCGGAGAGGTACATCGGGATCGCCGCGAAGACCGCGCCGATCAGCCACGCCAGCGCCACGATCACCATGCCGTGGGCCCAGGTCAGCGACCGCCGGGTGGCCAGACGGGCGTCGCTGAACTCCCCGGCGATCACGCACAGGCTGGCGCCCACGATGAAAGCGCTCGCGGAGTTCCACTCCCGGGCGAACAGCGCGACGGCGGCGGGCACGAGCATGACCAGCCCGAGGCCCAGCAGGACCTTGCCGAGGTAGAAGCCGATCAGGCGCAGGTCGTCGGCACCCGGGCGGAGGATCACGCTCACGGCACGACCCACACGAAGAGGGTGATCACGGCCAGGCCGACGAGGCAGACCACCGCACCGAGGGCCACGACCAGGCCCACCCCGCGGGCCTGCTCACGCAGAGGAGACTCCTTGCGCGGCTCCCGCATCAGTCACCCCCCAGCAGGACGTGGGTCAGGCGCTCCTCGAGGTCGGGCGTGGTCAGCGCGACGACCTCGTCACCGGGAAGGATCTCCGTGGCCCCGTGGGGGATGACGGTCTCGTTGCCGCGGAAGAGGGCCACGATCACAGCCTCGTTCGGCAGGTCCAGGGTCTGGATCGCCCGAGGCCCCGGGGCGGAGGCGCCCTCGGGGACCCGCAGCTCGACGAGCTGGACGCGGCCGCCCTTCAACGAGGTCAGGTGGATCAGCTCACCCACCGAGAACTCGTTCTCGAGCAGCTCGGAGATCAGGCGGGTGGAGGACACCGGCTCGATGCCCAGCGACTCGAAGATCTCGACGTTCTTCGGGGTGTTCACCCGGGCGATCGCGCGCGGCACGCCGAACTCGATCTTGGCGAGCTGGGCCGCCACGAGGTTGTCGTCGTCCTCGTGGGTGGTGGACACGAACACGTCCGCGCGGTCACAGTGAGCCTGCTCCAGGTAGCTGACGTCGCAGGCGTCCCCTTCGATCACCAGGACGTCGGTCTCGGCCACCAGCTGTTCGCACCGGGTCCCGATGCGCTCGACGATCGTCGCCTCGTGGCCCTTCTCCACGAGGTCCCGCGCGATGTAGCGACCGATCTTGCCGCCGCCCGCGATCACCACGTACATCGTCAGCCCCTGTCGGAGTGCTGGTGGTCGAAGGGCACCCGGACCAGGCCCCGGATCGTGCGGTGCGCCGCCGGCTTCATCGAGACCGTCACGACGTCGTCGCGCTCGAGCCGGTCGAGGCCGTCGGGGATGAACACCCGCGCGCCGCGGCGCACGGCGGCGACCCGCAGCAGCCCGTCGATCTCGAACTCCTCGACCGGCATGCCGTGGCCGTCGGTGTCGATCTCCAGGTCGACCATGGCGGCCTCGCTGTCGGCGAAGTGCACGTGCAGGGGGTAGCTGTCCTCGCGGAACTCGTTGAGGAACAGCTTCGCGATCATGCTCGTCGAGGAGACGTAGCGCACGCCGAGCTTGCGGTAGACCTGCTCGCGCTCCGGGTTGAACAACCGGGCGATCGTGCGCGGCACGTCGTAGAGGTGGCTCGCGATCTCCACCGACATCAGGTTCGCGTTGTCGAAGCGGGTCACGGCGATGAGCCCGTCCGCCTTCTGGATGCCGGCCTGCTCGAGCACGTCGCGGTCGGTGCAGTCGCCGACGAGGGTCTCACCGTTGAACGTCGTGCCCAGACGGTCGAAGGCCAGTGGGTCGGTGTCGAGGATGACGACGTCGGTGTCGGTGTCGCCCGAGAGTTGATCGGCGATCTCCGCACCCAGGCGACCGCATCCGCCGATGATGATGTGCACGCTCGTCCTTGTCGCTCCCCGCGGTACCGCGGCGACCCGCGGCCCCGACGTGGTCCACCACCCGGCGCACCCCCGGCGACGCCATCGGCGCGCCACGGCCCGGTCCGAGGCGCGGACCGGGCCGGTCTGATGAGCCAGCGTATGCCTTCCCGCTCCCGCCGGCAGGCAGGGCACGCACGTCGGGTGGCCGGTCACCGCGCGAGGGGGTGGCCGGTATCGTCACCCGACAACGCACCCGAAGCGCGCCAGGAGGGCCGATGGAGTCGAGCCTGGCGATCGACCTCGGCGTCCTGGTCGCCTCCGGCATGCTCGTGCTGGGTGTGCTCACGGCGAGCCTGTCGCAGCGCCTGCAGGCCCCCAGCGCCCTGCTCTTCCTCGGCCTGGGCATGCTGGTGGGCTCCGACGGCCTGGGGCTGGTCCGGCTCGACGACCAGCAGATGGTCCAGAACATCGGCGTGATCGCCCTCGTGGTGATCCTGTTCGAGGGTGGGTTGACCACCAAGCCCACCGATCTGCGGCGCGCCTCCCTGCCCGGTGGGCTGCTCGCGACGGTCGGGGTGCTGCTCACCGCGGCGGTGACGGGCGCGGGGGTGTGGCTGCTGCTGGACGTGGAGCCGTTGACCGCCGCGCTGCTGGCGGCCGTCGTTGCCTCCACCGACGCGGCCGCCGTGTTCTCCACGTTGCGCACGATCAACCTGCCACCGCGGCTGGCGGCGCTGCTCAAGCTCGAGTCGGGGGCCAACGACCCGATCGCGGTGGCGCTCACGATCGGACTGCTGGAGTACTGGCGGGTCCAGCCCGCCGCCACCGACCTGGCCCTGTTCGCGGTCGCCCAGATCGTGGTCGGCCTGCTGGTCGGCGCGCTCGTGGGGCTCGCCGGCGCGGCCCTGCTGCGTCGGGTCCGCCTCCCGGCCGAGGGCCTGTACCCGGTGGCGGCGCTGGCGATCGCCGGACTGGCCTACGGCGTCGCGGTGCCCCTGCGTGGCTCGGGCTTCCTGGCCGTCTACATCTGCGGGCTGATCGTCGGTGCGCTGGTCCGGCGGCGGCGGCGCGGCATCCGCGACTTCCACGAGGGTCTGGCCAACGCCTCCGAGATCGGGCTGTTCCTGGTCCTGGGGCTGCTGGTCAACCCGGGCGACCTGCCGGAGGTGTGGATCCCCGGCCTGGTCACGGCGGTGATCCTGACCTTCGTCGCCCGGCCGATCGCCACCGCGCTGTGCCTGCTGCCCGCGCGCCTGCCCTGGCGGGAACAGACCATCGTCGGTTGGGCCGGGCTGCGCGGCGCCGTGCCGATCGTGCTGGCCACCTTCCCGGTGACGGTGGGCTATCCGGGCGCCCCACTCATCTTCAACATCGTGTTCTTCGTCGTGCTGCTGTCCACGCTCGTGCAGGGCGTCACCGTGGGGCCGATGGTGGGATGGCTCAAGGTCCGTGCCGACCGGCCGAGCTGGGCCCCCGTCGCCGAGGCGCTGCCGATCGACGGGGTCGAGGCCGACATCGTCGAGGTCGTGGTCACCCCGGATCTGCCGATCGTCGACCAACGGCTGTCGAACGTGCCGCTGGGTGCCGGGATGCTGCTGGCCTCCGTGGTCCGCGACGAGCGTGTGCTGATCCCACGGGGGGCCACCCGGATCCGCGACGGGGACCTACTGCTGGTGGTGGTGGAGGACCCGGAGCACTCGGCCGAGCGGGTCACCGCCTGGGCACGGGGTGAACTGGCCCGCGACGACCGGTCGCCGCCCGTCTCGGCGTCCTGGCCCCCGAGCCTGGAGCGTCTGGGGCGCCGGCGACAGGAGCAGGGCGCACCCCGCGACCGGTCCCGTCCGGGTGTGGCGCAGGCGCCCGCCACGGAGAGCGGCGACCGGTCGCCCCGCCGGGGACCGGGCGCGGACCCCGAGGACCCGGGGCGGGGCTGACCGTCCGACCCCTCCGGCCGTCGGACGGTCGGGCACAGCCCGCGGTGGTCTGTACCCTCGACCACATGGTTCCCCACACCCTGCTGTTGGCCGCGCCGCGCGGATTCTGCGCCGGCGTGGACCGTGCCGTGCTCATCGTCGAGAAGGCCCTCGAGGCCTACGGCGCGCCGGTCTACGTCCGCCACGAGATCGTGCACAACCGTCACGTCGTGCAGACGCTGAAGGACAAGGGCGCGGTGTTCGTCGAGGACGAGACCACTGTGCCCGAGGGGGAGGTGATCGTGTTCTCCGCCCACGGCTCCCCGCCGGAGGCCTTCGCCAACTCCCAGCGGCTCGGCCACACGCTGGTGGACGCGACCTGTCCGCTGGTGACCAAGGTCCACAACGAGGCCAAGCGCTACGCGAGCAGCGGCCGCGACATCGTCCTGATCGGCCACGAGGGCCATCAGGAGGTCATCGGGACCATGGGCCAGGCCCCGAGGTCGATCTCCCTGGTCGAGACCCCCGACGACGTCGACGACCTCGACCTCGACGAGGCCGCCGACGTGGCCTACATCACCCAGACCACGCTGTCGATGGACGAGACCGCCAGCGTCGTCGACCGCCTGCGTCAGCGCTTCCCCATGGTGTCGCAGCCCAAGAAGGACGACATCTGCTACGCGACCCAGAACCGGCAGGACGCCGTCAAGCAGTTGACCGACCGCTGTGACCTGCTCCTGGTGGTCGGTTCGCAGACCTCGTCGAACTCCAAGCGGCTGGTCGAGGTCGCCCGCGACCGCGGCGTGGCCGCCCACCTCGTCGACGACGTCACCGAGATCGACGAGCGCTGGCTCGACGGGGTCGGGGTCGTCGGGTTGACGTCCGGGGCCTCCGCGCCGGAACTGCTCGTCGAGGCGGTCATCGACTGGTTCACGGACCGCGGCACCGGCACGGTCGAGACGGTCACCGTCGTGGACGAGGACGTCGAGTTCGCGATGCCCGCCAACCTCGCGCGCAAGCTGCAGGAGGCGTAGCAACGGGTCGTCCAGGCGCCGGGTCGTTCAGGCGCCGGTCGCCCGCCCGTCGTCGTCGTCTGCGGCCTCGGCGTTCGCGCCGCCCACGATCCGGACCTGCTGGAAGACCTCCCACAACGGCTCGGCCAGCAGCTCGGCCTGCCAGGGGCGCATCCCGGCCAGCGCACAGAGTTCGTCGGCGTCGACGGGTTCGCCGGCCACCGCCCGCCACAGCGGGCGTGACGGGCACAGCACCCCGGCCTCGATCCCCAGCTCCTCGGCGATCTCGGCCCGTCGACGGCGCAACGCGTCGTAGGTGTCGCGGTGGATCGGCTCCCAGCGGTGCCCGGAGGCCTCCCGGGGCTCGGGTGGCGCCTCGGTGCCCCGTTCGACGGCCGCGAGCAGGTCGGGGGCGTAGGCCCGCAGCTGTCGCCGTCGCCGCGGTGAGCGGCGGACCAGCTCCTGCTCGGTGCCCGGTGGGTCGAGACTCAGGTCGCGCAGCACGTCGTCGTGCAGCAGGCGGTTGGGGGCCACGTCGTGCTCACGGGCGAGCCGCTCGCGTTCCTCCCAGACCTCCCGCAGGACGGCGCGCTGGTCGGGGGAGAGCCGTGCGGTGCCCTTGACCCGGGTCCAGTCGCGGCGGTCGTCGAACGACCGCTCGATGGCGGCGTCGAGTTCCTGTTCGTACCACCCGGTGCGCCCGGTCTCCTCGAGCCGTTCGCGCAGTGCGTCCCACAGCCGGGGCAGGTGGACGACGTCGCCGGCCGCATAGGCGGCCATGTCGTCCGGTAGCGGCCGTTCCTCCCAGTCGGCCCGCTGGAAGCGCTGCTTGTCGTCGGTGAGCTCCACGCCCAGGACCTCGGTCAGCAGCGGACCGAGCCCCGTCGGCAGGCCCAGCACCGAGGCGGCCACGGCCGTGTCGTCCACCCGCAGGGGTTCCACCCCGAGGACGGCCAACGGTTCCAGATCGTTCTCCAGGGCGTGGAGCACCACGTCCCGGTCGGCCAGGAAGACGTCGAGTGCCGCGAGGTGGTCGAGGCGCACGGCGTCGAGCAGGACGCACGACTCGCCGGCGCCCACCTGCACCAGCGCGGCCCGGCGGAAGTAGCGTGCCGAGTCGGCGCGTTCCACGTCCATCCCGACGACCCCGGCCTGCAAACGTCCGAGCGCGCCGGCGATGTCGGCGGGCCGGTCGACGAAATAGGTCGTCGGGGCCGCGGCGGGGTCGGACATGGGCGGCGCTCGCGGGACAGGGGTCGGGGCGGGCGATGCTATCCGGCGGGGGCTCGAAGGCCCGGGCAGGCATCGGCGGGCGGCCGGGGCGTAGGGTTCGGGCTCGACGAGGAGACGTGCGGTGTCCGAGCGGCTTCGCCTGCTGTGTGTCCACCCCCACCCCGACGACGAGTCGATCGCCTGCGGCGGGGTGCTGGCCCGTGCCGTGGACCGGGGGGCGGTGGCCGCGGTCGTGACCTGCACCGGCGGCGAGGAGGGGGAGAACCTCGCGGGCATCGATCTGGGGGACGAGGATCTCGCGACCCACCGCCGGCGCGAACTCGCCGACGCGCTGCGGGAGCTGGGGGTCGAGATCCACGAGTGGCTCGGCTACCGCGACAGCGGCATGGCGGACACCCCCGCCAACGCCCACCCCGACTCGTTCGCCGCCGCCGACCCCGACGAGGCCGCCCGCCGCCTGGCCGGGATCATCCGGCGCCTGCGCCCGCACGTGGTGGTCTCCGACGACGCAGCCGGCACCTACGGGCACCCCGACCACATCCAGGCCCACCGGGTGACGGTGGCGGCCGTCGCGCTGGCCCGGGACGCCGGCGTCGACGTCGAGGGGCTCCCACCCTGGGCCGTGGCCAAGCGCTACGTCCACACGCTCTCGAAGGACAACCTGCTGCGGGCGCACACGGCGCTGCTCGAGGCCGGGCTCGCCTCGCCGTTCGGGGACGCTCCGGCCTCGGGCCCCGAGGATCTCCCGTTCGGCGTGCCCGGGGACCAGGTGACCACCAGCGTCGACGTGCGCCCCTACCTGGCCAGAAAGCAGGCCGCGTTGCGGTCCCACCGCAGCCAGATCGGCGAGGACAGTTTCTTCCTCAACATCCCCGACGACCTGGCCGAGGGCCTCTTCGGCCGGGAGGAGTTCGTGCTCGAGGACGGTGCGCGCGCCGACGACCCCGCCACCGGTCGCGAGAGCGACCTGTTCGCGGGCCTGTCGGGCTGAGGGGTCGCGGGACTGTCGGGCTGAAGGGGTCGCGGAGCGCCGGCGGTAGGGTGTCGCCGGTCTCGAGTAGGGAGCGTGCGTTGCAGGAGCCGTCGAGCCCGGGCCTCTCCGCGCCGACCCCGGTGGAGTTCCGGGAACTGATGGGCCGGTTCGCCACCGGCGTCTCGGTGATGACCACCGTCCACGACGGTACGCCCCACGCCATGACCGCCAACGCCGTGACCTCGGTCTCCCTCGACCCGCTGCTCGTGCTGGTCTCGGTCGAGCGGCGCACGGTGATGGCCGAGCGGGTCACGGCCTCGGGGGTCTTCGCCCTGAGCTTCCTCGCCGCCTCGCAGCAGGAGCTGTCGAACCGCTTCGCCGACCCCGACCGGCCGCTGGACGAGCGGCAGTTCGCCGGGCTCGCGACCACGGCGATGGCCACCGGCGCGCCCGTGCTCACCGACGGACTGGGCTGGCTCGACTGCGAGGTGTGGGCGATCCACGACGGCGGCGACCATCTGCTCGTCCTCGGGGAGGTGGTGGCGATGGCCGCCGGCACCGAGGTGGACCCCCTGGTCTTCTACCGCGGTGGCTACCGGCGCCTGGACGCCGAGTGAGACGCCACGAGTTCGAACTCACGACCGGGGCCCGCCGCGTCACCGACATCACGGCGGCCGTGGCCGACTTCGCCCGTGAATGCGCCGCCGACGGGTTGCTGCACGTCTTCCTGCCGCACGCGACCGCGGGCCTGGCGCTGCTGGAGACCGGTGCCGGCTCCGACGACGACCTCGCGGCCCACCTCGACGACCTCCTCCCGCGCGACGAGCGCTGGCACCACGACCACGGCTCGGACGGGCACGGTGCGGACCATGTGCTGCCGGCGCTGATCTCGCCCAGCCTGGTCGTGCCCGTCGACGACGGGCGGCTCGCCCTGGGCACGTGGCAGTCGGTCGTCGTGGTCGACACCAACGTCGACAACGAGGTCCGCCGGGTGCGGCTGTCGTTCGTGGGCTGACGGGGCCCGAGGTGTGCGTGCCGGTCAGGGGGTGGCGTGCACCCGGTCGCCGAAGTCGCCCAGGCCCGGCACGATGAACCCCTGCCCGTCGAGGCCCGGGTCGACCGCGGCCGTGACCACATCCACGTCCGGGTGTCGGGTGCCGAGGTGGTCGATCGCCTGCTGCGTGGCCACCACGGACAGGACGCTGACGGCTGCGGCCCGGGTGAGCTCGAACTGGTCGAGGGCGTCGGCCGCGGACCCGCCCGTGGCCAGCATCGGTTCCAGCAGCAGGACCCACGCCCCGTCGACGGGCGGGACGTTGCAGTAGTAGCGGCGGGCGAGGAGGGTCTCCTCGTCGCGCTCCAGGCCGATCATGCCCACGGACGCATCGGGGACGAGGTCGTGCACGCCCGGGAGGAGACCGAGACCGGCACGCAACACCGGGACGGCCACGACACCGGCGGCGGGCACCCGCCCGGTCGCGGGCCCCAGGGGACCCTGCACCTCGACCTCGCGGGCCGGCAGGTCGCGCAGGGCCTCGCGGGCCAGCAGGGCACCGAGCGCCCGGGCGTGGGCGCGGAAGGCCGCCGGCGGGGTCGCCGCGTCGCGGAGCGCTGAGAGCCGCAGACCGGCGAGGGCGTCGTCCACGATGGTGGTCCTCGACACTGACGCCTCCTCGACGTGCTGGCACGACCGCGGGCGGTGACGTGCGCGGCGGCTGGTGCGGCCGGGCACCGCCGGGGCGGTGACGGTCACGGGTAGCCTATTCGGCCGGACAGGAGGCGCCCTTGCGTCGGTACACGGCCCTGGTGATGGCCCTGCTGTTCCTGCTGGCGGCCTGCACCGACGACGAGGAACCTCCCGAGCCCGTCGAGGAGGAGGTCGAGGAGGACGAGGAGCGGCCGCCGCAGGGGCTGCGGGTCGGCGTCGTCCTGCCACCGTTGGATGTCGGCACGGCGGACGAGGTCGTGCGCGACGACCTCGGCTTCGACGCCCTGGCCGACCGCTCGGAGGAGGACGTCGCCGAGCTCCGCGCCCTGGTGCCGGACGGCACCGCCTTCGTGGCCGACGTGACGACCCTGGTGGTGGTCGAG
The DNA here is from genome assembly GCA_007130695.1 of Nitriliruptoraceae bacterium. Taxonomy (GTDB): domain Bacteria; phylum Actinomycetota; class Nitriliruptoria; order Nitriliruptorales; family Nitriliruptoraceae; genus SKLC01. The sequence goes on from SLRZ01000079.1 coordinate 26,854, forward strand.
GGCTACGACCTGGTGTGCGTGTTCGGACGGGACGCCGCCTCGACCGTCGAGGTGCTCGCGGCCCGGCACGGGGCGACCACCTTCTGCGCGGCACCCGTGGATCCCGCGGACGAGTACCCCGCCAACGTCGTGGCGGTGGACCTCGCGATCGAGGAACTCGGCCACGTCGTCGGGGTGGCGCTGGGCGAACTCGGTGGCCAGGACCCCGTCGCGCTGCTGGGCGCCGGCAACCGGGCGGGAGGAGAGGCCTTCCGCAGCGGTCTGCGGGTCGGGCTCGGTGAGACGCCGTTGCGGGAGTCGCGCGGGGAACTCGACGACCTCGAGGCCGAGCTGGAATCCGCGCTGGCCGAGCAGGTCGCGGCGATCGCGGTCGACGCGGGGCCCGAAGCCCGTGAGCTGCTCGAGGGGGGCCTCGAGGTGCCCCTGCTGGCGCCGGCGCCACTGCTGGAGAGCGAGAGCGGCGCCCTGCGCTGGCGGGTGCGCTGGGACCTCGTGCTGGAGACCGTGATCGGCTGGCACCTCGAGGGCGACGAGGACCGACTCCCGCGGCTGGGGATGGGCGACGGGGTGTTCGAGGTCCAGCACGGGCCGCAGGCGGGCCCGGCGGTCGTCGCCGCTATCGAGGAGGCCATGGGAGAGCTCGAACGCCAGGAGCGCGATCCCCTCGAGGCACCCGTGGTGGAGGAGGACGAGGACGACGGCGATGCCGACGACTAGCTGCACGGACGCCGCCGGGCGGACGCGGGCGGTGACCGATGCGGGGCGGTGACCACGAGGGCGAGCCGGCGGCACGGACGGCACCGTAGGATGCGTGCGACACCGTCATTCAACGCTGCCCGAGGAGCCCTGTGCGCCGCGCCAAGATCGTCGCGACCCTCGGTCCGGCGCTCGACGACCCCGACCGGCTCCGGGCCGCGGTGGCCGCGGGTATCGACGTGGTGCGGCTGAACTTCTCCCACGGGGAGCCGCAGGAGCACGCCGACCGCCTCGAGCAGGTGCGCCGGATCGGTCGGGACCTCGGGCGCAACATCGGGTCGCTGGGAGACCTGCAGGGCCCCAAGATCCGGCTCGGGTCGGTGCCCGACGGGGGAATCGTCCTGGCCGACGGGGGCGAGGTCGTCCTGCGCGCGGGCCGTGAGGAACTCGACCGCTACGACGACGGGGCCGGCGTGCCCCAGTTGCCGGTGGTCTACGACCAGCTCGCCGACGACGTCGAGCCCGGCGCCATCGTGCTGATCGACGACGGGCTGCTGCGGCTGGTGGTCTCGCACGTGGAGGGCGACGACGTCACGGCACGTGTGGTCGCCGGCGGGTCGGCCCACTCCCGCAAGGGCGTCAACCTCCCGGGGGTCCGCGTCTCTGCCGGAAGCCTGACCGACAAGGACCGCGAGGACGTCCGCAGCATGATCGAGATGGGCGTGGACTGGATCGCGCTGTCGTTCGTGCGCCGTCCGGAGGACGTCGAGGAGGTCCGCGCACTCGTGCGGGAGCTCGACGGGCCCCAGCCCATCGTCGCGAAGCTCGAGCGTCCCGAGGCGGTCGACAACCTCGAGGAGATCGTGGCCGTCAGCGACGCCGTCATGGTCGCCCGCGGCGACCTCGGTGTGGAGATCGGCCCCGAGCGGGTCCCCGCGATCCAGAAGGAGATGATCGACCTGGCCAACCGGGAGTCCAAGCCGGTCATCACGGCCACCGAGATGCTGGACTCGATGATCCGCAACCCGCGTCCGACCCGCGCGGAGGCCTCCGACGTCGCCAACGCGATCTTCGACGGCACCGACGCGGTGATGCTCTCGGGCGAGACGGCCGCGGGTCGCTACCCGGTCGAGGCGGTGCGCACGATGGCCCAGGTCATCGAGGTGGCCGAGTCGTCGGCCGAACGGGTGCACCCGATCCCGCCGGTGACGGCCAACCGGCTGCCGAACGTGGTCGCGAAGGCGGCGGTCCAGATCGCCCAGGACGTCGGCGCCGTCGCGATCGCGGTGTTCAGCTTCTCCGGTTCCTCGGTGCAGTTGGTGTCGAAGTTCCGTCCCCGGCACCCGATCCTGGGTCTGACCACCCAGTCGTCCGCCAAGCACCGGCTCGCGCTGATGTGGGGGACCGACGGCGCGACGATCCCGGAGAAGGACCACTCCCGTGACCTGATCGTGGCCGCGGAGGAGGTCTGTCTCGACCGGGGGATGGGCCAGCGCGGGGACGCGATCGTGATCGTCTCCGGCGTGCCGGGCGGGCACGGCGGCACCAACCGGGTCATGGTCCACCGCCTGGGTGACCCCGCCGGCTGATGGACGTCCCCGCCGAGCTCCTCGGGGAGCGTTACTGCATCCTGGCGACCCAGGCACGCATGGGTGGCCGCCGCCACTCGGCGGAGCTGTGGTGGCTGCCGGCCGAGGGCGGGATCCACCTGATGTCGGGGTCGGGCGGCCTCACACAGTGGTGCCTGAACCTGCAGGCCGAGGAGCAGGGCGTGGTGCGCATCGGCGAGCGGTCGTGGCTCGGGCGCGCCGCGTTCCTGCACGGCGACGACCCGGAGCGTGCGGCCATCCTCGCGGCGTTCCATGAGCGCTACGACCCCGAGGGCAAGGACCGCACCCCCGGATGGCTCCGCGACGCCACCGTGGTGCAGATGGTGTTCACGCGGGAGATCGAGCGCTGAGGCTCGTCCTTCCGATCGCACCCGCGGGCCGCTCGTGCGTGCGGGTCGGGTCAGAAGCCCACGTCGACGGGCTCGGAGGGCGGGCCGTCGGCCAGCAGTGAGGCGAGTTCGTCGGCGAGCCGCCGTGGGCCGGTGGCGGGCACCTCGGCGCGCAGCGCGTCGAGACTCCACCAGCGCGCCTCCTCGATGCCCACGTCGTCGAGCGGGGAGTCGGCGGGGTCGAGCTCACCCCGGGCGAGGTACCAGCGTTCCCGCTGGTACAGCCAGATCCCACGGAACGGGAAGGTCCCGGCGCGCGACCAGATCCAGGGGCCGAGCTCCACGTCCAGGCCGAGTTCCTCGAGCAGTTCGCGACGTGCGGCCGTCTCGTGGTCCTCGCCCGGCTGCAGCCCCCCGCCCGGCGCGGTCCACACCGTACGGTCCGGTTCCGGGAGGTGGGCGACCAGCAGGACACGGTCCCGTGCGTCCAGCAGCAGCACCCGCGCGGCGTCGCGCTCGAGCGGGGCGTCGCGCGTCCCGACGTGTGGTTCGTCCTCCATGCGCGGATGCGGCGGCACGACCCGGGAGGCGAGCACCCGCGCGGCGTCGACCACGTGCAGCTGGTGGCGACGGTCGACCAGCAGCAGGACCTCGTCGTCGTGGGCCAGCAGGCGGCCCACCACGTCGCTCTGGACGGGCCCACGGCCGGGGTCGTCGACCCACCGGCGCAGGCTCACGCGCTGGCCGACGTGCTCCGGCCCGACCCGGCGCGCGTAGCGGGCACCGAGCCCCACCCCCCGCGTCCCGGGCCGCGGCTGCCTCGGGGCGTCCGCCCGGTCCCCGTCCGGTGTGGGGTCCGGCTTCGGCGCGGTCACGGTGGCTCCGATCGGGTGGTCACGGCATCCCCGGAAAGGTAGAGGGCCGCTAGGGTCCTGCCTCCAGGACCTGCGCACGGTACGGACGGATCCCGGCGAGTTCGTCGACGGGCACTCCGAACCTCTACGGTGTCGCTGAAGGACTCACGAGGAGGTCGTTGGTTGACGTACACGATCGCGGAACCGTGCATCGACGTGAAGGACAAGGCCTGCGTCGAGGAGTGCCCCGTCGACTGCATCTACGAGGGGCCCCGGATGCTCTACATCCACCCCGAGGAGTGCATCGACTGCGGCGCCTGTGAGCCGGTCTGCCCCGTGGAGGCCATCTTCTACGAGGACGACGTGCCGGACGAATGGCAGGAGTTCACGCCGATCAACGCCGAGTTCTTCGAGGACTCGGTGACCGGCCTGGGTTCCCCCGGGGGTGCGGCCGCCGTCGGCACGACCGACAAGGACCACCCCAAGGTCGAGGCCTGGGACGCCTGACGAGGGCGATCCACCTCGGGAGCGCCCGTGACGGTGGCGACGGCCGTGAGGGGCGTCGCCGGCTCGCGGGTAGACTCGCAGTCCACGTGAGGTCGAGCACCAAAGGACGTTGAAGTGACGTACGTCATCGCTGAGCCGTGCATGGACGTCAAGGACACGGCGTGCGTCGAGGAGTGCCCGGTCGACTGCATCTACGAGGGCGACCGGATGCTCTACATCCACCCCGGTGAATGCATCGACTGTGCCGCCTGCGAGCCGGCCTGCCCCGTCGAGGCCATCTTCCTCGCCGAGGACGTCCCAGAGGAGTGGCAGGAGTTCACGCCGATCAACGCCGAGTTCTTCGACGACAAGGTGACCGGTCTGGGCTCCCCGGGCGGGGCGGCAGAGGTCGGCGCAACCAAGGCCGACCACCCCAAGGTCGCGGCCTACGAGATCCCGAGCGCGACCTAGGACCACCGGTCGTGTCGTTCGCGAGCCCCCGTCCCGCGGGGGCTCGTCGGCGTCGGCGGCCGGACCCCACGACAGGCGCACCATGCCACGCCATCAGGTCGACGCCCGGCGGTTGATCGACAACCACCTCGAGGTGGGGGACCCGACGGGCTGGTTCGAGCCGCTGTACTCACTGGTCGGCCGCCACGTCGGGCAACTGCCGTGGCGACCCCAGGGTCCCCACCCCTACCTCGTCGACTGGCTCGACGACCCCGTCGTCCAGCCCCCGGGGCGTCGGGCGATCGTCGTCGGCTGCGGGCTGGGCGACGACGCGGTCGAACTCGCGGGCCGCGGCTACGCGGTCACGGCCATCGACATCGCCCCCACGGCGGTGCGCCGGGCACGCAAGCGCGCCAGGCGTGCGCGGGGCCCGGCCGTCGACTGGCGGGTGGCCGACCTGCTCTCCCTGGACGAGACGCTGGCGGGGACGTTCGACCTGGTGGTCGAGGTCGACACGGTGCCGTGGCTGCCCGGGGTGGTGCGCGACGCCGCGATGCACGCGGTGGGGTCGTTGGCCGCACCCGGCGGGGCCGTCGTCGTGGTCACCCGCCTGGCGGCCAGCAGTTCGGTCGCAGCGAGCACGGTGGGCCCGCCCTGGCCCCAGGCCCCCTCAGAGCTGGCGACCTACGCGGCGGCCGGCCTCGAGCGCGTCGCGCTCGAGCACCCGCCCGTCGACGGGTCGGGTCGGTTCGAGGCCCGGCTCACCTTCCAGCGACCGGGCCCCCCGGCGGTGTGACGCGGGCCGTGCAGGGCTGATGTCCTGGCGTCGCAGCCGGTCGGGGTGTGACGCGGGCCGTACAGGGCTGATGTCCTGGCGTCGCAGCCGGTCGGGGTGTGACGCGGGCCGTGCAGGGCTGATGCCCTGGCGTCGCAGCCGGCCCGGGGCCGGCCGCGGTGGGTCAGGGAACGACGGGCAGCAGGCCGGGGCGGGCGGCCGTCTCGGGCACGGCCGCCGAGGGCCAGCGTTTGCGGGAGTTGCGCGAGAGCTTGGCCAGCAGGTCCATCGCGACCGGGTCGTCCTCGCCGGGCTTGGCCTCGATCAGGCCGGCGTCGATGGCGCCCTGGATCCACTCCTCGCCCCGCTGGGTACGCACGACCGTCAGCGTCCAGTCGGGGTTCGCGCCGATGCCGCCACACGAGATGTCGGCGTGTTCGGCCGCGAAGTCGGGGCACAGCTTGCAGCCCTCACGGGTGTAGGGGTGCAGTTCCTTGAGCGGGATCTCGTGGTAGCCCCCGTCGCGGGTCCAGACCATGAACCGGCCCTTGATGTTGATCTTGGTGACGTCGGCGACGTCGATGCCGTGCTCCGCGAGGACGGTCTGCTGGCCCTCGTAGGTGAAGGTCTTCGAGCACAGCAGCCCGAGGGTCAGCGCGATGCGCTTCTTGTACTTGTTGACCTTGCGGGCCTGCACGGTGCCGTTGATGGAGGCCTGGCAGGACATGCCCACCAGGGCGAGCTCCTTCAGGCCGGCCTCCTCCGCCTCGGCCATCGCCATCGGGTTGGCGGAGTAGGTGTAGCGGCTGCCGGCGGTGGCCAGGACCCCTTCGCGGTCGGTGACCACGGTCGGGGCGGCGTCGAAGGGACCGCGGTCGCTGACGATCTTCGAGGTCAGCGCGCCGTCGATCCGGCCGGTCTCCAGCCCCCAGATGAGCAG
>SLRZ01000260.1 GCA_007130695.1 Nitriliruptoraceae bacterium
GCCGGTGACCAGCTCTTCTGCCTCCACCAGCCGGAGATCGACCTGACCACCGGGGGGATCTTCGGGTTCGAATCACTCGTGCGATGGCGGCATCCCGATCGGGGGCTGCTGTCCCCCGACCGCTTCGTCCCGCTCGCCGAGGCCTCCGGGCTGACGGGCCAACTGTTCTCCCACGTGCTCGAGAACACCCTGGCCGCCCTTCGTCACTGGGCGACGGTCCTCGGCAGCCGCCCCGCCGTCAGCGTCAACCTCTCCGCACGCGACCTGGACGACAACTCGCTTCCCGCTCGGGTCGCCATGGCGCTGACCCGGACGGAGACCCCGGCGGATCTCCTCTGGCTCGAGGTCACCGAGACCGCCGTCGCCAACGCCGGTTCCTTCGGCCCCCTCCAGGAGCTCCACGACCTCGGTGTCCACCTGGCGATCGACGACTTCGGCACCGGGTGGTCGTCGTTGCACCGCCTCGCCGACTTCCCCTTCGACATGCTCAAGATCGACCGCAGCTTCACCGCCAAGCTCACCCCGGGCAGCAAGACCCACCACATGGTGCGCGCCACGATCGTGATGGCCCACGCGCTGGGCATGCTCACCGTCGCCGAGGGCATCGAGACCCCACAACAGCTCGAACTGCTCACCGAGATGGGTTGCGACATCGGCCAGGGCTACCACTTCGCCCGACCGCTGCCGGCGCGCGACGCGATCGCGCGAGTGGGGTCGGGCGGCATCTGGCATCCGGAGCCGGTGGCGGCCGCGGCGCCCCGGCCCAAGTGACGGGCGGGGGCGTCCCCCGCCCGTGACTTCCCGACCGAGGTGGCTGCGGTGGGCTGGAGCGAGGACGTGCCCGGCCGAGCAGGTCTGAGGGTCGTCAGCCACCGGGGGCCGCACGGGGCCCGCCCGCCGACGCCCCGCGGCCCATCTCGGGAAGGAGCGGCGCGGACTCCTGCGGCACCATCCGTCCCGAGAAGTCCCAGCTGGTGACCCGAAGGTCCTCGATGCGTAGCGCCACCTCATCGTCTGCGCGCCGGCGCAGCCAGTCGGCCAGCCCCGCGTTGGGCGCGTCGAGGTAGCGAGCGAGGAGATCGTCGAGCACCGCCGGTCCGGCCTCGGGTACCACCACGGCCCGACCGGTTCCCCGCACGCCCCGGTAGGGCGGGATGTCGGGGCCGATCTCGAAGCCCACCCGGTCGTCACGGCCCAGATGCGCCACCACGTCGGCGTCGGCGCTGGTGGCACACCACAGTGCCCCGTGCTGATACCGGTACCACAACGACACCACCAACGGCCCGTTCGCGCCGAGCACGCCCAGGCGCACGGGGATGCGCGCACCGGTCAGCCACCGTTCGACCCGGCCCTCGTCCCAGGGACCACCGGCGATCTGCATCCAAGGCTCCTCGTTCCCCTGCCGCGGGCGCGTCCGCGGCACTCATGGGGCGTTCGTCGTCGTCGACGTGGCAGATGGGTGGGTCACGAACCTGGTCGAACCGGTGCGGGAGCCATGCGCACCGCACCGCACCGCGCAACGGCCGTTGGACTCTTCCTCCATGGTGACACCCGACGCAAGATCACACGAGGAGCCAGCGAAGGGCGGATGTCGGTGGACCGGATGAGCGCCCTGGATGCGTGGTTCCTCCATGTCGAGGACGACGTCAACCACATGCACATCGGCTCGGTGGGGATCTTCGAGGGCCCCCCGCCCGATCTCGCGCACCTGCAGGGCGCCATCGGAGAAGCCCTCGACGACATCCCCCGCTACCGGCAGCGCTACCGCGACCTCGCCGGTGGGATCGCGCGGCCCGTGTGGGTCCCCGACGCCCGGTTCCGACTGGACTACCACGTGCGCCACACGGCGCTGCCCCGCCCCGGCGACCAGGCGCAGCTGCACCGTCTCGTGGGTCGGGTCATGAGCCAGCCACTGGACCGCCACCGCCCACTTTGGGAGACCTGGTTCGTCGAGGGCCTGGGCGACGACCGGTGGGCGATGATCAGCAAGGTCCACCACTGCGTCGTCGACGGCATCGCCGGAACCGATCTGCTCGCACGGGTCCTGCGGGCCGACCCCGAGCCGGGACCTGACCGGGACCGCCCGTCGGGCGTCGGCGCCGGACCGGCCGACACCGCGGAACCGGGCGTGCTGGATACCGCGCGCGCGGTGGCAGACGGCACCCGCGACCGTCTGAGCGCGACCATGGCGACGCTGCGCCACCCGGTGACCACCGCCTCCCGGACGGCCACCGCCCTGCGCGGCGCCGGCGAGCTGGTGGACGTGTTGCAGCCGATGCCGCCGTCGAGCCTGACCGGGCCCATCGGCCCCCACCGGCGCTACGGCACCGCACGTGCGGACCTCGCCGACGCCAAGGCGGTGAAGCGGGCCCTCGGCGGCACCGTCAACGACGTCGTGCTGGCGGCGATCACCGCCGGCTTCCGCGACCTGCTGGAGCACCGCGGCGAGCTGAGCGCCCACAGCGTGGTCCGCACACTGGTGCCGGTCTCCCTGCGCCGCGAGGACGAGCGCGGGCAGCTGCACAACCTCGTCTCGGCGCTGTTCGTCGCCCTGCCCGTCGCCGCCGACGAGCCCGCCGAGCGCTACCGGGTGGTGCGCGACGCGATGGCGGAGGCCAAACACTCCGGCGAGCAGCACGCGACGGCCGGGATCGTCGCCGCCTCGGGGCTGGCCCCCGACATGCTCGTGGGGCTGACGCTGCGGACCCTGACACGGCTCCTCCAGCGCCACCAGCGATTCATCACGACGGTCACCACCAACGTGCCCGGGCCGCAGCAGCCGCTGTACCTGGCGGGGCGGCGCATGGTGGAGGCCTACCCCTACGTGCCCATCGCGGAGGGGTTGCGCACCGGCGTGGCGATCTTCTCCTACGACGGGCAGCTGACCTTCGGCGTGACCGCCGACGCCGACGAGGTCACCGACCTCGGCGTGCTCACCGCGGGCATCGAGAACGGCATGGACGAGCTGGTCGCGCTGTCGCGCTGACCACGGAGACGAGGAGTCGACCATGAGCCGCCGGATGTCCCCGGGCGACGCCGTGTGGATCCGGGGCGACACGCCCCAGAACCAGGTCCTCATCTCCGCGGTGCTGTGGTTCGACGAGCCACTGGGCCCCTCGGCGCTCGAACGCATCCTCGTGGAGCGGCTGCTCGAGCGGCACCCGGTGTTCTCGCAGCGGATCATCAGCCTGCCCGTGCCGGGGCTCATGCCCCGGTGGGTCGATGACGAGGACTTCGACCTCGCCGACCACCTCCACACCGTGGATCTGCCACCTCCGGGCGACCACGAGCTGTTGCAGCAGCTGTGCAGCGAGGAACGCAGCACCCCGCTGGACCCCACCAAGCCACTGTGGTCGGTGACGCTGTACCGCGGCTACCGGGGTGACGGCAGTGCGCTGCACGTACGGATCCACCACAGCTTCGGGGACGGCTTGGCACTGATGCAGCTGCTGTTGTCCCTGGTCGACGAGTTCGACCCGGCGACGGTCCCGGTGATCGACCCCCTGCCCGCCGCCGCGCACGCCCGCATGCTCACCCAGCGGACGCTGCGTGGGGTCACGGGGCTGGCGCGTGCCCCCAGCCACGGCGTCGACCTCGCGCGCGAACTGGCCGACGTCGCCGGATGGAGCGCGCGGCTGCTGCGGCCCGTACCGGCACCTCCCTCGCTCCTGCAGGGTCTCCCTTCGGGACACAAGCGCATGGTCTGGTCACCCGACGGGCTGCCCGTGAGTGCGCTCCTCGACGCCGCCCACGAACACGGGGTCAAGGCGAACGACCTCCTGCTCACGGTGATGACGGGCGGGCTGCGCCGGTACCTCGACGAGCGCGACGCCGTGGTCGAGGACGTCCTGGTGATGGTGCCGATCAACCTGCGGCCGCCCGGCCTGGCGCTGCCTCGGCATCTGGGCAACCTCATCGGCCTCATGCCGGTCCTGCTCCCCGTCGGGCGCGACGACCCCGAGGAGCGCCTCGTCCGTATCCGCGAGCAGACCGCGCAGCTGAAGTCCTCGCGGGCACCCGCCGTCTCCCGCGGGCTGCTGATCGCCACGACCCTGCTGACACCCGGGATCGAGCGGGCGATCCACCGGCTCAACCAGCGGTTCTCGACCGGGGTGGTCACCAACGTCATCGGGCCGGACCTGCGCCTGCACCTCGCCGGTGCCCGGATGGTCGGTGCGATCGGCTGGGGTGGGGCCACCGGGAACCTCAACCTGAGCGCCGGGTTCATCAGCGTCGGCGGACGCGTCTTCGGTGGGCTGGTGACCGATGCGGCCATCACGCCCGACCCGGAGCGCGTGCTCTCCCACGTCGAGGCCGAGTGGGCGGACCTGATCGGCACCGCGGCCGGATGAGCCACGCGGGCAGCGCCGGCGGCGGTCCCGGTGGCTTCAGGTGCGGATCGTCGGCGGCGGTCGTACCTCGGCCTCGCCGTCAGCCCCCTCGAGGTCGATGACCCCCACCTCGGGTTCCCGCTCGGGCTCGTCCAGGAACATCCACGCGAGCGCGCCCAAGGCGGCCCCCACCAGCGGGAAGACGACGAACGCCCAGAGTTGGACCAGCGCATCGCCTCCGGCGAAGACCGCCACCCCGAGCGACCGCACGGGGTTCACCGAGGTGTTGCTGATCGGGATGCTGATCAGGTGGATCAGCGTGAGGGTCAGCCCCACCGCCAGACCGCCGGCCACCGGCACGAACCGACGGTGCGTCGTGCTCAGCACCACGAAGACGAGCAGGGCGGTGAGCAGGATCTCGGTGATGGCGACGGATGCCAGGCTGAAGCCGCCGGGTGAGAGTTCACCCCAACCGTTGACGGCGAAGTTGGCGGGACCAGGGTCGAACCCGCCGGCGGCGCCGGCGGCGATCGCCCAGATCGCGAGTCCGCCGGCGATCCCGCCGACCACCTGCCCGGCGAGGTAGGTCGGCAGCTCCCGGGGGGAGAGCTTGCGAGCCAGCACGAGGCCGACGGTGACCGCCGGGTTGATGTGACAGCCGGAGATGTTGCCGATCGCGTAGGCCATTACCAGCAGCGAGAGACCGAACGCCAGGGCGACGCCCAGCACTCCGACCGACCCCTCACCGAAGAAGCCTCCGGTGGCCAGCACGGCGGTCCCGGCGCCACCGAGGACGAGCACGAACGTGCCGATCGCCTCGGCGACGGCGATGCGACTGCGGGACACGGGCATGGCGTCAACCTCTTGGACGGGGCCTGGGCGACCCGCATCATTTGCCACCCACCGTGCCCCCGCCTCACCCCGACGGGGTGGTATGCCCCGTGTCGGTCCGCGCGAGCGAGACGCTCCGACTGCGGTGAGCCGGGGCAGCCCGATCCAGCGACCGTCGGGTCAGCGGTCAGCGACCCGTGCGGCGGTCAGGGACCGCATCCGCCGCAACGCTCGTGCGTAGAACCGCTCCTGGGTGGCCTGCCCGAAGAGCGCGAAGCCGGCGCGCACGATCGGGTTCTGGATCGGCCCGCGCTGCGAGTACGCCGAGATGCGGAACTCCACCCGTCCGTCCACCCGGTACTTGACCACCTCGTAGTCCATCTGCCCTCGCTCGAGATGGCCCTCCAACGTGCGGTAGTGCCACGCGAAGCGGTGCACGGGATCGCCGTCCAGTTCATCAGGGCCGTCGAACACCCCTCCGATGCGTACACCCATCGGAAAGCGCAGCCCGAGGAAGCGACCGACGAGCAGCATGTCGCGTCCGTCGAACGGTGCCGCCGCGTCGTAGACCGCCCGTACCAGCGCAGGGTCGGCCACCTCATAGCTCCGCAGCAGGTCGCACGCCACCTCGAACGGGCCACCGGGCTGTGGCGGGCCGGGGGCCTCCGCCGGCAGTTCGGTGTGTCGCCGGTCGGCCCGCCACGTCGGATCGGCAAGGGCATCCTCCCACCCGATCGGCTCGAAGTTCACGTCTCGACCGTCGAGGTCGTCGTACGCGCGGAGCGCCCACGCAGGAACGGCCGCGGTCCGGACGATCCGCCGTGCGCCACTCACTGGTCCGGGTCAAGGCGATGAGTGGTCGAGGCCGTGTTGCTCATCCGCACGCCACCACTGACCGCAGCCACGCGCCGACAGAACTGCGCCCACATGTGCTGCTGCAGTTCGCGTCCGATCACGAACCGCCCGTACAGCAGGTGGAAGAGCGGGTCCCCGCTCCGTGCCCACGACTCGATACGGAACTCGAGGAAACCGCGAGCATCCGTGCTGGTTCGGAACTCGATCTCCCCCGCCTCCATGTGTCCCCGCAACGTGGCGAACCGGAACGATGTCGGGGTTCGTTCGATCACGCGTACCGGGCCGTTCCATGGGCCGGGCAGCCGAACGATCAGCTCGTCGCCGACGTTCAGATCCCGTGCTGGTTCTCCGCTGAGGGTCTCGAAACTCGCCATCTCGGTGGGTGTGACCTGGTTGGGTTCCTTCAGGATGTAGCTGATCAGCTCTTCGCCGTTCAGCGATTCGTCGGTGACGAAGACCCAGTAGCTGCGGTGGTACAGCGGGCCGATGCCCTCATTGGGGCGCTGCAACGTGGCCGGATCGCCGGGCAGGTCGCGTTCGAAGTCGGGCGGTTCTGCCGGACCCTGCTGCCGATGGCGGCGGTAGGTCGGGATCCGTTGCACGGCGTAGCGCAGGACGGTGACCACCATGTCCAGACACCAGAGGACGACACGACGTATTGTGCTGCGGGTCTGGATCGGGCGGCCGGCCGCAACCATGCGATGCCTCGATCGGTGAGAGGATCGAACAATGGTGAACCGTACAACCACGCTGGCCGTGATCCACGACGTCGGGCTGGCCGCATGGTTCGGTGGCGCGTGGATGGGTGCCATCGGACTCAACGGCGCCACGATCGAGGTCGACGACCACACACAGCGCACCCGGGTAGCCAACGCCGGATGGTTCCGCTGGGCGCCGATAGCCGGCGCAGCGCTGGTCGCGCATGTGTCGAGCGCCTACGCGCTCGGTCGGCTCCTCCCCACCCCGGCTGGCCGCGACCAGGGATCCTCCGGCGTCCGCCGGTTACGCACGGCCATGACACTCGCGGCGATGCTCTCGACCGTGGAGACCGGCATCTCCGGACAACGTGTCGTGCGGGGCGGTGACGTCCCCGTCGCGACCGCCATCACCCCGATCGCCGCCACGCCTCCCGACGTGGCGGCCGCCCAACGGCGCCTGCGCGTCGCGCAGTGGTTGGTACCTGCCTTCACTGGTGCGATCTTCGTGCTGGAGGCGATCCAGCGTCAACAGGGGCCGCGCAGTGCGGTCAGGGACGACGGGTGAGACGAGACCACCGCAACGACGCGTCACCGAAGCGGTCGCTGACCACCGTCCCGTCGCGGGTCACCACCGGCTGGCCGAACCACGTCGACCATGACTCGGCGTGATCGGCGCTCAATCCACCCGGCGCGGAGGGCCCACCCGCACCTCGACGTCCCCGCCGTAGCGCACGTGGGAGGGCTCCGCGAGGGGCGAGGGGTAGCCGGCCGCAGCGACCAGGTCGTCGGCGAGGTGCACCAGCCGAGCGGCACGCAGCGGCCACGGGTCGTGCTCGACCCGCGCCCGGACGATCGCCCCGCCCGGCAGCGCCTCGTACAGCGACCATCGCGCAGAGAGAAAGTCGTCCAGGGCAGTGCGCTCGGTGGCAGCCAGTGGATCACCCACCTCGACGATGACGTGGCTCTGGGCGCGGCTCGGACCCGGCCACCGTCGCCAGGCACGGTAGGCGACCTGTGCCCCGCGCTGCCCGATGCCCATTCGCGACCAGCAGTAGGGCAATCGGTAGGTGGTCCGGGCCACGAACGTCGGTGCCAGACGGGTGACGTCGAGGGAGTGGAAGAACACGCCCCGGCCCCCGTCGGGACCGATCACGTAGGTGCGCACGTTGGTCTCGGGAAAGCGACCATGCGGTAACGGCACCCCGGCAGGTCCGACACCGATGCGCGCCATGCGGAACGGGACCAACCCCACGTAGGCACGCCCACCGTGGAGGTCAGGTTCCAAGCCCAACGGCAGTCGCTCGGCGACCACGTCGGGATCGAGCTCCCAATGCAGGTAGGTGACCGCCTCCCAGCGCATGCGCAGGACCGGCCGCGGCACCGCGACGGGACAGGTGGCGGTGCTCGCTTCCGTGCCTGGCATCACGCGGGGGGCTCCAGTCAGACGCCGACGCGGTGGACAACGACCCCCGCACGGGACGTTCGGAGCCAGCTTCGGTCGGGATGACTACCGGGGTCCAGCACGAGCCAGGTCGTACCGGTCCCGCGCGCCCAGAGCACCGTGGCCCGGATACATCGTGTGCTGTACCCGACAGATTGCTCGCCCGCGCGAAGAAACGGCTCGGGCCGACGCTCGGATCGCAGGCCGTGGTCTCCGAGTCCCGACAGACCGAGCTGTGCGCCTGGCTGTCCGCCGTGGTCCTCATCGGGCTGGGGCTCAACGCCGCGCTCGGCTGGTGGTGGGCCGACCCGGTCGCCGCACTCGTGCTGGCCGGTTTCGCCAGCTTCGAAGCGGTTCGCACGTGGCGAGCAGACAGCCTCGCCGACACCTGCTGCACCTGAACACGACCCCGTCACCCATCGGAAGATGCCACGACCGGCAGGACGGATTAGGTGAACCACCGACACCACCGACGGGAAAGTCCCGCTCCACGGCGCCTGGCCGGATGCTCGAGGAGGAGCCACCGGCGTCAGAGGTCGACGAGCGCACGGCCTGCTGTCCCATCGGAGAGCGTGCCACCGGGGCGCGACATACCAGATCAGGATTCCCCGGCGTCCTTCCAGAAGCCAAGGACGAATACCGATCCACCGAGGGCGACCGCGCCCAGCAGCACCGAGGGCCAGACGGGCTCACCGGGGCTCAGGCCGCCCAGGAGGTCGTAGGCAACCAGTACCGCCGGGACCGCGAGCAGCCACAGCTTCGAATCGACACCGCGGCGATCGAGAACCCCCGCCGCCACTCTGGTGGCGAGCGCCATCGCCGCGCCGCCCCAAACCGCCACGATCCCGTACCGCAAGGCCGGAGCCGTCTCGACGATCTGGTCGATTCCGAGGACGACGACGAACGTGAGCGTCAGGCTCAAAGCGACGTAGACCCCGAGCCAGCCGAGTAGGGAGAGAGCGCCAGCGAACACCAGGTTGGTGGCCTGATGCTCTGAGCGGCGCGACACGCTGCCACTCATGGCTTCACCGCCACGCGAGCGGTCAGGTCCGCGTCGTCCTCGGAGCTGGCCACATGGCACAACCCGCCGTATCCGTAGCCGATCCTCAGCACGCCCGAGCGGCCATCGTCGAAGGTGATCTCGGCCTGCGGCCACGATGTCGAGGTGCCACGACCCGCGCCGACGGAGCCGGCGGTGCGGCCACGGCTCGATGCCTCCGAGACCGTCCATGACACCGGGCGGGGCAGCGTGGCGGCATGGTGATCGGTGAAGGCCTCGCGATCCGCGGCCAGCACACCCTCGTCGCACACTTGCGTCCAGGCGGCGTCGAGATCTCCGGTGCTGAGCGCCTCGAGATAGGCCTCCACCATGGCCACCTGGTCCTCGCTGGTCACCGTGTTCTCCGCCCCACTCTCGGGCTCACTCCGTCCGGCCGGCCCGAGGCAGCCGGCGACCAGGAGTGTGAGCGCCAGTGCGCCCGAACGTCGTCGCAGGCGTCCCGACGGGTCAGCCACCATCGACCCGCAACGTCTCCAGGGCCACCTCGACCATCTGCTCGGTGATGAGATCCTCGGGCCCCACCAGCCGCATCAGCACCGCGTGTTCGTTGTCGTACATGGCACCCGCGTAGGTGAAGAAGACGGTCTGACCGTCCAGAGCCGGAGCCTCGATGCTCAACTGGATCAGGAAGGCGTCGTCGCTGCCGGCGACCTCGAGGCTGCGCCGTTCGTGTTGCTCGTGCCCAGGCGCCACCGAGAGCTGACCGGCCATGACGGAGACGGCCTCCTCGGCCGTGGAGACCGGTTCGCTGTAGCGCCACAGCGAAGCCCCCACGTGGAGTTCCTCCGCATCGGGGTGCTCGGCTACCACCGCGTCGGGATCGGCTTCGAGGAGGGTTTCGTCGTCACCGTCGTCCCAGTCGTCGGGGACGCCCACCGCGGCGACCTGATGCTCGAGGAGCCGGTAGTCATCGGGTGGGGCCACGGCCTCCGGGGCGTCGTCGCATCCAGCGGCGGTCAAGAGCAGGACGGCGCCGAGTGCCGCACGTTCGCTAAGTCGACGGCGAGGCATGAGGACTCCTGAGTCAAACGCAGTCGGCTAGCCGACGCAGTCGGTGAAGGTCACGAGGTCGCGGTCGCCCGACGGGGTGGGAGCTCCGAGATAGTAGGCCTCGACCGCGGTGCTCGTCGACGTGCTGAAGCCTCCGCGTGCACCGAGCTTCGCCCCCAGAGCCGCTTTCGCTCCAACCGACAGGCCCGATTCCGTGCCTTCGTAGCCCACCAGGCTGACTCGTGCCTCGTCCGCGACGAGTTGGTGGAACGCGTCTGGGTCCGGACTCGTGCCGCTCAGCCAAAGCCGAGCCTCCTCTCGTGCTGCGGCGTCATCGAGTGGCACCGTGACCTTCTCCACGAGGCTCGCTGTCCCGGCACCGCTCAACAGGGCGGTGGTCTCGGGAAGGTTCGATCCGATGGCGGCCAGCTGCGTTCCACTGACGCTGTTGACCAGCTCGATCTCGACCAGATTCCCTTGGGCGTCCTGGGTGAGTCGCGCCACCGAGGTCATGCCCACCTCGCCACCGACTTCGCCAGCGACCCAACTCACGTCACCGCTGGCGGTCATCGACACCTCGAAGTAGTCCGTGTAGGTCCAGTTCTCGGGGTCCGGATCACCGAGGTTCTGTTCCTGCCCGAGATACATCGTGGACTCGACCCCGGTGGAGGCCCCGGCGACCTGCTGGCCGAGGTATTCGAGTTCCACACCGGCGGTGAGCTCTGCCTCCACGCCGGCAGCGATGAACACCTTGTCGGGGCCCGCGAGTTCCCCGAAGAGCAGGTCTCCGGCCCAGCTCGCCAGCGGGTCGCCGACCAACGGCAGCCTTCCGACGGTCTGCTGGAGGCCTTCACCCTTGATCAGGCGGTCCTGGAGCGCGTCCGCATCGCTGCTACCCACCACCCAGCTGGCGCCCTCCTCGGCCACGAGTCCCGCGGAGGCGTCCGCGGTGGCACCGAGAGTGCCCGGCCCGTACTCGACCTCCGCGCCGACGCCTGCGGTCAGTCCCACCCCGCCGTCGTCGACGAGCGTGAACTCCGTGGTGCCGTCACTTCTCTCGGTGCGGGCGAAGGTCATGCCCGCCTGCGCCGTGAAGAAGGCGACGGAGACGTCGACATCCCCCTGATAGGAGCGCTCCGAGACGTCACAGGCATCGGGGCGGAAGTCCTCGTCGGTGAGGGCGCGCTGATCCCCGACATCGCAGGCCACGTCGCCGACGAGGCAGAAGGCACTGCGGATCGTCTCGCCGATCGTCTCGGCGACGGTTGTGGGCGCGACGAAGATGATCAGTGCGACCGCCAGCGCGCTCACGGCGATGTACTCGCCGGTGCTCGCCCCGCCCTCGTCCCGCCAGTCCACGTTCGTCCCCGAAGTCGCCGTCACGCGCACGGCTGCGTGTGACCTCGAACCCTACGTTGAGCCACGTGCGAAACCCTGGGCTCCACGGTCCACGACGGCGCGTTCCTTGGGCCCATTCACGTGGGCCCCGGCGACGCGCCGGTGTGGGTCGCGGCGACGGTGACCTGCACTCCGGGCGTCACACCCCAGAGGTGGAAGCCTCCCGCTTCCGCCTCCAGAACCGCACGTGCGCGCAGCAGCGGACGTCCAAGCCGGCCGGGAGGCATCGTCGTGCACCTCAAGACCACACCCCGGCGATCGAGGTGGGCAACGTCGATCGGGAAGCGCATCCCCGCCGAATGCACCTGCCGGGTGCGTGGAAGCCACAGCGCGCCGTCGAGGCCCTCGCGCCCGAGCAGCCCTCGTCGTCGGGTGCGCCGACTGTCGGCCACCTCGACGGCGCAGACGTCGCGACCGTCGACGTGGAGCCGCATCACCGTTCGGCCTCGGGGTCCACGTCCCGCAGGAGGATCTCGACCCGTCGGTTCTGCTGGCGTCCTTCGGACGAGTCGTTGTCGGCGACCGGTTCCACCTCGCCTCGGCCTTCGACGTGCAGGCGCGCCCGCTCGACACCAGCGGTCACCAGGTGGTCGGCCACTGCCTCCGCGCGTCGCTCCGAGAGGCCGAGGTTGTAGTCAGCGGCGCCCTGGGCGTCCGTGTGGCCGACGATCTCCACCGGCGCCGTGTCGTAGTG
Source organism: Nitriliruptoraceae bacterium (assembly GCA_007130695.1). Taxonomy (GTDB): domain Bacteria; phylum Actinomycetota; class Nitriliruptoria; order Nitriliruptorales; family Nitriliruptoraceae; genus SKLC01. Next base: position 12,299 of record SLRZ01000260.1, read on the forward strand.
CTCGAGCACCTCGAGGATCTCGTCCAACGCCGCATGGGCGTCGCGACGGAGTGTGGCTTCGTCGAAGTCGAAGAGCACCTCGGCGGGGACCGTCATCAGCGTGCCTTCGTCGGTCCGTCGGCCGTCGTAGTCGCTGATGATCTCCCGGATACGGACTTCAGCCTCGGACGTGACGTCGTCGCCACCGGTGGTCGTGGCCGTGGACGCGACGTCATCCGCAGCCACCTCCTCGTCCGTGGCGCTGGACGTCTCGGTGTCGGTCGTCTGCTCATCGGCGTCCTGGCACGCCCAGAGCAGGCACGCCAGGGCCGCGAACGAAAGGAGCGTTCGGACCGGACCGGTCATGATGACGTGTCCCCGGCGACGGGTAGGTCTCGGAACTCGAAGGAGGGGAACCGCGCGTGCTCACGATCGACGTTGAGCGCCCCTTGGCTACCCCAGTTGAGCAGCAGATCGAGGGTGACGTCGTCGTCCGAGAGCTGCCCGACGAAGCCCAGGGTCGCGGTCAACTCCCCACCGGAGGGCACCGACAGATCGGGGTTGTCCTCCGGTGGGCGGAAGTCGAAGGTGCGCCCTTGGGGGGCCTCGAGCCGGATGTAGCGGCCCGACTCCGCAAGGCGGATGTCTTCCTGCGACGGGTTGAACGCTTCCAGGTCGACGTACACGGCGCGGTCGTCGATGGTGAGGCCGGTGACCGTCACCGTTGCGCCCGAGGGGTGCGTTTCGGTTTCCTCCAGGTCGACCGAGCGAGGCGATGGCGACTCCTCGGTCTCGCTTGCGGAGTCCTCCGCCGACCCTTCTTCGCCGTCGATGGCCTCCTCGGACGCCTCCGGATCCGCATCGTCCTGCGACTCGACCGCGACCTCGTCCGTGTCATCGGCCTCGTCGTCACCGCGGTCGGTGCAAGCCGCAAGGAGCGAACAGGCAAGCAGTAGCGCGGTCGCACGGGACCAGGACCTCATCGTCGACTCCTGGGTCGGTTTCGAAAGCGTAGGCCAACCGGCCGTCCGGGCATTCAACCTAGTCAAGTCTGGCCGGGTCGATCAGGTACGGGTCGGTGGCCTCGATACCGATGTGGCCGGGAGCAGGCCGCGGACTGAGCCCCCCGCACTCGTCGTGGTCCGCGTGGGACGCGTACGCCGGCAGAGTGGCCGGGTGGGGGCGACACAGCGGTGGGTCCGCCATGGCCGAGAGAGCACCCTGCAGAGCAGCGTGGTCGCTGGTCTCGAGCGCGAGGCCCCAGTTGAGAAGCGTCGCGCCAGGCGGGAGCGGGTGCCCGCCCCGCCAGCGATCCAGTTGCTCTCCGAAGCTGACGAACCCGTGGGTGATGGACAGGTCGGCACCCATTTCGTCCTCGACCCGCAGCACCGCCTCCTGCATCGCGGTGCGAAGATTGCGGGTGTCGGCGCTGCCACAGCTGACAAGGCCAGAAGAATCGGGTGGGTCGAGGCCCGCGTCCTCAGCGACGGCCTGGGCCTCTGCGAGGGTCAGACAACCCGGTGACGGGGCGCCGTGCAAGGTCAACTCCACGACCGCAGCGGCCTCGGCTCGACCACGGGTGTCCGCCATCTCCTCGTCGATCGACGGTTCCCCGATGCCCCCCGCGGTGCGGGTGGTGACCCTCACGACGACGGTTCGGCGATCGACCGACACCACACTGAACTCATCCAGCTCGCTGTCGTTGGCTTCGGCATACTGCTCCGCACGCTGCCTGGCGGGCCCGGCGATGTCGCCGGCCACCGCGCCGGATGCGAGGTAGGCGATCCCGCCGGGGCCTTCGAGTGCGTCGGCGAGCGCGTCTGCGCCCGCCAGTGCGGCCGCGTCGGCGGCCGTGACCGCGGTGGCCCGAAGCTCAGTGAGGCGGCCGCCCTGCGTCAGGGCGACCGCCGTGATCATGAGTCCGACGATGGCGATGAGTACCAGTGGCAGCGCCTGGCCGGCCTCGTCCTGCCATCGACCAGGCATCTGGGTCAGCTCACCACCAACTCGCGCACCTGGTCGAAGGCGGCAACGACCGCATCCCGGATCGCCCCGCCGATGTCGTCGCCGAAGTTGATCACGATTCCGATGACGGCGGCGATCAGCACGATCACGGCCACGTACTCGGCGGTCGCCTGGCCGTCCTCGTCCCGGTCGGCGTCGGCCAGCGTCGTCACCAGACGGTTGCGCAGCGCGACGTAGCTGCGGAGGCTCGCGGTGTCCAGCTGCTCGGCGAGGTGCTTCATGGGATGCTCTCCTGGGGTGTCCCTGCGGGGGTCGGTCAGCGTCGTCTTCGACGCTACGCGGGTGCACCTGGGTCGCGGCAGGGCCTGCGGCACCAACAGCTTCCCGGTATGGGGCCCATTCTCCTGGGCCCCCGACGGAGGTGAGGCCCCCGGCACCAACGGTGGGCCGTCTCCGTTGCGACGCCGTCACGACGGGCCCTCCTCAGCGAGCCCCAACCACACGGCGACGGCCTGCGCCCGCTGGTCGACGGCGAGTTTCGCGTAGATGTGGTTGATGTGGTTCTTGACGGTCTTGTCCGACACGAAGAGCCGCTCGGCGATCTCGCCATTGGACAGACCCCGGGCAACCAGGTCCATGACTTCGCGCTCGCGCTCGGTCAGGCCGTGGCGGTCGTCCGCGCGGCTCGGTGCGCTGCGCAGTGCCTCGAAGACCGCGGGCGTCGCCTGCTGCGAGAGCAGCGAGCCCCCGCAATGCACGGTGCGGATCGCTTGCCCGAGGTCGATGGGGTCGAAGGTTCCGTGGACGAGATAGCCCGACGCGCCCGCCCGGATCGCGCTGGTGACGATGTCGGGATCGTCGGAGTAGGTGAGCATGAGGATCCGGGTGTCGGCCGAAAGCCTGCTTGCCGCCGAGACACCGTCCAGCACCGGCATGCGCACATCCAGTAGCACCACGTCCGGTCGCAGGACTCTTGCGCGATCGATGGCTTCCTGCCCGGTCGCAGCTTCACCCACGACCTCGACGTCGTCGATGGTGAGCAGGAGTGCGCGCAGTCCGCCTCGAATGACGGGGTTGTCGTCGGCGAGGAGCACACGGATCACGCGGGCACCTCCTCGACGTCGTGACCGGGACAGCGCAGTTCCAGGTGTGTGCCCTGGCCGGGGGCGGAACGCAGCGTCAGTTCACCGCCGAGGAGTTGCGCCCGTTCCCGCAGGCCGACCAGGCCGTGATGGCCTTCCCGTCCGAACACGGTGAGGTCCGCTGGTAGCTCGAAGCCCTCCCCGTCATCGCGGACGTGCAGCCGGATCCCGCTGCACCCCAGTTCCAGCTCCACCTCGACGCGTTGCGCGCGGGCGTGGCGCGAGACGTTGCACAGCGCTTCGCGCAGGATCTGCAGCAACTCGTGGCGAGCACGCGGTGCGAGCTCTCCGTCGCCGACGACGTGCAGCGCCGTCTCCAGGCCCTCGGTCTCGCCGACCAGCGCGAGCTCTTCGCGGACGACCTCGTGCAGTGAGCGTCGCGGGTCGTCGGCCCGCAGATCGCTCAGTAGCGCCCGGGTTTCGGAAGCAGCGATCTCGGCGGCGTGACGGATCCGGACGGCTTCGTGACGCGCGCGCTCGGGGTCGCTGCGGGTGAGGGCGTCGAGGCTCACCGCCGAGAGCACGATCCCGTGGAGGGTCTTCGCAACCGAGTCGTGCATCTCGCGAGCGAGACGGGCACGTTCTTCGGCAGTGACCGCTCGAACGAGGCCGCTCCGTGCGGCGCGTAGCGCGACGTCGCGGTCGATGAGCAGCCGGCGCAGTTCGGCGCCCAGCAGCGCTCCGCCCGGCAGCAGCGCCGGGACGACCAAAGTGGCCGCCACGGGTGCGCCGGGCAGGTACACGGTGGCCGCCATCCCGTAGCCGGCGAGCAGGAGGATGGCGAGCACGACACCACCGGCGCGTGCGTAGAGGATGCCGGCGAGCACGGCCGTGGTGACCACGTACAGGGTGAACGGCGTGTCGACGCCGGCCGTGCCGAGGACGATGACGGAGACGGCGAGATCGAGTGCCATCGCACTGGGGTGGCGAAGCACCCAGTCACCGATGCGTGTCCACAGCAGCAGCGGCAGCACCGAGGTGCCGGCCATGAGCACGACCACGCCGAGTGCATCGAGCGTGCTCGGCGCGGCGGCCAGCGACACCAGCAGCAGCACGACCACCCGGACGTTGAGCAGCAGCCGTACCAGGGGTGCGAGCACTGTGGCCGCGTGTCGGTCCGGAGCGGGGAGGGCCAGCCCGGTCATGGCACGATCTCTGGCTGGCCGGTTGCGGCCAGCATCGCCGCAACGATCATGATGATGGAGGCGGGGACGAGCGTGAAGGCCACGATCAGGCTCACCCGCGGGACGGCCTGCGCCGCCTTCCGCCGTGCGCGCTGGTTCCACTGCTCTCGTAGATCGTCGGCCATCGACCGGAGGGTGTCGCTCAGGGGGGCGCCCAACTCCTCGGCCTGGCGCAGCGCGACCACGAAGGAGTCGAGGACCTCCGACTCGTTACGGGTCCGCAGCGCTTCGAAGGCCTCCCGGCGCGACATGCCGAACGACATCTGCCGCAACGCGGTCTCCACCTCCTCGGCGAGTGGGCCCTCGAAGGCATCAGCGATCCGCCGCAGCGCGGACTGGAAGCCGAGGCCGGCCTCGACGGTCACCGACAGCACGTCGAGGAAGTCGGGGAGGTCCCGCTCGAGGCGGTCCTGGCGACGACGCACGGCCGCACGAAGCCACAGATCCTGCAGGAGCCCACCGGTGACGGCCACCAGCAGACCCGTGACCGTTTGCCCGATCAGCAGGAGCAGGAGCCCGGCGCCGCCCAACGAGAGCGCGTAGGCCGTGCGGCGGGCAAGGAACGATTCCGCGGTGAGACCCTCCGGGCTTCCGGCCGCCTCGAGCCGTCGCTGATAGCGACGGAAGCTCGCATCGGGCACCATCGAACGTGTCAGAGGCAGCAGGGAGACCGCGAACCGGTCCACCAGGGACCGGCGCGGCTTGGGCGCCTCCTCGCGGACCCTGGCCGTCGGCTCGAAGCGCTCCCAGGCCACGGGAGAGCGAAGCAAGCGCACGCCGGCGCCAGCTGTGGCCAGACAGGCCAGCAGCGCGACGACCAGGACGGGCACCACGATTCGCTCCTAGATGTCGATGGTCTGATGACGACGGATGAGTACGACACCGACTGCGTACAGCCCGACCGCGACGGTCGTCGCCACGATGCCCATTGCGCTGGACAGGATCGTGTCCAGGGCGCCGGGGGTGATGGCGTTCATGAGCAGGACGGCGCCGACGCCAAGCCCCATGACCACATAGCCGGTGTAGACCGCGCCAGCCATCAGGGAGCGAAGTTCGCTGCGAAGGTCCTTTCGCTGATCCAGCGTGCGGGCCATTTCACGGAGCGCCTGCACGAGGTCACCGCCGGCACGCTGCTGGATGAGCAGCGTGGTCACCATCACCTCGACCTCGCGGCTGGGTAGTCGCTGGGAGAGGTTCTGCAGGGCGCGGTCAAGCGACTGCCCGATCCGCAGCTCTTCGGCGACGGCCGCAAGTTCAGTGCCAGCCGGGTCCTCGAGTTCGCGTGCCGCCAGGCGCATCGCTGAAGGCAGTGACCGGCCTGCGGACGCGGCATTGGAGATCGTGCGCGCGAGTTCGGGAAGTTGCGTGACGAACTCGTCCCGGCGGCGCTGTCGCTGACGTTCGAGCTGGAAGCGGACCAGTCTCCAGGCGCCGTAAGCACCGAGCGGCGCCAACCAGGTGGGCACGAAGCGGTCGAGGACGACGAAGCCGAGCACGACGGCGGAGACCACGATGGTCATGGCGGCCAGCACGCTGAGGGGCAGCCCGACAGCTCGCAACTCCGACGCGACCCGCTCACCGAGTCGGGTACGGCGCAGCGCGGCGTCGATCCGGTAGCGAAGCGTCGACGCACGAGCCTCGACTCGGGTCAGCGCTGAGCGGCGGATCAGCGCGCGGCGCTCTTCGAAGTCGATCCACACCTGGCGCACGCCAAGACCGGCCACCCCGAGCACCAGGAGGCACAACAGCATGATGACGGCCGGACTCACGGGCGCATGTCCTCCACGACGGTGACGTGCTCCTCGGGGTCGAGTGAGACGTCAAAGGCCTCGGGAAGATCCACACCGGCGCGCGCGAGCCGGTCTCGGACCGGGGCAGGCAGCCCGTAGTGGATGAACCTCCCGGTGACGGTGCGGTCCGGGCGGCCACGGTCGGGCACGTATTCGGCAATCGTTGCGAGCTTGATCTGCTCCCAGTGCTCGGAGACGGTGGCCGAAATCTCGGCGACCTTCCGGGAACCGTCGGGGAAGCGTTCGAGATGGACGAGAACCTCGACGGCGCCGTTGATCTGGTCGCGCAGTGCTTCGAAGCTCATGTTCAGATCGGTCATCGACGCGAGCGTCTCGAGCCGCATGACGGCATGCCGAACCGAGTTCGCGTGCACGGTCACCAGCGAACCTTCGTGGCCGGTGTTCATCGCCTGGAGCATGTCGACGGTCTCTTCGCCGCGGACCTCACCGACGATGATGCGGTCGGGGCGCATGCGCAGGCTGTTGCGTACCAGCTCTCTGATGGTGACCTCGCCCTTGCCCTCCACGTTCTCCGGCCGGGCTTCGAGCGCCACCACGTGGGGCTGCTGCAGCTGGAGCTCCGCGGCGTCCTCGATGGTGACGATCCGCTCGTCTTCGGGAATCGAGCTCGACAGGGCGTTGAGGAAGGTGGTCTTCCCGGTGCCGGTTCCCCCGGAGACGACGATGTTGAGCCGCGCGCGCACCAGTGCGTCGAGCAGTTCGACCATCGCCTCGGAAACCGTCCCGTTGTCGATCAGCTCCGACAGGTCGAATGGACGCGGGAAGCGACGGATGGTGATCGAGGGACCCTTGAGTGCCAGCGGGGGGATGATGACGTTGACGCGCTCTCCGGTGGGCAGCCGCGCGTCGACCATGGGGCTGGACTCGTCGACACGCCGGTTGACCCCGGCCACGATCCGCTCGATCGTCTGGTAAAGCTGTGCCTCCGAGGTGAAGCGCCGATCCTCCACCCGAGTGAGGCGCCCACTTCGCTCGACCCAGATGTCGTCGATCCCATTGACCATGATCTCGGTGACCTCATCGTCGGCGAGCAGCGGCTCGAGGACGCCGAGACCGAGCATCTCGTCGACGACGGACCGGATCAGGCTGCTGCGCTCCTCACTGGTGATCACCGGCCCTTCGCGGGTCAACAGGCTCCCGGCGATCCGCTCGAGGCGGATCCGGAGCTGGTGCGCGTCCAACTGTGAGAGCTGGGCGAGGTCGGCTTCCTCGAGCAGTTGACGTCGGAACTGGGCCACCGCGTCGGGCGCCGCCTCGCTCTCCACATCCGAGAGGCGGCTACCCCGCTCCTGTCGACGGGACTTGAGGCTCACGAGGACTCCTCACTCGATGCGCGCTGGGGAATCGTGGCACTGCGCTCGACGGTCCATTCCGGCAACGAAACGGCTCCGAGGACGCTTGGCACCGTCAGAGTGACGGTGACCCGCTCGCTCTCGACCACCACCGGCCCCAAGCGCGCAACCTCCGCCGAGGAGAGGGAATGGGTAGCTGCCGCGTGCGGGTCACCGCCGTCGCGCATCGCACGGCTGGCGTTGCGTGCGGCGTTCTCCGACGCGACCGCAGTCGAGACGAACAGCTGCATCTGCACCGCAACCAGTGCGGCGATTACCAAGACCGGCAGGATGGCGACGATCTCGACCAAGGCCGATCCCTCGTCGCGATCCCACCACCTGTGTCGTCCGCTCATGGCTCCCGAGCCTCCTCGAGCACGGCCCCGGAGCGCGACTCCATGGTGCCCACGGTGTTGAAGCCAGGCATCAGTACCGGAATCCCGACCTCGACCTGCACCCAGTCGCCGCCCTGACGAATCTCGACCGTCGAGCGCCAGCCTTCGGGTAGACGGTGGATGACGGCAGTGCCGACGTCGTCATAGACACCGTCGCCGGTGGCGTCGACCTGCTCGGAGACCGCCAGTTGGCGGGCACCCTCCCGTGCCGCGTTCTGCACCATCACCTGGGTCCAGCCGGCGAGGGCCAACTGCCACATGAGGAGCAGAGCCATCATGAGCAGCGGCAACGCCGCGATGAAGTCCACAGCCGCTTGACCACGCTCGCCGTCGAGCACCCGGGCCTCGAGCGACGTCGCCTCCGGCGCCGGCGTGGCGCTCGTCTCGGCGTCGCCGGTCAACCCGAGTTCGTCGATGAGGTCATCCACGGCGCGCAGGACCGGCCCCTGCACGCGCAGGGGCTGGCCGGTATTCGCGCCCACCTCGAGGTCGCGGAAGCGGGCAGGCACGGTGGTCTGCAGCAGTGGCGCCTTGACGACGCGCCCGCAGAGGTCCGGTTGGATCTCGGTGTCGCGGTCGACACGGTTGACGAGTGCCCGCACGTTGTCGCGGGGGATGGCGACGCGCTCCCACATGGCGAGGAGCCGGTTGGCCCCGCGCAGCGAGGGCACATCGGTCTGGGTGACGACGATCGGGGCGTCCGCCATCTCGGCGACTGTTGCCGTGGCTTCGGTCATCACCGAGCCCAGGTCGACCACCACGACGTCGAAACGGGCGCGCAACCGTGCCAGTACCCGGCGCACCACAAGCCCGTCCACATCCTCGGCCAGCTCCCCCTCGACGGGCGGCAGCAGCACCTGGAACCCATCGGCGTGGGGGAAGAGCGCTTCGTCGAGATGACGGGTGCTGAGCTCATCGACCACGGCGGTGAGGTCGAGGATCGAGCGACGGTGGCTGATGTCGAGCAGCGAACGCACGTCTCCGGACTGCAGATCGAGGTCGACCAGGCAGACCGCGCGGTCGGGCCTGGCGGCGGCGAGGCGTTCCGCGAGGAGCACGGACAACGTCGTGGTTCCCACGCCGCCCTTGGCCCCAGCGAGGCAGACGACCTTGCCGAACCTGCGGCTTCGCCCGGCGCCGTCGTCACCAAGCCGGTCACGGACCGCCGTGGCCCACTCTCCCGCCGAAGCCACGGCGCCGGTGAGATCCTCGACTCCCAGAGGCAGCGTCACGACCCCGCGGACGCCGGAGAACATGGCCGAGCGCATCAGCTCCGGCGTATTCTCCTCGGCGATCAGCACCAACCCGACGTCGGGGTGGCGGCGGTTGAGTTCGGCGCCGAGCTCGAGGACGGGCACGGGGCCGAGGTGCTCGTGGAGGACCACGATGTCGATGTGGGCCTCTGAGATCGCTGCGGTCACCTCACTGCTGGTGCCTGCGACCTCGACGGCGACGACCCCGTCGGTTCCCTCGAGCACTGCGCGCGCCTGCTCGATGACCTCGTGCTCGCTGGGCGGAATGGCAAGCAGGATCCGGTGGCTCATCGCAGGCCCTCCTCGAGCACGTACCGACGGCGGGCATCGGGGATGTCCTCGGTGTCGGCGGCGGTACGCAGACCGAGTCGGACTTCGCTGGCGAAGCTCTCCGCATAGGCGAGCACCAGCGCATCGTCAGCGTTCAGCGCAAAGGTGACGGGCACGGCCGTGTTGCTCGCGAACCCGGCGTCCGGATCGGCTTGTTCGACAGCGGGAGCGATGTCCACGATCCGCACTGCCTGCAGGACCAGCTCCGAACGGGGCGGCTCATCGCCCTGTCCCGCAAATGTCGCGTAGACGTCGACGACATCGCCAGCTTGGATCTTGCCGCCGACCCCGGTCTCTGGGCTGACCAGGATCGCGAACTCGCGTTCCCGCGGGGCGATCTCTGGCGGCTCGGTCAGTACACCCCGCTGGATGACGGTGCCTGCTGGCAGGTCGCTGGCTGCCACGAGCGTCCCGAGGTCGTCGGCGGCGCCAAGCGCACCGTCTGGGGCCCACCGCTGGGGGATCTCGACCTCCTCGAGATCCCGGGGCCGGATCGGCTCGTAGCGGTCGAGGTCACGATCCAGCTGCAGCACGGTCTGCATCGGACCCAGCTGCGACTGGACATCGGAGACGTAGCTGACGACAGCCCCGAGGACGGCGAGCGCCCCGACGATGGACGCGGCCAGCAGCAGGGCGCCGCGGCGCTGGCGAGGGTTCACGAGAAGGTTTCCTTGGGAGAGAGATGGCCACAGAACACACAGGGCTCGGTAGGGGTCGCACGACTGCACCACCGACAGTTGTGCAGCGTCGGCAACTCCGCGACCAGGGCCCGGCACGCGGCCGCGGAGGGGTACAGCACGACCTCGACGTACCGGTCAGTGCCCCACCAGTCGACTGCCGCCGGCGAAGCGGGCACCGTCTGGGGCTTCGGCCACCCTGCGGACGTCAGCGCGCGCTCCACGGTGGCGACATCGCCTCGCTCGCCGCGGGCCAGCACGGCTTCCCAATCCCCGTTGTGCGGTGGCAGGGACAGTTGCGGGTCCCGTCGGTCCGCGGCTGCGACCGACGCTTGCTGGGCGCTGAGCGACACCGCGAACGCGGAGCCAGGCAGCAGCGACCGCGTGTGCAGTCGCATCGGAACCTCGACGTGGGCCAGGCGGGTCACCGTCTCCAACCAGGCGACGGTGCGTACGCACTCGAGAAGTCGATCGAGGATCACCACCGAGTGCGCAGCACCTTCCTGCGCCACGAGGCGTGCGAGCAGCCCGGCCGCCGTCATCAATGCGAGCGGGGGAAGGTCAACCGGCAGAATCACCAGGTCGAGGGTCTCCCGGGAGGAGCGAACGACCCGCAGGGCATCCACCACGGCTTGATCTCCCCAAGAGGGGTGGAGAGCGAGGACGACCTCCCCCGCGTCGAGGGGCGTTCCGAGCACGTCATGGAGCTCGACCACATCCGCAGTTCCGCGCAGGAACTCCTCGTTCTGGCTCGGCGGAGTGGCGCCCACCGGGTCCAGCCCAGCCAGCAGCACGTGCGCGGTCCGTCCGGCGGGGTTCGACGCCGACGTGGCTGCTGGCGTCGAGGGGCGCGGCCCGGTTGGAGGAGGCCCGTGGGCATGCCAAGTCCACGGGAGTGCGGCCCCGTCCCCTGATGACATACTGCCCCCCGAACCTGCCTCTACACCGCCCCGCTCCGGCTATCGGTGTTCCACCCTCGGCCCACCGACGTCTCCGAAGACTCGAAGATCGCGGCGAGGGCGAATCTATGTGATCGACTTCTTCTCGCCCAACTAGTTCTGACTAGGACGAGATACGCTGGACGGCCCGGCTGCGCGCACTTCGCTCGCCGACGTCCTCTCGGACGTGATCTCGCGCTCTGTACGCACAGCACCGCGCAGAGCGACGGTGATCTACCCGCTCCTGGCACTGGCCAGACCGGTGAGGCAGACCTGCACCGGGTCACGCACCGCGACCACAGGGCCAACGCCAGCAGCGAGCGGATATCCGACTGGGCCACCAGACGTCCGTCTCTGGCGTCAGCGGCGCCAACGCGGTTCGACGCGGCGGCTGTCGAACTCACCCCTCGAACGGCTGATCGCAGGCCCTCGCCCGCCAACCTGCGAACAATGGCACGAGAAACCTGCGATCAGCCCACGGAGCTGGAGAGGGGACTCGAACCCCTGGCCTGCCGCTTACGAGGCGGCTGCTCTGCCATCTGAGCTACTCCAGCGAGGCCGCGCGAGGATATCCACGTGCGGGGACCCCGCCCAACCGTGCGCGGGCCGCGGTGCGGAAGGTCACGCGGCGCGGTACAGCGGCAGCGCCAGCGTGTAGAGGAGCCGCTCGAGCTGCAGCTCCGGGTTGCCGTTGCGGTCGAGTGCCTCCCGGCACCGCACGACCGCCTGCAGTCCGACCACCGCGTCGGCCGCCGGTAGCCGATCGGCATCGCGACGCAGGGCGGCCTCGTGGTCGAGGTTCACCAGCTCAGCGCCCCCGGCCCCCGCCTGGACCGCCAGCAGGTCGCGGAGATAGCTGGCCAGGTCGTCGAGCAGCAGGTCGAGGCAGCGGCGCTGCTCCTGGCGCTCGAGCCGTTCGAAGCGGCGGGTCAGACGCGCCTTGACGCCGGGCGGCCACCCCTGGCTGCCCTCGACCCCGAAGGCCTCGCCGAGTTGGCGCAGTTCCTCGGCATTTCGTTCCTTGACGGGGGCCACCCGCGAGCGCGCCCACTGGACCCGCTCCTTCGCTGCGGGGATCACCTCGCCCGGCCCTCCCGTGGCCAGCCGGTCCAGTAACGAGAGGTGGTCCCAGCGGGCCTTGGCGATGTCGGGGTCGGCGAGGTCGGCCAGCCGCTCCGGCGAGCCGAGCGCGGCGCGGACCATCGCCGGACGCTGTTCCTCGGGGACCCCCAGCGTCGCCGCGCGGCCGGTCAGTTCCGCGGGGCCCCACGGCACGAAGTCCAGTCGCCGGCAGCGGCTGACCACGGTCTCCAGCAGCGCACCCTCGTCCTCGACGTCCAGAACCCACACCACCGAGGGTGGCGGCTCCTCCAGGATCTTCAGGAAGGCGTTCTGGGCGGCCTCGTTCATGCGTTCGGCCGCGCTGATGCGCAGCACCCGGCGGCGCCCCTCGGTCAGCGTCCGGGTCGCCAGCGGCATCCACTCCTCCCGGACATCGTCGACGAGATAGTTGGCGCCCTTGGGTTCCAGATCGGCGACCGCCGGGTGGGCGCCGCGGGAGATGCGCCGGCAGGTCGAGCAGGTTCCACACCCCTGGTCCGTGGTGGTCTCCGGACAGTTCAACGCGGCGGCGAACGCCCGGGTCGCCTCCTGCTGCCCCACCCCCCGTGGCCCCACCAGCAGCCAGGCGTGCGCGACCTCGTCCGCGACCAGCGCGGTACGAAGGGTCTGCACGGCCGCGGGCTGACCGAGCACCTCGTCCCAGGTGGCAGCCGTCATCGCCGCTCCCGCCCCGGGTCATTCGCGGGCTCGGAGGCCAGTTCGGTGGTGGGCGCGTCGTCGGTCGTGGAAGCGTGTCGGGTGGTGGGGTCGTCCTGCCCGGGGTCCGGGTTGGCGTCCCGACCGACCACGTCTCCGCGCAACTCCTCGGTCCGTGGCAGTCTCGGGGCCGGGACGTCGTCCCGGACGGGTGCGCCCACGGGGACCCCGCCGGCCGCGGCGCTGCCCGCTTCGCCGGGCCCGTCCGACTCCGGCTGTCCGTCCGGGGACAGGCCCAGCAGCGGCAGCACGACCTGGCGGACCTGCTGCTGGATCTCCTCCACGGGCTCGGTGGCGTCGATGACGAGGTAACGGTCGGGGTCGCGCCCGGCGAGGTGCCGGAATGCGTCGTTGACCTGCTCGTGGAACGCGATCCCCGCCGCTTCCAGGCGGTCGCCCTGCCCCTCGAGCCGGTCCAGGCCGACACGTGCGTCGACGTCGAGCAGCACCACCAGGTCGGGTCGAAGGTGGCCGGTCGCCCACCGGTTGAGCTCCGCGACCTGCGCCGCACCGAGCCCGCGCGCCACGCCCTGGTAGACCACCGAGGAGTCCACGTACCGGTCGCAGAGGACCACCCTGCCCGACTCGAGGGCCGGGGCGATCACCTCCTCGACGTGCTGGGCCCGGTCGGCCGCGTACAGCAATGCCTCGGCACGGTCGCTGAAGACCTCTTCGCGGGCGGCAAGGAGCACCTCACGAAGGTTCTCCCCGAGCCCGGTCCCGCCCGGCTCCCTCGTGACCAGTACGTCGTGGCCGGCGCGCTCGACCGCGGCCTGCAGGAGCCGGATCTGGGTCGACTTGCCCGCCCCGTCGCCACCTTCGAAGACGATCAGGCGACCCCGCCGGCGTTCCACGGCACTGGCGGTCACACCGAGGTCCAGCTCCTCCGAGGCGTCGAGCGACTGTCGCAGCCACCGCCCGGCCAGCACGGCTCCGGTCAGTGCGAGCAGCCCGGCGAACACCAGCGTCAGGCGCACCCCGCCGAGCTGGTACGGGTAGATACCGACGGTGCCGGCGGGCGGCTCCTCGATGCGCTGCTCGATCCCGAGGATCCCCACCAGCAGCGGTGCGGCGACCGTGGCCCCGAGGATCGCGACCCGCACCCCACTGTGGAACGCCGCGAAGGTGCGACCGCGCAGGGAGTCGATGGTGCGTTCCTGCAGCACCGTGTAGCCCACGATGAACGAGATCCCGGCACCCATCCCCATCACCGCACCGGTGAGGCAGGCGAGGTCGAGTCGTGGCATCAGCGCCGTGGCGACCAGGCCGACCCCGGCCAGGCCGATCCCCGGCGCGAACAGACGCTCCTTGTCGATCCGTGCGGTGAGCGGCCCGGTCAGCACCAGGCCGACCAGTAGCCCGCCGCCCACCGCCGCCACGAGCATCCCGAAGCCGGACGGGCCGGCGTTGAGGATGCGGGCGAACAGTTCGCCGAGCGACATCACCACGCCGGCCGCCACGAACGCGATCATCACCCCGACGATCAGCGCCCGGATGATCGGGTGGGAGGCCACGAAGGCCAGCCCCTCCTTGAGCTGGGCCCACGCTCCCGCCGGTTCCGCCGGTTCGAGGGTGGGACGCTGCGGGTCGACCGGGATGACCAGGCGCGCCAGCAGCGGTGCGGAGATCAGGAACGACGCGGCGTTGAACCAGATCGGCAGGGCGATCGGCCGGTCGGCGAAGAAGCTTCCCTCCGGGGCGACCGAGAGCGCGAACCCCACCATCGCCGCGTACAGCACCCCGCCCAATGGCAGCGTCCCGTAGGTGACGATGAGGTTCACCTGGTTGGCGGCGACCAACTGGTCACGGCGGACGAGGCGGGGAAACACCGCGTCCTTCGCCGGCGCGAACAACGCCGAGAGCACCTCGATCATCAGCGTCGCGAGCAGCAGCGTCAGCAGCTCGTTGGTGAACGGGATCAGCGCCATCACGATCCCGCGCCCGATGTCGGCACCGATCAGCACCCGCTTGCGGTTCCACCGGTCGACGAACACACCGGCAATGGGCCCGAGCAGCATCGCCGGGATCACGCGCGCCGCCATGACCGCGCCCAGGGCGAAGGGGGCCGCGCGGGTCGGGCCCATGATCTCGACCGTCAGCGCCAGGATCGCCAGGACGCCGATCCAGTCACCCAGCGCGGACGTCACGGTGGCCAGCGACAGGTTGCGGAAATCCCGGTTCTTCAGCAGCGCCTTGTAGTCCGCCGCGGAGACCCCGCCGGACACCGTGTCGGCCCCGCGTTCGGGGCTCGGTGGAGAACCGTCACTCATCCAGCGCAGCCTAACCCCCGTCCGTGCCCGGGTCGTGGGCGCTGCTCTGCATCATGCACCGGTCGGCCGCCGCCTGCGATGGGAGGCCTACCGGGTTCGGCGCCGCGGTTTCCTGCCTCACCGCATCTGCCGGAGCTAGTCGTCGAAGGCGATCGGGGCGGCGAGCAACTCGTCGGGGATACCGAAGGCGTCGACGAGGTCGACCGCGTGGGGCCGCAACTCGTCGCACAGGCGGTTGACGGTGGAGATCACGGCCTTCGAGCGCTCGCCCGAGAGCCGGCCGTGCTCCTGGAACCAGCCGCGGTCGCGTTCGACCTCGGCCAGCGCATGCAGTGAGCACAGCCGGTCGAGCACCTCGCGCAGGTCGGGGTCCCCGCAGCGCTGCACCAACCCGTCGAACGCCTCGAGCAGCAGGCGCTCGATGTGCACCCACGCCGCGGTCAGGACGTGGTCCTGGACGTCGGCGAACACCTCGAACGGGTCCTGGCCCGCGTCGATGCCACGCTTGAGTCGGCGGGCGACACCGGCGACGACGTGGTCCTCCCGCCACCGGAACAACTCCAGCTGGTATTCACGGTCGAGCAGGCCGGCGTCGTCGTCGCGGGTGGGGACGGCGTCGACCAGCCGCTCGACCAGCTGCCGGGCCGAGGTCTTCTCGATGACGGTCTCGAAGACCTGGTCGGCGACGAAACGCGCCATGCCGAGCGGGTCGAGGTCGCCGAACTCGTCGCGGTAGTCGGTGAGCAGGCCCTTGGCCACCAGCTGCAGCAGGACGGTGTTGTCACCCTCGAAGGTGCTGAACACGTCGGTGTCGGCCTTGAGCGCCGCGAAACGGTTCTCGGCGAGGTAGCCCGCCCCGCCGCAGGCCTCCCGGCAGCCCTGCACCGTGTCGGTGGTGTGCCAGGTCGACGAGGCCTTGATGCCGGCCGCGGCGGCCTCGAGCTCCCGCCGGTCCCGGCCGGGGTCCTCCGATTCGGCGAAGTCGCCGAAGGCCTCGTGGAGCCCGTCGATGAGCCCCTGCTGCGCGGCGTGCAGCGCGTAGGTCCGGGCGAGGCGGGGCAGCAGGCGACGGCGGTGGGCTCGGAAGTCGAACAGGACCGCCTCGGCGTCCTCGCCGGGCGGCCCGAACTGCCGACGCCGCTCGCCGTAGCGCACGGCGATGGACAGGGCGAGCTTGCTGGCGCTGATCCCGGCACCGGCGATGCTGATCCGGCCCTGGACCAGGGTCCCGAGCATGGTGAAGAAGCGCTTGTCGGGGTTCTCGATGCGGCTGAAATACTCGCCGTCGTCGGTGATCTCGGCGAAACGGTCCAGCAGGGCCTCACGCGGCACGCGGACCTGGTCGAAGGAGAGGCGGCCGTTGTCGACCCCGTTGAGGCCGGTCTTGGGCCCACAGTCCTCGATGGTGACCCCGGGCCTGGACCGCCCCGCCACGTCGCGTATCGGCACCAGCACCGCGTGCACACCCCGCGACTCGCCGCCCACGACCAGCTGGGTGAACACGACCGCCATGCGACCGTCGCGGGCCGCGTTGCCGATGTAGTCCTTGCGGCCGCTGACGGTCGGCGTGTGAACCACCAGCTGGTCGGCATCGGGGTCGTAGGTGGTGGTGGTCTCGAGCTGTTGGACGTTGGAACCGTGCCCGGTCTCGGTCATCGCGAAGCAGCCCGGCAGCTCCATCGTGAGGATGTCGGCCAGGTACTTGTCGTGGTGGTGACGGGTCCCCAGGTGCAGGACCGCGCCGCCGAAGAGACCGAACTGCACCCCGCACTTGACCAGCAGGGACAGGTCGCCGATCCCGAGGGTCTCGAAGGCCGCGATGGAGCCACCGACGTCGCCGCCACCGCCGTACTCGGTGGGGAAACCCAGCCCGGTCCCGCCGTCGGCCGCGAGCTGCTGCGCCCACGTCAGGACGAGCTCCCGGTACTCCTCGTGGGGCAGCACCGAGAGCGTCTCGGGCGGCAGGACACCGAGGCGGACGAGACGCTCACGCGTCTCGTCGCGGACCTCCTCGTAGGGCTCGTCGAGCAGCCGGCGCAGGCCGACGACGTCGATGCGGGCAGCGGCGAGATCGCTCGTGGGTGCGCTCATGGGCGCCACTATGCCACCTGCGGCGCCGCCGCGCGGGCGACACCCGGCCCGGTCGGACAGCGAACGCGACTCAGTCCGAGCGCTTGGCGGCCTTCTTCGTGGCCTTCTTCGCCGTCGACTTCTTGGCCGTCTTCTTCTTCGTCGCCTTCTTGCCGGCCTTCTTGGTCGCGCCCTTCTTGGTCGCCTTCTTCGCGCCCTTCTTGGTGGCCTTCTTCTTCGGCGGCGGGGCCTGCGCACCCCGGTAGGTCATCGGGACGGGGTCGGGGACCTCCTCGCCCCACAGCGCCTCACCGCCGAGTTCCGGATCGAAGGCCTCGACACCCTCGACGACCGCGAGCACGGCGACCTCGGGGACCTCGAATTCGTTGAGGTCGAAGAGGTGGTTGACCTCCGGGTGGGTGCAGATCGCCACCGGTTCCTTGCGGTTGCGTGGCGGCGGGCGCAGCGGTGCGCCGCACTCCGGGCACGGTGAGGCGATCGGCAGCGACCACACCGCGAAGGCGTCGTCGGGGTAGCCGGTCGAGCCCACGAACGGCTTGCCGTACCGCGAGATCCGCCGCTCCATGAAGCTGTGCTCGGGGTCGGTCGGCGAACGGAACCAGCGGATCGCCCCGTCGTCGTCCTTGTAGGCCAGCCGCTGCTGGACGTTGCGGATCCCCTTGCACTTGGGGTAGTCGATGCAGCCGAAGAACGTGCCGAAACGCCCTTCGCGCTTGAGCATCGCCTTGCCGCACTCCTTGCAGCGCACCCGCTCGTCGGGTTCGGGTTCCGGCTCGGGTTCACCGACGGTGCCGTCGTCGTTGAGCGGCAGCGTGCCCTGGCAGTCGGGCCAGCGGCTGCACGAGGCGAACCACTGCTTGGACTTGCCGGAGAACACCCGCTCCATGTCGGCGCCGCACTCGGGACAGTCGGCCGGGTGCAGCAGCGGCAGGCGGGGCCGTTCGGGCTTGCGTTCACGCACCCAGGTGTCGACCTCGTCGAGGAAGCGGGTGACGGTCGAACACCATTCCTCGTCGCCGGCGGCGATCTCGTCGAGGGTCGACTCCATGCGGGCCGTGAAGCCGACGTCCACGACCTCGGCGAAGTGCAGCTTGAGGAACGAGACGACCACCTCGCCGAGCGGAGTCGGGAAGAACCGGCGGGACTCCTTGAGCACGTACTGGCGCTGCTCGAGGGTCGAGATGATCGCGGCGTAGGTCGACGGCCGGCCGATGCCCTCCTCCTCGAGGGCCTCGACGAGCGTGCGTTCGGAGAACCGCGGCGGCGGGGTGGTGGCGTGCTCCTCGCCGAGCAGTTCCGACAGGTGCAGGCGCTGTCCCTCCTCGAGCTGGGGCAGGCGGTCGGTGACGTCCTCGTCCTCGGTGCGCTCGTCCTCGTCGCGCACGGCCCGGTAGGCGGCGAGGAAGCCGTCGAACTTCTCGACCTGGCCGGTCACCCGGAAGGTGACCGGGCCCTGCTCGTCTTCGCCCGTGACGTCCGCCGAAACCCGGTCGAAGACCGCCGGGGCCATCTGCGTGGCCATCGTGCGCTTCCAGATCAGCTCGTAGAGGCGGGCCTGTTCGGGCTTGAGGTGACGGCGGACCGACTCCGGGGTGCGCCGCACCGAGGTCGGGCGCACCGCCTCGTGGGCCTCCTGCGCGCCCTTGGTCTTGCCGGTGAAGCGGCGGGGCTTGTCGAGCGTGTACCGCGACCCGTAACGCTCCCCGACCAGCGAGTTGATCTCGCCGAGCGCCTGATCGGAGAGGTTGATCGAGTCGGTCCGCATGTAGGTGATCAGCCCGACCTGCTCGCCGCCGAGGTTGATGCCCTCGTAGAGCTGCTGGGCGACGGCCATGGTCTGGCGGGCGGAGAAGCCGTACTTGGAGGCCTCGCCCTGCAGCGTGGAGGTCTTGAACGGCGGCTTGGGGTTGCGCCGGGCCTCGGTGCGGCGCACCTCGGTGACCGAGTAGTCCAACACCCGGGCCCGGGAGACCAGTGCGTCGGCGTCCTCCTGCGAGCGCACCACCAGCAGCTGTTCGCGCTTGGCGTCGCTCTTGCCCTCGAGATCCTTCGGTGTGGCCAGGCGCCGCTCACCGACGGCGTGCAGCGAGGCCTCCACGCTGGGAGCGGCGTCGGGCTCGGTCGCGAAGTCCGCCCCGAAGGTCCAGTACTCCTCCGGCACGAACGCGCGGATCTCGTCCTCGCGGTCGGCGATCAGCCGCAGCGCCACCGACTGCACCCGCCCGGCGGAGATGCCCGAGGCGACCGTGCGCCACAGCACCGGTGAGAGCCGGTAGCCCACGATGCGATCGACGGCGCGACGGGCCTGCTGCGCGTCCACCAGGTCGGTGTTGAGTCGGCGTGGCGACTCGAATGCGGCCCGGATGGCGGGTTCGGTGATCTCGTCGAACGTCACCCGGTTGGTCTCGGCGACGTCGAGGTTCAGCGCCTCGGCCACGTGCCAGGCGATGGCCTCGCCCTCACGGTCGAGGTCGGGGGCGAGCCAGACCGTCTGCGCCTCCTTGGCGGCCTTGCGCAGGGCGGCGACGTGCTTCTTGGAGTTCTCCGGGATCTCGTAGACCAGGTGGCAGCCCCCGCCGTCCTCGACCTCGATGGCGAAGTCCGAGCGCGGCAGGTCACGGATGTGGCCGTAGGAGGCCAGCACCTTGAAGCTGCTCCCCAGGTACCGCTCGATCGTCTTCGCCTTCGCGGGCGACTCGACGATGACGAGGTTGTCCGCCACGCTCGACTCCTGCTCATGCTGCGCCAACCCACGGAGGATCCGCAGGTCGGAGCGGGGAAGGTGGGCGGGAAACGTCCCGGTGTCAACTACGCGACACCGGCTCTCCGCCCCGGGAAGGCCGCGGGGTCCCCTACGGGACCCCGGCCACGGACACCCTACCGAGCGAGCTCCGCACGCCGCTGATCGGTCCACAACGGGAGGTAGCCTCACCGCGGTGCCGGACGAGGAGTGCACGTGCACCGGTATCCGGCACGTCGAGGACCCATCGCAGCGCTACTTCTCTGCGGGCTGGCGCTGAGCGCCTGCGGCGATACCGACGCGGACGCCGACGAGTCGGTCGTGACGATCGAGGTGCCCGACGACTGGCAGCGCAGCGACCCCGAGGTCACCGCCGAGGTCCTGGAGTCCCTGCGGTGGACCCCGTCGGGCGACGACGGCTCCTCACTGCAGGTGGTGGTCGGCTGCGGCACCGACACCACGGTCGACGAACTGCTGGCGGGCGCAGCCTCGGGCGAGCGTCCGATGCCGGTGGTGGGGGCCACCGACGAACCCGAGGAGGTGGAGGTCGACGGCCTCGAGGAGGCCCGCCGGATCACCTTCGCGATGGGTTCGTCGCAGGACGACATCCGCGCCTGGCAGGCCGGCCTCTACGGCGTCACCGGCGACGCGCTCGTACTGATCGAACTGTTCCGACCCCACGCGCAGTTCAGCGAGAGCCAGGCCGCCGAGGTACTCGATTCCGTCAGC
>SLRZ01000239.1 GCA_007130695.1 Nitriliruptoraceae bacterium
AGCGCCTGGAGTCCGCCACGTTAGGTTGCGAAGACTTCGAGACATTCCTCGACGTACACCGGCCAGGGGCCAACGACTTTCTCTTCTTGGATCCGCCATACGACAGCGACTTTAGTGACTACGATCGGAAGGGTTTCGATCGGGAAGATCACGAACGTCTTGCTGCGACGATGCAGCGGGTTCGGTGCAAGTTCCAACTCGTAATCAAGTCAACTCCAGCGGTGCTGAAGATCTATGGGGAGGGCCGTTGGAACGTTCTGGCCTTCGACAAGAAGTACCTGTGGACGATCAAGGAACGAAACGACCGCAACGCCACGCATCTCTTGATCACGAACTATCTTCCGTCGTCCATAGACGCCGGGTGCGGGCGGACCATGAGGCGGCCGTCCACTATGAGATCGAGGCTCCGGCGCAGTGAGCTCCGATGAGGCTGGCCACTATGGAGTCGGTGATCGCTTGACGGAGGAGATCGTCGACCGACGGCTCTCCCCGCCGCAGTTGCCGTGAGCGACGTCGATCCCGCCGGCCGGTGGCAGGCGCTCGCTGGCCTGGCGACCGCGAAGTTCCTCGCGTTGAGTACCTGGTTCTCCGCGTCGGCGGTCGTACTCGAACTCGAGCAGTTCTGGAGCCTGACACCGGGCACCGCCTCCATGCTCACGATCGCCGTGCAGCTCGGCTTCGTCGCCGGGGCGCTGGTCAGTGCAGCGCTGTCGCTGGCCGACCGGTTCCCGCCGAGACGGGTCATGGCGGTCGGCGCCCTGGGTGCGGCCGCTGCCAACGCGGGACTGCTTCTCGTCGACGCCGCCGGACCGGCGATCGCGCTGCGCTTCGCGACCGGAGCGTGTCTCGCGGCGGTCTACCCGCCGGCGATGAAGGCGATGGCGACCTGGTTCCGCCGCGGCCGGGGTCTGGCCCTGGGTGTCATGGTCGGCGCGCTGACCCTCGGGTCTGCGCTGCCGCACCTCGTTCGCGGCCTGGGTGGTCTCGACTGGCAGCTGGTCGTGATCGTGACCTCGCTGGCCACCCTCGCCGGCGGCGTGATCGCCCTGCTCGGCCGCGACGGTCCGTATCCGTTCCCACGGGGCACGTTCCGGGTCGGCGACGCACTGCGGGTGGCGCGTGACCGGCGGGTGCGTCTGGCCTCCTACGGCTACTTCGGGCACATGTGGGAGCTCTACGCCCTATGGGCCTGGGCGGTCGCCTATCTCTCCGCCTCGTTCCAGCACGTCGGAATGCGCGATCCGGATGTCGCCGCCGCCTTCGGTGCCTTCGCCGTGGTCGGCGTCGGCACGCTGGGCTGCATCGCCGGCGGGGCCCTCGCGGACCGTCACAGCCGCACGTGGCTGACGTCACTGGCCCTGACGCTGTCCGGGTCCTGCGCCGCCATCGCGGGGCTCGTGTGGGGGTCCCATCCGGCACTCGTCATGGCCGTGATGCTGTTCTGGGGATTCTGGGTAGTCGCCGACTCCGCACAGTTCTCTACGCTTGTGACCGAGGTTGCCGACCAGCGCTACGTGGGGACCGGCTTGACCCTGCAGCTCGCCCTGGGGTTCACCTTCACGGTCGTGACCATCTGGGTGATCCCGCTGCTGGTCGACGCGGTCGGTTGGCGCTGGGCGTTCCTGGTGCTCGTGCCGGGTCCACTGCTGGGTACCGCGGCGATGCGCGTGCTCGCGCGCGAACTCGGCGAGGCCACCACGAAGACTGCACCCTCGCCATGAGATGCCCGGTCAGGGCGCAGTCTCCTGCTCGCCGGAACGTGGCTCACCGCACGTTGGATCGCTCGCGCTCCGGGACGGCCGCCAGCCCGTCATCGGGGCTATCGGGGCCGGGTGGTCCCCAGCCCCCGCCGCCACCGCCCCCTCCGCCGCGGCCGTAGAACCCCATCAGCATCACCACCAGCAGCAGCAGTGCGAGAAGGACGACGATCACAACCACGTGGTGCTCCTCCTGGAGCGACCACCGGCGCCGTCGCCGCCCCAGCCGACCGTACCTCGGTGCCTCCGGGGCGCCGAGGGTTTCCCAGAGGGGAGCACGAACTGGAGCCGGGGAAGTCTCTGCTCCCGCCCGAGGGAGGACGTCGCTCGTCGGTGGCGCGCCGAGCGGCGTCGGCCAGGCGGTCGTCGGCGTCGGTCCGGTAGGTCACCCAGCGCATCTCGTCGGTCTCCTCACTCAGGCCAGGCAGCGCATGGGCCGACCGCCGTTCAGCTGGATCATGTCGCCGATGGCGCTGACGAGGTCGATGGCGGCACCGCGGTCGGCGCCCCCTCGCTCCGCCAGAGCCCGGTGCAGGTTTCCGGCCAGCCGCTCGCTGTCGGTGAGTTCGGCGAACTCGCCCAGGTCGGCCTCGCGGGCCGCCTCCAACGCCCCCACCTCGGCGCGTTCGGCCTCGGCCGCCAGTTGGTCGACGAAGCGGTAGTAGCGCTCGATGCGGCCCAGCGCCGACGGGTCGCACACGCCGCCGTGGCCGGGGACGATCACCTCGGCGTCGTAGGCACGCAGCCGTTCGATCGACTCGAGCGCGCCGGTCAGCGAGCCCATGAGGACGAACGGCGTGCCCCCGTTGAAGACCAGGTCACCGGCGAACAGCACGCGCTGTTCGGGCAGCCACGCGACGATGTCATTGGTCGTGTGGGCGGGCGTACCTATGTATCGCAGCTCGACCTCGGTGTCACCCGACCAGACGGTGAGCTGCTCCCGGAACGTGATGATCGGTGGCGCGACCTCGAGATCTCCCCACTCCACCTCGTCCCAGACACCGGGGAAGTGGACGATGCCGGTCTCGAGGATCAGCTCGCGACACCGCTCGTGGGCGACGATCGCCGCCGGGTGGGTCAGGTAGTTGCCGTGGGTGTGGTCCCCGTGGTGATGGGTGTTGACCAGCAGGCGCAGTGGTGCCTCGCTCACCCCACGCACCGCATCGAGGAAGGCCCGGGTCCGGCGCTCGGTCGAACACGTGTCGATGGCGGTCACGCCGTCGACGGCGACCAGGAAGCCGGTGTTGTTGATCCACCACGAGCCGTCCGGCTGGACATACGCGAACACCCGGTCGGCCACCTCCTCGATGCGAGGCGGCCCGAGGTCGACGTGGTCGTGGCCGTGGTCGCTGCTCATCGGGGCCCTTCCGGTCGCTGCCGGGAACGACGACGATGCGACGATTGCGGCTCGTTTGCCGACCGGCATCGCGGATGCCCGGTGAGAATAGTCGGCGTCTCGAACGGGAGGGTCGGGTTGCCGACCCGGTCCTGGTGGGGTCGGAAGGCGTCGATGGCTCGCGAACGTCCGGCCGTGGGCCCTACGGCTGAGTCGGCCCGATCGTCGGATCGGCGGCCGCGTCGAAGCAAGGCGGCACGACCGTGCCATCTGCGTTTGGCACGGTCGTGCTATGTTGTCAAGAGATGACCGAACCCCTGCAGGCAGCGAGCCCCCGACGGAGAGCGGACGGGGAGCAGACCCACGCGGCGATCCTCGAGGCGGCCATGCGGCTGGCCTCGATCGAGGGCCTGGGCAGCCTGACCATCGGACGGCTCGCCCGTGAACTCGGTGTGAGCAAGAGCGGGGTGTTCGCCCACTTCCGTTCCAAGCAGCGTCTGCAGCTGGAGACGGTCGCCGCCGCCGGCGAGGTCTTCGAACGGGAGGTCCTGGCACCCGGGTCGGACGCACCGGCCGGGATCGCCCGGGCGTACGCGCTGTGCGAGGCGTACCTGTCCTACATCGACCGTGGCGTGTTTCCCGGTGGCTGCTTTTTCGCCCAACTGCTCGCCGAGTATGACGCGCAACCCGGCCCGATCCAGGACCAGGTCTCGGCTGGCCAGAGCGGCTGGTTGCGACTCCTCGAAGGCGAGCTCCACACCGCCCAACAGCAGGGCGAACTCGCGGTGCACCTCGACCCGGCGCAGTTGGCGTTCGAGCTGTCGGCTCCGGTTGAACTCGCCAATTACCTGTCGGTGCTCTACCGCGACAACGGGTATGTCGATCGAGGGCGCAGGGCCGTGCGCGCTCTGCTCGCGAACGCCGGCCGCTAGATCCACGGCCACGGTCGGTCGTCTCAGGCGGGTGGTGGTTCCTCGTCTGCGAGGTGCACCGCGACGGGCGTGGTGGCCTCGAGTGAGCGGCTCACGGTGCAGGTCCGTTCGTGGGAGGTACGGACCGCCCGGGGCAGCAGCCGGCGTGCCTTGTCGCCTTCTGGACCCTCGGGGAACCGGACGTCGAAGGTCATGGCGACGTCCCGCAGGATGTTTCCGCCCGCGTCGCGGCTCGCCTGCGCCTCGACCGCCACCTCGAACCGCTCGTGCGTTGCGTGCCGCCCCGTGACCGTGTCGACGTCGACCGCGGAACAGCCGCCGATCGCCGCCAGGAGCAGTTCGACGGGCGTAAACCCCTCATCGTGGTTGCTGCCGAAGGTCAGCGTCGCGCCCCGCGGGTTGGTCGCCCGGTACACCCCCTCGGCCACCCGTTCGAGGGTCACCCGGCGCTGGTCGCCATCCGTCATCGTCGCACCTCGGTCCGTCGGCAGCGGGCCCGGTTCGGCCCCACGCGACGGTAATGGCCCCCGCGCCCGGATGGGGGAGCAGCCGGCGGCGGCGCCGACCCACCCGCCACTTCCGGTCGCCACCCGAGGGCACCGTCGGCCCTCGCGCCGCAGCCGCTCCGGGCCGGCGGAGGCCCAGGGCCGACGCGACCGCACCGGTCATCGGCCACGCGGCCCCCGGTGGCGACGGCGCACACGTACGCTGATGGCATGACACGTGTGCGCCGATTCCGTGAACGGTTGGTGCTCGGTGCCGTCGTCCATTACCTCGACGGTGACGAGCACGTCGTCGCCTGGAGCCATGCGAACGTTCCCGGAACCCGGGCGCCCGGCATCCTGGTGGTCACCAACCACCATTGTCTGCTGCACGTTGCCAGCTCGGACTTCCCCGACGTCTCGACCCCGCTCTCCATGCTCTCCGGTTTCAAGCTCAACCGGCGGAACCCTGAGGTCGTCCGGGTCCGGTTGTGCGGAGACGTGCACGAGGTCGACGTCGAACTCTCGCTGACCAACCGGGTCCGCTCGCGGTCGGTGGGCCGGGTCCTGTCGGCGTTGACCCGCCACAAGATCGCCGGTCCGGAGTCCTTCGATCCGGCGCTCACCTCGCCCGTGCCGCCCATGGTGCGGCGCGCGCGACACCACGCCCGGCGGGTCTGGATCACCGTTCTGGGGATCCTCGTCCTGCTCGTCAGCGCGATCTTCGCCTCGCCGTTCGTGCCCGGCCCCGGAGCGCTGACCGCGGTCGCGGGCATCGCCATCCTCGCCCGGGAGTACGAGTGGGCCCGTGACCTGCACGTGTGGGCGGCGCGGCAGGCCGACCGCTTCATGAACTGGCTACGCGGCCTGCGCGACCGACGTCGCCGACCACCGCCGGGTGCTGATGGCGCCGGCGGACACCAGTCGCCGCTTCCTCGGCGCCCCGGCTCGCGACCGTTGGCCAGGTCGGAGCATTCTGGCGGAGACGCGCTGGCCTCCTGACGGTGGAACCGTGACGCCCGCCCTGGTCCAGTAGCGTGCGCCCATCCCACCCGACGAAGAAGGGCAGCACATGGCCTCGCTGATCGTTCTGTACACCAAGCCCGACGACGTGGAGGGCTTCGAGTCCTACTACCGGGAGACGCACGCCCCCATCGCCGGCAAGCTGCCCGGCATCCGGGAGGTCAACGTCAGCCGCATCCTCGGCACGCCGCGGGGGACCCCGGCTCCCTACTACGTCAAGGCCGAACTCGTGTTCGACTCCATGGACGACATGAGTGCGGCGCTCCAGGGCGAGGAGGGCATGAACACCAGTCGCGACGCGATGGAGATGTGCAAGCGGTTCGGCGCCGACGCCGAGATCATGCTCGCCGACGACTTCTAGATATCCGCGTCCCGCCCGGACACCATCTCGGGGCCCGTCCGCGGGTCCCGCCGCCCCGACGGACCCCGAGGTGGTCCCACGGCCTTCGGGGATTTCGTGGGAAGCCCACCCCTCCGCCAGGGTGTCCCCTACGCTTTCTGCCCGAGGGGTCAGGGGGCGGCCATGACGACCGAGCTCGCGCGCCGTATCGATCGTGTACTGACCATGCTGCTCGGCGCCCTGTTCCTGACCGGCGCCGCCTGGTGTTCCGTCGCCCTGTCGGTCGGTGCATGGCCCGGTTTCCGGTCGGTCCCCTGGTTCGTCGCCACCCTTGGCGGCGCCTACATCCTCGGCGGCGTGGTCCTGTGGTGGGGGTGGACACGGGGGCGCCTCGACGTACGGCTGGCGGTATTGGTCGTGGCCATGGGCTCCGTCGCCGTGGCGTTCGTGGCGGCCTCGTCCGGACCCGTGGGCGCCACGGCGCTCGGCGGCCTCTACACGTATGTGACGGCCATCTCGTTCCTGTGGTTCTCTCTGCCCGTCGCGTTGGGTCAGCTGGTCTTCGCCGGGGCCTCCTATGCGGCCGCGCTGCAGATGGCGGGCGCTGAGGGGGCGCCCGCGACCTGGCTGGTGGCGATGGGGATCGCGGCCGGGGGAGCGGGTCTCGTCGGGGCGCTGGCCTCCCGACTGCGCCGGCTCTACATCGACGAGGCGGAGCTGGCGGTCAAGCTCCGTGAGGCCGACGAGCTGAAGTCGACGTTCCTGCAGGCGGTGTCCCATGAGCTGCGGACGCCGTTGGCCGCCGTGCGGGGCTACACGGAGACGCTCGACCACCATCTGCCGCGGCTGGCCGATGATCAGGTCGGGTTCATGCTCGGACGGCTGCGCGGTGCCTCCGAGCGGCTCGACTCGCTGCTCAGCGACCTCCTCGACGTCGAGCGGTTGCAGCGGGGTGAGCTGCAGCCCCGCCGTGCGCCCTGTCACGTCGCCCCACTGATCGCGACGGTCGTGGACGAACTCGATGCGGCCGGGGGCCAGATCGAGCTCGATGTCGAAGAGTGCGTCGCCCACCTCGAGGCGCCGAAGGTCGAACGCATCGTGGCCAATCTGGTCGGGAACGCGGTCAAGCACACCCCGGCCGGGACGCGAGTACGGGTCACCGCCCGGCCGCTGGGCCGCAACGGGCTCGACCTACGCGTCGCCGATGAGGGTCCCGGTCTGGAGCCGGGCCTCGGCGCGAGGATGTTCCGACCCTTCGAGCAGGGGCAGCCCTCCTCACGTGCAGCGTCGCCTGGTATCGGGCTCGGGTTGGCGATCGTCGAACGGTTCGTGGAGTTGCACGGCGGGGAGATCACCACGTCGCCGGGGCTGGGTGGCCACGGTGTGAGCTTCAACGTGCTGCTTCCGGGCGGTGACGGTCCGGAGCCGGCGACGGACGCCGCCGGGGCGAGCGACCTCGCTGCGAGCAACTAGGCCCGAGAGCCGAGTCGACGGAGCGAGGTCCGCCCGCCGCCGGTGCTACGTCAGGCTCGCGTAGCCGTGCTCATCGCCCTCCTCGTCCTCGTCGAGGCCGTGCTCGATCTGTTCCGCTCCGGCGCCGCGGGCGCTCTCGATCGCGCCGTAGCGGCGCTGCAGGCGATCGACCTGGTACTCCCAGGCGCGCTCGGGCCCTACCCCCAACTCGCGCCCACGCTGCCGCTGCTCCTCGGCCTCCGGCGAGGTGTCGGCCATCTCGATCTCGTGGCGACGCGTCATGAGCGCCATCATGTCGTCGAGGTCAGCCTTGGCCACCTCCCACATCGCGTCGTCCTCCGCGACGTGGCGGCGGATGTTGTAGGTCCCCCACGCCAGGTGGCGTCGTTCGTCGCGAGAGATCATCCGGACCAGTTCCTGCATGCCGGGGAAGAGCCCACCAAGGGATTCCAGGATGGTGGACCACGCCCAGTACCCGGTCAAGGCCAGGGTGCCCTCGACGAACTGGTTGTAGACGACGTTCGCACGGATCTGGGCTTCGGGGGAGTTGTCGGTCCACAGACGGTTCATCGCCTCGGGCTGCACCTGGGTGAAGATGTTGGTGAAGTTGTCCTCGTCCCGGCCGCCGTCGATCTCCTCGAGCAGGTAGTGCAGGTCCTCCTTCACGCCGACCGCGTTGAACCAGCGTCGAAAGACCTCGACGTGCTTGGCCTCCTCGAAGGCGAACTGGGTGAGGTACATCTCGTCCTCCAGGCGGCCCTCCATCGCCATCGCCCGCATGAACGGCTGGATGTCCTCGGTGACCGCCTCCTCACCGATCAGGAACTGCACCGCGAGGCTGGCGATGCCCTCCTTCTGGTCCTCGTCGAGCAGCTTCCAGTGCTCGGCGTCCTCGGAGAAGTCGATCTGGGACGGGTCCCAGAACTTCTGGTTGCCCTGGACGAACAGCCGCATCGGCAGTGCGTCGAAGTCCAGCCCGCCCTCGAGGATGGAATGGAAGGTGCTGCGTACCTCTGCTGGGCGCGTGGGGGTCGTGGTCATGTGGTGTCCTCTCCCTCGCCGCCCCACCACGGGACGGCATCGACACCCACGCTAGTGGTCGGAGCGGACGAGGTCGACGGTTGGCCCCTTTCCGGCAGGAAATGGTTCGCAAAGCGTGGCGCCGGCCACGTGACTTGGGCGCTGGGTGGCCCTGGTTCGAGCCGGTCGGTCGGGTGCGGCCATGAACGCCGGGACGCACCCGGGACTGGTCACGACCAGTGCCGTGGGTGACACTCGGGTCCTCCCGACGGTGGACGTGACTTGGAGCGGTACGAGGAAGAGCGAACGGCCGACGCCCCCATCGACCTGTGCTGGCAGGTGCTCACCGATCCCGACGAGGCGCCCGCGTGGGTGCCATTCGTCTCCTCCGCGTCCGCGGACGGCGAGCCCGGCGAGGGGCGGCACCTCTACGTCCGTGCGTCACTGTTGGGTATCTCCGCGGAGGCCGAGCAGGTCGTCGACGTCTGGGAGCCGCCGAACATCTATGGCTGGACCGGTTCGCGGCCGTTCCCGACCCAGCTGCGCGTCGAACTCGACGCCTCCGGGCCCGCGACCACCCGGATCCTCGCGGCCGTCGAGACGGACCCGTTCGGCTTCGTGCCCTTGGCACGCGGCCTGGTCCACCGAACCGTGCGCCGCCAGTTCGCCAGGTCCGCGGACGCCCTCGTGGACCTCCTCGAGCAACGGGCCTGACCGGTGCGGACTCCCGACGGGCTCCCCGCGGCCGGGGGAAGACACGTCAACCGAGCAGGCGTCCGTACAGCGCCGCGGTCTCCGCGGCGATGGCCGTCCAGCTGAAGCGTTCCTCGACACGTCGGCGCCCGGCCTCGCCCAGGGAACGGGCGAGCGGTTCGTCGTCCAGGAGGGCCCCGAGCCGATCGGCCAGGGCCCACGCGAAGTGCTCGGGGTCGCGTGGCGCACCGAGGGCGTCGCTCCCGGCGTCCAGTTCGACGAGGTACCCGGTCTCGCCCTCGACCACGATCTCGGGTATCCCGCCGACCCTGCTGGCCACCACCGGGAGCCCGCACGCCATGGCCTCGAGGTTGACGATCCCGAACGGCTCGTAGACCGACGGGCAGACGAACACCCGGGCGTGGCTCAAGACCTGGACGAGCTCCTCGCGGGGGAGCATCTGCTCGATCCAGACCACCTCGACCGCCGCCCGCTCCAACTCGGCGACCCGCGTGCGGAACTCCTCGGCGATCTGCGCCGTGTCGGGAGCTCCGGCGCACAGCACCAGCTGGGACCCCGCGGGCAGGTGCTCCGCCGCGTCCAGGAGATGGACCACCCCCTTCTGACGGGTGATCCGTCCCACGAACACCGCGTAGGGGCGGTCCGGCGAGATGCCGTGACGGTGCAGCGCGTCCGTTTCGCCCGTCGCCCGGTAGGCCTGCGGGTCGACCCCGTTGTGGATGACGCTGACCCGTGCGGGATCGACGGCCGGGTAGGCCGCGAGGACGTCGTCGCGCATGCCGTGGGAGACGGCAACGACCGCATCGGCGGCCTCGATCGCCGTGCGCTCGCAGAAGCTGGACAGCTCGTAGCCGCCACCGAGCTGTTCCCGCTTCCAGGGCCGCAGCGGCTCGAGGCTGTGGGTGGTCACCACGTGGGGCACCCCGTGGATCAGCTTGGCCAGGTGCCCCGCGAGGTTGGCGTACCAGGTGTGGCTGTGGACCAGGTCCACCCCGCCGACCCCGTCGGCCATGAGCAGGTCCTGCGAGATCGTGCGCAGCGCCTGCAGTTCCGGACGCTCACCACCGAGTGCCTCCCACGGCTGGTAGCTGCGCGCGACCATCCCGTCGTCGCGCGGGCCGCCGAAACAGTGGACCTCGAGGTCCACATCGCCCGCGGCCGCGAGTGCGCGGGCGAGTTCGGCGACGTGGACCCCGGCCCCGCCGTAGACCTCGGGTGGGTACTCCTTGGTCAGCAGTCCGACCCGTGGACGGTGCGGCGTGGTCGGGGTCATCGCGCGTCCTCCGTGGGGATGACGTCGTTCTTGCCGAGCACGACGATGCCGCCGGGGGAGACGTGGAAGCGGGCGCGGTCGGCAGCCTCGTCGACGCCGATGCGCGCCCCGGCAGGGATCCTGACGTTCTTGTCGACGATCGCACGGCGCACGACGGCGCCGCGGCCGACGTCGACACCGTGCAGCAGCACGGCGTCCTCGACCAGCGCGCCGGTGTGGACGTGTGTGCGGGGCGAGAGCACCGAGCGCCGCACCGTGCCTCCCGACACCACCACGCCGGCACAGACCATCGAATCGATGGCCACCCCGCGTCGGTCGTCGTCGTCGAAGACGAACTTGGCCGGGGGCATCGGATCCGACCAGGAGTAGATCGGCCACTCCTGGTTGTAGAGGTTGAAGGCCGGATCGACCGAGACGAGGTCCATGTGCGCGTCGAAGTAGGCCTCGATGGTCCCCACGTCGCGCCAGTAGCCGTGGTCGCGTTCGGTCGTGCCCGGGACCTCGTTGTCACGCGTGAAGTCGTACACCGCGGCCTGCCCCCGGGTCACCATCCCGGTGATGATGTCGCCGCCCATGTCGTGGCCGCTGGTCTCGTCGACGGCGTCGCGGTTGACGGCGTCGATGAGGTCCCGGGTGGTGAAGACGTAGTTGCCCATGGAGGCGTAGACCTGGGAGGGATCGTCGACCAGCCCCGTCGCCGTGGCGGGCTTCTCGTGGAACGCCGAGATGTGACCGTCGGCGCGGGCCTCGATGATCCCGAACTGTGACGCCTGCTCGATCGGGACACGCAGGCCAGCGACCGTGGCCGCCGCGCCCGACGCACGGTGGGCCTCGACCATCTGTGCCGCGTCCATCCGGTAGAGGTTGTCGGCGCCGAAGACGCAGATGTAGTCGGGGGCCTCGTCGTGGATCAGGTTGAGGTTCTGGAAGATCGCGTCGGCCGAGCCCGCGAACCAGTCGCGCCCGATGCGCATCTGTGCCGGTACGGGGGTGACGTAGTTGCCCAGCAGGGGGGACATCCGCCAGGTCTTGGCCAGGTGGGTGTCGAGGCTGTGGCTCTTGTACTGGGTGAGCACCGCGATCCGCAGGTATCCCGAGTTCACGAGGTTCGACAGGGCGAAGTCGACCAGGCGGTAGTTGCCGCCGAAGGGCACCGCCGGCTTTGCGCGGTCCCGGGTCAGCGGCCACAGCCGGCGGCCCTCACCGCCGGCCAGGACGACCCCGAACACCTTCGGCTGTCGCGTCATCGCCTCGCCCTCGTCGTCGGCGACCCTGGTCCGGCGCCGTGTCGCGAGCGCCCCGCCGACGACCCTACCGGGGGGGCCAAGGCCAGGGAGCCGCCACCCCGCCACCAC
>SLRZ01000003.1 GCA_007130695.1 Nitriliruptoraceae bacterium
CGCTCATGCCCCATCCTCGGCTCACACCGGCGCCCCGCCGGATCGTCCCCCTACGGCCATCGGCCGGAGCCCCCCGGCCCTGGAGGTTCGCGGGCCGAACGCGCGTTCCCGCGGATCACACCAGCGGGACCGATGGGGCCGCGCAGCCGGAAGCCGGTCGGTCGGGACGATCAGACGGGGGGCGCAGGGTCCTCCGGGGGTTTGGTCACCCGGACCACCAGGTCGGCCAGCAGCCCGATGGAGATCACCTGGAACGCGGCGAAGAGGATCAGCAACGTGTTGGTCGCGATCCGGAAGTCCTTGGTGATGACGTCGAAGCCCAGTTTGCCCAACCCGAACAGCAGCAGGGCCAGCCCGAGCGGCATGAACACCCGCAACGGCTCGTAGCCGAGGGTCATCCGCACCACCTGCAGCAGGTACTTGCGGGTGTCGCGGTACCAGTGGAACTTCGACTCGCCCTCGCGCGCGGCGTAGGGGATCTGCACGTAGCCCACGCTCAGGCCGTCCGCCAGGTACGACATGGTCATGGTCGTCACGCACGAGAACCCGTTGGGCAGCCGCCCGAGGTAGCGCGCCGCCCGGTCACGGTGGAAGGCCCGGAACCCGGAGTTGAGGTCGGGGATGTCCTCCTGCACCAGGTACTGCGCGAGGCGGCGCACCGCCCACTTGGCCGGTACGCGCAGCGCCTTGTGGGTGCCTTCCTCGGAGTTCCGTGCCCCGACGACCTGGTCGTAGCCCTCCAACGAATCGACCAGCTGGGGGATCCGGTCGTTGGGATAGGTCATGTCGACGTCGGTCCACACCACGACGTGACCGCGGGCCGCTCGGGTCCCGGTGCGCCGTGCCCCGCCCGAGCCGAGGTTGCGTCGATGCTCGATCACGCGGATGCGCGCATCCCTGGCGGCGAGCGAGCGCAGCTCCTCGCGGGTGCCGTCGGTCGACCCGTCGTCGACGGCCACGATCTCCCAGCTGTAGGCCGACGCGTCCATCGTCGCGCAGATACGGCGCACCTCGGTCGACACGTGGCCGACCTCGTCGTAGGTCGGGAGCACGATCGTGACGTCCGGACGCGACCCCGGTTCGACCGCCGAGCGGTCGGCGGCCGCGACCGGTGGCGGCGATTCGGACAGCTCGTTCAGTTCGGTGGCCGTCATCGTGACACCTCCTTGGGACGGGCCGGCGTGGCGAGATCCGGACCGGTATCGGGGCAGGGCGTGTGGGTGGCCATCGGACTCGCTGGGTCCACACCTTCGACGGCGACGTTCATCGGAAGCACCGATCGGAAGGCAGCAGGCGACATGTTCCGGGCCGCCCGGACAGGGGCCACGCGGAGGGTTCCCGGTTGCGCCCACGGCCGTTGGTGAGCGGCACAGCGCACGGAGTCTAACGTCCGGCCCCCTGCGCGCCGATGTAGGGGCACCTCCGCACGGTGGCGAGCTCGTAGTCACCGGGCGGCTTGGGGCCCCCGTCGCCGAACCAGGACCGTCCCGTGCTGCGCATCGTCCGTACCCACCGACCCGCCACCGCTCTGGCCACCGCCGCCGTACTCGCGCTCTCGCTGCTGGTGGCGGGACCCGCCGCCGCCGTGACGCCCAAGCCCTATGCGGACATCACGCCGGCGCCCTCCCACCTGCCGCAGACCCCGATCGTCGACGTCACCCCCCACCTGGTGGACCTCACTTTCCCGGTCGCCGAACCCGACCGCGACGTGCGTTTCATCGACGACTTCCTCTACCTGCGGGGCGGGGGCAGTCGACTGCACGCGGCCACCGACGTGATGGCACCCAAGCACCGACCGATCCACGCCGCGGTCGGCGGGACCATCACCTCCGCCCCGACCTCACCGGATCGCTACGGGTGGGCGGTCCACCTGCGCGGCGACGACGGGCTGCGCTACACCTATATCCACCTCAACGACGACACGCCGAAGCGCGACAGCAACGGCCGGTGGCTCGACGACGACAAGGGCGGCATGACCCACGCCTACGCGCCCCGCATCGTCGAGGCGATCAAGACCACGGGCAGGGCCACCGGGCTCCGCATCGAACGCGGCGAGCTGATCGGCTGGAACGGCGACTCCGGCAACGCCAAGGGCGTCGCGCCGCACCTGCACCTCGAGATCGAGGTCGCCGGTCCCGACGGGGCCTACCGCATCAACCCGTACCACTCGCTGAAGGCGGCACTGGCCCGCGGGGACGTCCCCGGGGCCGTCAGCGAGACGCGCAAGGGCGTGGGCGGGTACGCCGACGTCTACGACGGCGACCCCCACACCCCGGCGATCCTGCGACTCACCGACAGTGCCGTGGTCACCGGCTGCGAGCCCGCCCGCTACTGCCCGAGCGATGCGGTGACCCGCGGGGACCTGGCGGCGTACCTGGCCGCGGCCAAGGGGCTGGTCCCGGTCGCGGGTCACGGTTTCAGCGACGTGGCGAGCAACGATCCCAACGCGGGGGCCATCGGCGCGGTCGTCGAAGCCGGCATGCTCCGTGGCCACAGCAGCACCCAATTCCGCCCCACCGAGCCGCTGGACCGGGCCCAGCTGGCCACGGTGCTGGTCCAGGGGTTCGACCTGCCGACGGCGGGCGGATCCGCGCCGTTCGGTGACGTGCGGGACGGCGACGTGCACGCCGCCAACATCGCCGCGGCCTACGCGGCTCAGTTGACCCAGGGCTGTGGCGACGGCGCGAACTACTGCGGCCGGGAATCGGTCCGGCGCGGTCAGATCGCCTCGTTCCTCGTCGCCGCGCTCGACGCCGGCTGACCCCGGCTGGGTTCGGCGGGTGTCGGTGGGTGGGTCCGACCGCCCTCCGACGCTGCCGACCCCCGCCGTGGGTCGATACCCGTGGTCACCCACGGGTTCCGCCATCGGCGGCGGTCCAGTTGGCCCAGCGATCGGGCGGGGCGGCGATTCCCGTGGGCACTCACGGGTTCCGACCCGGCCGGAACCAGCCCGGGTTGCGGCCTGACCGGAACCAGCCGTCGCCCCCCGGTGCCGCCCGGAGGGCGGC
>SLRZ01000091.1 GCA_007130695.1 Nitriliruptoraceae bacterium
GGTCGAGGTCGCGCCCTATCCCGTCTCCGCCGCCCTGGGGGCCGGCACGGTGCCCACGTTCCTGCTCCTCGAGGACGGCGCCGTGGCCGACCGGCAGGAGGGGTGGGACCAGGCCGCGGTCGCGGGACTGGTCAGCAGGGCCGGCGGCGAGCTCGTGTCCTGCGGTGGTCTGCCGGAGTTCAAACCGGGCTGCCAGTCACGGCACACCTTCGACGAGGAGATGCAACGACGGCTGGAGGCAGAGGACGCCGACCTCGGTGGGGACGGGGGCAGCGTCGAGGACCTGTGGGAGCTCGGGTGGCACGACGGCCTCCCGGTCGTTCCACCGACGCCAGAGCGGGTCGCGGCGATGCTCGATGGTCGAGACCCCACGACGTCGCTGGGCACGATCGGCCCGGCGGAGGGCGAGGTCACCTTCGAACGCCTGGCCGTGTGCGCGGTGCTGGCCGGCTGTGATCCCACGTACTGGCCGGTCGTCGAGGCCGCCGCCCGTGCCGTCATCGACCCGGTGTTCAACGCCCATGGCATCATCAACACCACCCATTTCGCCTCGCCCTGGATCATCGTCAACGGCCCCGTCCGCCAGCGGCTGGGGATGAACACCGGCTCCAACGTGCTGGGGCCCGGTAACCGGCCGAACGCCACCATCGGTCGTGCGATCCGTCTGCTGATGCAGCTGACCGGCGGCGGCACGCCCGGGGGACTGGACCAGTCCACACTGGGCGGTCAGCACAAGTACACCGCGTGTCTGCCGGAGCGGGAGGAAGCCAGCCCGTGGGAGCCCTGGCACGTGACCCTCGGCCACGAGCCGGACGTCTCCACCGTCACGGTCATGGTCGGGGAGGGTGCGGCCGGTGTGAGCGACCACACCTCCGAGACCGCCGACGACCTGGCGATGACGTTGGCACTGGGGATGGGAAACGCCCAGGTCCCGGCCGGGTCCAGGGCGTTCTACCCGGTCAACTCGGAGACGCTGTTGATCCTGTGTCCCGAGCACGCGGCCACCCTGGGCGACGCGGGCTGGTCCAAGCAGGACCTGCGCGAGTTCATCGTGGCCAACGGCGGCGGGAAGCACCTCGCCGCCGAGGAGATCGTGGTGGTGGTCGCCGGCGGCGACGCGGGGCGGTTCTCTGCCGTGGTCTCGCCGTGGGCCGGTTGGGGACTGGGCTCGAGCCCGGTCACGCGAGTCATCGAGGATGGATAGGGTCCTGCCATGACGACATACCTCTCACCGATCGACGACCGGGCCCGTGAGCCGGTCGAGTTCTCGCCTCGGCTGTCCTCCCTCGAGGGTCAGACCGTCGGCCTGGTCGACATCTCCAAGCCCAAGGGCCGGGAGTTCCTCGACCGTGTCGAACAGTTGCTGGTCGAGCAGCACGGCGTGGCCGAGGTGGTACGCCTGGTCAAGCCGACGTTCACCCGGCCCGCACCACCGGACGTGCTCTCCGAGGCCGACCGTTGCGGCGCCGTCCTGGTCGCCCTGGCCGACTGAGGCTCGTGTGTGTCGTGCAGTCTGCACGACGTCATCGCACTGGAGTCGCGGGGCACGCCGGCCGTGGCGATCGGCACGGCGCCGTTCGTCGCGGAGGCGGAGGAACAGGCCCGGGTACTGGCCATGCCCGGGCAACGTCTGATCACCGTCCCGCACCCGATCCAGCCGACCCCGGTCGCACAGGTGCAGGGCTATGCCGAGCGTGCGTTGGCCGAGGCCGTCGACCGTCTCACGTCCGACTGACACCAGGGAGCTGCATGAGCATCCTCGACAAGTTCCGCCTCGACGACCGGGTCGCGATCGTGACCGGTGCCTCCTCCGGGCTCGGCGTCGCCTTTGCCGAGGCACTGGCGCAGGCGGGCGCGGACGTGGCCCTCGGTGCCAGGCGGGTGGAGCGGCTCGAGGACACCCGGAAACTGGTCGAGGCGACGGGACGGCGTGCGTTGACGGTCGCAACCGACGTCGCGAGCGTGGAGGACTGCCAGGCCCTGGTCGACGCCACGGTCGCCGAGTTCGGCCGGGTCGACATCCTGGTCAACAACGCCGGCGTCGGCGCCGCCGCTCCGGCCACCCGTGAGGACCCGGCGGAGTTCCGCAAGGTCATCGACGTCAACCTCAACGGGGCCTACTGGATGGCGCAGGCCTGCGGTCGCGCGATGAAGGACGGGGGCAGCATCGTCAACATCGCGAGCATCCTCGGGCTGACGACGGCCGACCTGCCCCAGGCCGCCTACGCCGCCAGCAAGGCGGGGTTGCTGGGGCTGACCCGGGACCTGGCCTACCAGTGGACCGGCCGCAAGGGCATCCGGGTCAATGCGCTCGCACCCGGTTTCTTCGCCACGGAGATGACCGACCAACTCCTCGACGGCTATCTGGAATCGCAGATGGACCGCGTGCTGGTGGGTCGGCCAGGGGATCCCGAGGAACTGGCCGCCGCCCTGCTGTTCCTGGTCAGTGACGCGGGCGGCTACGTCACCGGGCAAACGCTCGCGGTCGACGGCGGGCGCCTGATCACCTGAGCCGGCCGGGCCCGTGGGCCCCTGGATCCGGCGTCACGGGGTGCGCGAGGCCGCGGGGACCCGGGCGAGCACGGCGTCCTCCAGGGAATCGAGGTCGTCCTCGCCCCGCCCGGCCAGGGAGACCAGCACCGTCACGATGGTGCTGGCGAACAGGGCACCCGCGAACGGCGACAGCGTCGGCACGGCGTCGGGGAACGTGACCGCGGCGATGGCTCCGGGCAGTGAGCCGGTGGCCACCCAACCGGCGACGAACGCGCCGGCCAGCCCCGCCAGTGAGCCGGCGACGACCCCTACCGTCGAGGTCCGACGCCACAGTCCGAGCAGGGCCGGAGCGATCAGCGCCGCGCACAGCAGATCGGCGATGGGGAACAGCTGCAGTACGGATTCGGCGACCAGCGAGACGGCTGCCGCCGGCAGGATCACCACGACCGTCAGCACCCGGGCGCCACGCAGCCCCAGCGTCGGCCGTTCGGTCGCGA
>SLRZ01000201.1 GCA_007130695.1 Nitriliruptoraceae bacterium
CTGCATGACCAACCTCACGGACAACCTGGCGACCTCCTCGAGGACCTCGCCAAGATCCCGATCACGGTCGGCGAACAGACCGTCGATCTCGTCTCGGACACGGTCGGTTGCGGTTAGCCTCTTGCTTGACACGGGCGTACTCCTGATCGACTCGGAAGGTCATTCAGGAACCTACGCCCGTGTCGCTGTTACACCGAAGATGAGACGCCACCGAAAGAGGTACGGAGCAGAGCGACCTGTCCGCGGTCGGCTGTGCGCACGAGAGTCACCCTGCAGGGCGCTGCGGCCCATCCCTCTCTACCACCCAGCCGCGCTCTCGGAGCATCTCGAGGAACGCAATCACATCGGTTTCGAGTTGGAGCTCGTCTACGTCGTACTGTCCTCTCAGGACGGCGACGGTTCGAGCCGTGTCACCTTGCTCGATCATGGTTCGCCACATGTCAGCGGCAACGCCGTCGAACGAGACCGCTTCGCCACCTTCCGTAGACCCGAGAATGATGCATCCATCGATGTCGGCGAAGATGACGTCCTCGGCGAGACGTAGCGGACCCGCTGCCATGGGCTGCAACTGCACGGTTGCAGGCAGGCCACCTGTCGTACGATTGCCGAGACACACCTCGGAGGGGAGGCAACGCCAGCCTGGCTCCCGTCGAGCAGTGACGGGGTTCCACAGGGATTGATCGGGTTCCTTCCAGGCGAACGCGAGCGGTTCGTGATCACCGACCACGTAACGAGGTTGGTCCAGAACTTCCGCCCACGACCTCTGCCACTGTGGGTAGTCGGCGCCATAGCGCTCCGGTCCCCGGTCCCTCAGCTCATGCGCGGTCACACACGCGAGCACGCGCTCCGGTTCTGCGCACTCCACAGCGGCACTCAGCTCAACTGGAGCGAACAAGGTGGCGAAAACAACCTTGCGTGCAGCCGACGCCTCCAACCACCTGCCGAAGCGATGCCCGGTCAGAGCGCTGTCGTCGATGACGACCGTGAGTCGCTCATCCACCTCCGTGGGTGGCTCCAGTTGTTCGGATCGCAGCCCGAGTACCATCGCAAGCATGCCGAGAACGATGTGTCCGCCCCGAGGGATCGCCTCGAATCGAGCGGTTTCGAGCCGTTCACGCCCCACTCGATCCAGCAAGCGTTGGCCGAGGATTTCGCAGGCGGCTGCAGCGTCCGAGTAGCCCACGAAGCGAAGTTCGTCGAGCCTGGACGGCAACTCCGCACCCAAGATCTCGATGCGGGCACGGTCAGCAGGATCGAACGCACCAAGAAGGCCGAGGGCAGGGCGCAGCCCACCACGGACCACATAACACGCTTCGAGTTTTCGGCCAGCCGGACTTCTGGACACCGTCGCAGCGATGGCTCTGAGGAGCTCCCTCTGTTGCGATTGGACAGACGACGCAGGCCAGCCGATCTTCTTACCGAAATCGCGGACGACATCTCCATCGATTTCGATAGCGAAGATCTGCTGGCCTGCCCCGCTCGGTACGGTCGGCGCCTGCAAGGGGGTGTCGAAGGCTTGGCCTACGACACCGTGCCCGGGCAGTGACCGGTGCTACCGTCGAAGGTCGCCATGCCCACAGTGCAAGTAAAGTCGTCAGTGCTCGACGTCTCCCCCAGGCCCTGCGTGAGATCGGCCACCGTTCCCCACTCGGAGAGGCGTGGCGCCGAGTACGGCATCTTGTGTTCCATCTGAACCCCTTCAATCAAGTTGCGGGTCTACGAGTGACCCGATTGCAACACGGTAGCCCTGTCCGGTCACGTACCGGTGGTCTGAACAGCGTAGGTTTCGTCACCCCTCGCCATTCATCGTTCGATCGAGCGGGCGCCGGTTATGATCGCCGGAATCCAGTCAAGCCATGCTGAGTGCTTGACATCGCGTGTCTTCATTCGGAGGACGAATTGAGCACGGACCGCCGACCCGACGCGTTCTACCGCGCCACAGCCATGGAAATGGCAGCAGGGTGGGTCCCCGGCCGTGGCCCAGAACCGGGCATCTATCCAGGTCGTTCCATCCGCCACCCCGTGGAGGCGATCGAGAACGCCATCCTGCCCGCTCTACAACAAGAGCCGTGCGTTGTGGGCTTCTCGGGCGGACGAGATTCTTCGGTCGTGCTCGCGGTGGCGGTGCGTCTTGCCGCTCGTGAGGGCTTGCCACCTCCCATAGCCGCGACCAAAGTCTTCCCGGGCCAATCGGAGACCGAGGAATCCGAGTGGCAGGAGCTCGTGATCCGCCATCTCGGCATCAGAGATTGGGTCCGAGAGGAATTCTATGACGAATTTGACCTGCTGGGTCCAGCAGCATCGAAGAGCTTGCGAGTGCACGGTCCACTGTGGCCGGCAACCTGCCACAATCGGGCACCACAGATAGCTATCGCAGCCGACGGCTGGTACCTCGGGGGTGAGGGTGGCGACGAGATGCTCGGCGAGTTCCGCGCCACCCCTTGGGTACAGATGCGCGCGAGGAGTCGCTCATCGGCTCGCCGAACGGCGAAGGAATTCGTCAAGGTCTTCGGGCCGAGGCCCGTGCGTCGGACACTCGTGAGGCGGCGGCTCAGTCGCGATGAACTTCGCCCGTGGCTGCGTCCGGACGCCGAGAAATGGTTTCGTGAAAGCCTCATAGAGGATGATGTGAGCCGCCCGTTGACCTATCCCGCCTCACTGCAGCATTTCCTTCGGCGCCGAGCGGTGCAAGCCGCGCTACGCAACCTCCGCGCCATCGGTCGGACACTGAACGTCACGTACGGCCAACCCCTTCTCGACCCGGAGTTCGCCGCGGCGCTCGCCCACCTTGGTGGTCGGTTGGGCTACCCGGACCGGACCACCACGATGCGGGCCGTCTTCAGCGACCTCTTGCCGCGTTCCGTGTTGGAACGCGAATCAAAGGCGACATTTAATTCCGTGTATGCCCACCACCACACACGCGCATTCATAGAGACGTGGGACGGTTCAGGTCTCGACTCGGATCTGATCGACGCTGATGCACTGCTGAAGATCTGGCAGCAACCGGTCATCCATGGCGGCACCTTTCAATTGCTACATCTGGCTTGGCTGCACGCAAACGCCGCCTTCGATTCGACACAACATCCATGCCAGCAGCCAGCCGCGTCCCTGGATGAGGGCCAATGAGCAATCGGATCGAGACCCCAGGTGCGTGGGCGGGCGTGCCCTTGCACGTTCGCTCCCGCACCCTCGGCCAGGAAGTCGTGCTCTTGGACCTCCATCGTGAGAAATATTTCGGTCTCGACGGCGTTGGCGCGAGGGTCTGGGCCTTGCTTGGCAAGGGATTGTCGCGCGCGCTCATACTCGACCAATTGCATCAGGAGTTCGATGCCGACATCGAGTTGCTTTCGTCAGACGTCGACGCGCTCGTCTCGCACCTAGAACAGTGCGGTCTGATTGAGATCAAGGACCAAGCGAAAGCTGACTCATGAGCGCGAGTGAGTTCAAAGAACACCTTCAGTACTGGGCTGATGACGTGAAGATCGATCGGTACCGGCGAGCACTTGAGGAAGTCATCACACCGGGCGCCACAGTCCTCGACCTTGGCAGCGGAACTGGGCTACTCGGCCTGCTCGCCTGCGAAGCGGGGGCGGGCAAGGTGTACGCGGTAGAGAATGGCCCTATTGCCTCCGTCGCCGCGGCCGTCTTCGAACACAACGGAGTGGCCGACCGTGTTCAGGTGATCCGCGCCAAATCGACCGAAGTGACTTTGCCTGAGGACGTCGACGTCGTGGTAGGTGACCAGATCGGGGGATTCGCCTACAGCGCCGGGGTTCTCCGCTACTACCGAGACGCGACCGATCGTCTACTCAAGCCCTCCGGCACCACCATCCCGGCTAGCTTCGAGCTCTTTTTGGCACCGGTCGAGCATCCCGACTCTAGGAAGGCCATCGACGGGTTCGCCGAGCACACTGCGGGTTTCGATCTGGCACCGATACACACCTTGGTCACACACACCATCCGCGCAGCCCATTTGACCAGTGAAGCGCTACTCAGCCCTCCCGTCAGCGTTCGAAGCGTTGCAGCAAGTGACGCTCGCCGGTTTGAAGTTCACGCTCGCCTCGAAGTGAGCCGGGCGGGTGACCTTCACGGAGTGGCAGGCTTTTTCCGCGCGAGGATGTCGCCATCGGTGCACATGTCCAATCTGCCAGACGACCCCGACGCCATGCGTTTTCGTTGGCAGGATCTGTTCCCGATCTTTCGCTCGCGGCGAGTGCATCCCGGTGATGTCATCGTCGTTGACCTTCTGATCAACCCACAATCGTTTGTCGCGTCCTGGACGGTATCGATCGACCGGGGCAACGGGCCTGAGGAGATCGAACGACATTCCAGTTTCGAGGGAGATCTCATCGATCCGCAGCGGTTCCGATCCCTGACGGGACAACCGCTACAGAGGACACAGCTCGGTCTGGCCGCACTGCATGCTGTTGCCGCGGCCGGAGAACAACTCGACGTGGATGCCCTCACGAGCGAGGTTGCCGATTTGCATCCCGATCTCCCTCGGGCCGAAGTTGAACGTGTCGTCCGCGGCGTTGCGTTGGCCGCTGGACGCCACTGATGAAGCTCCAGCGCAGCTCCGGCGTGGAACGCTCAGCAGTGAGCTATTCGGTTTATGGCATCGGCCTCACCAGTGCGTGGCCATTCACGTGGCCATTGGTCGTATCCGACGTGACGAGCCAACTGACCTTCGACTTCGGTGCCGCCGCTCCCGAGGGCCTGATCCCGCCGAGTATCGAGGGAGGTGTTGCCATCGAGGGGGAGGATCCCGCCGACTCTCCCATCACCATCCATCCCGGTGAGGATTACGATGTTGTCCGCTTTCGAGGGCTCGCCGACCACTACCTCTGGCCGGATCGGATCTACTGCCACCTCCGCAACGAAGCGATGGCTCATCTGGTGGAGATTCAACTGCTAGGGATCGTGCTGGCCTTGTGGCTCGAACGACACCAGGTGCCCACCCTCCACGCGTCGGTGATCGTCGTGAACGGGCGCGCTATCGCATTTCTCGGCGCACCGGGACGCGGTAAAACGACCTTGGCGACAGCACTCATCGCCTCGGGACACGAGCTGCTGGTCGACGATCTCGTGGCGACCCGAGTCGTGGGAGACCACGTGCTCGTCCAGCCCGGCTACCCGATGCTGCGCCTTTGGCCAGAGCAAGCTGATCACTTCGTGGGTGGTCATGCCGCCTTCGCCAAGATGCACCCGACTTACGACAAACGTCTCGTCCCCATCGGCCGGGGTTTCGGTACGTTCTGCAAGGAGGAGATGCCACTTGCACGCATCTTTCTACCGGCGCGCGGTCGCACCGACCGCGAGGTCTCGTTCCTGCCGGTTCCTTCCGGCGAGGCCCTGCTGACCTTGGTGGCGAACTCGTTCCTACATGAGGCCGTCAACCGTCTCGGCATGGCCGGACCTCGCCTACAGGCATTGTCGGCCGTGTTGTCTCGAACGCGGCTTCAGGTATTGCGGTACCCCAACGGTCTGGATCGCCTCCCCGACGTGATCGCAGCCATCGAAGCCGACGTCACTTCGGACGCATAGTCCCTTCTTGCGGCCTGTCCTGCTCAGGTCCATGTCGCGTCAGCGGGAGCGATCGCTCGATCGAACGTGGCGAATCTCTGCCGGATAGTTGACACCTCGTTGAGCGCAACGAGCCCGTGCTCGACCCATGCGTGGAAGTCCAACTCGTCGCTGCCGGGCGCTGCGCCTGGGTGACGGCGGACTCCGATGCGTAACTCCCCCGCCAGACCACGCTTTCGAAGCAGCCACCAGAGAAGCACGGATCGCTGCAGGCAGTTTGCCCGCCACGGCCCCCATCTCGCAACGACCTCGACGACCC
Organism: Nitriliruptoraceae bacterium; assembly: GCA_007130695.1. Classification (GTDB taxonomy): domain Bacteria; phylum Actinomycetota; class Nitriliruptoria; order Nitriliruptorales; family Nitriliruptoraceae; genus SKLC01. The sequence continues at coordinate 5,843 of SLRZ01000201.1, forward strand.
AGGCCAGACGGCGTGCGTCATCGAGTGCTTTCGCAGGGCTCCGAAGGCTCGGGCTCGGCGGCAGCCGTCGACCCAGGCGCGCTTGTACTCGACCGAGACCGTATCGCCGCAAGGTTAATGCCATGGCCGGCAGGGCGAAGACGGCTGCGATTCCCGCACCGACGTCAGCCAGCGTCAGCAGTCGCAGACGTTGCCTACGAGTGCGGGCCGATGCGAAGGAGGCCTCGCCGGGTGAGCTGGCTGATGAGGGCGTCGAAGTCATTTCTCAGTACCTCCTCATCGACGTCGAAGACATCCAGCAAGTGGGCAAGAGCTCCATCGACACTGCCGGTCGTGGTCAGGGCATCCCACATGGCCGTGCCACTCGCATCGAGTCCGAAATACTGCTCCGTTGCCAGGTTGAGGAAGACGGATTCGTCGTCCGACAATCGTTGTACAAGCACATCCGATGGAACCTCAACGGCCGTCTTGGCTAAATCTTCTCCCAATCTGCTCCCCCTCATGCTCGGTTGGCACAGTCTCCTGAGCGGTCGATCATAGCTTCGAGAACCCGGCGCCCCTCCTGACCGCTCAGGGACGACCGCTCCTGGGCATGCCTTCCCTTACTCCTTGTCCGCCGACGGGTCGAGGTGGGACTGGGCATCTGACCGGCGGCGGCGGAGATACCCGATGGCCCGAGTCCGTCTTGGGGGGGTAGCCGAGGGCCGGAGCGACGTTCTGTCGGTGGTTCCAGACGCGGCAAGTTGGCGACGAATTCCGTCGATCCGACGGTGCTGCGTGATCGCAGCTTCCGTCCTGCCGTACAACAGCTTCCAGATGTACGGCCCGCGGATATCCGCGTACTGAACATCGACCGCTGCGGCTGAAGGCCAGAGTTCGCGCAACCACCACCACAGCGCTTCACGACTCCGGCCGCGAGCGAGCACCGCCAACCAGTTCTGGCGCATCCGGAAACGCAGCCGACCTTCGCGACCGCGAAGCCGGATACCTGCGTGCCACAACCGGTTCCACGCGACAACACGGAGGCCTCGCGGCCGTGCCACCTCCAACGGCCAAGGCAAGTCAAGCGTTTCGAGGACGACCTCCAGCGTGCGGAACACGGCGACATCGATGCCTTCCCGCCGAGCATCGGTCTGGAGCAGATGCCAATCGATCTTGCCCGCTTCGATGAGACGAACGACATCAGCGAAGCCAAGAAGGCGCTGGAACCGATCCTTATTGAGGTGCACCAAGAAGTGCAAGAGCGCCGCGGTGTCGTCCAACACTCTGACCGCATTTCCCCCCGGAAGCGGGAACGGGGTCGTGCGACTCCACAACGTCTTCAGGCCCCGCGTCGGGATTCCGAGTTTCAGAAGATCGAAGTGCAGATCGATGTCCTGGTCGCCGACCCAGATCGTGACTCCTTGAACCCTTCCCGATGCCACGAGGCGGTCGAGGTGAGGCACCCACGGGTGCTCCGGTTGGAGGGCGGCAACCGCCTCTCCCGCTCGATCGAGCTGGTTCGGGTCGAGCCAGAGGTCGACGTCCGAGCAGAGGCGCTCCCCTCGTCGGCCATACCACCTGGCTTCCGCCGTGACACCCTTTACCGTGACGACCTCGATCCCCTGAGCATCCAGCTTGGCGACGGTGGTCTCCAGGGCCACCCAGAGGCGTTCCAGGTGCGCCTGGACCGCGAGGTCTTTCATCGCGAGTTCCATCGCGAGCTGACGATCGCGAAGATGACCGCGAGCCCAAGACCAAAGGAGCCCACTCATGCGGTGCTCAGTGGCCAGGGCCAGTACATCTGCGTCGAGTTCGATCGGTCCCGGATCGCGGCCGGCAGCCAGATCGAGCAGCAACGGCGTTGGCAGACGCATCTGCCTCCGCGACAGATGGGGGCGATCAGCTATTGGCGGCACGGTAACCCTCAGCCTGTAGTTGAAAGAGCTCCGCATAGAGACCGTTACGCGCGATGAGTGCCTCGTGATCACCCTCCTCCACAATCCGCCCGCCATCCAAGACCAAGATACGGTCTGCCGCGCGCACGCTCGAGAAGCGGTGAGAGACAAGTACGACCGTGTGCCCTTGCGCGAGACGTCGAACCTGCTGGAAGATCTCGTACTCCCCGCGAGGATCAAGCGCGGCGGTGGGCTCGTCGAGGATTAGAACCGGTGAGTCACGGAAATACGCGCGAGCCAGAGCGATCCGTTGCCACTGCCCAGTCGACAAATCACTGCCGCCGGCAAAAGATGGGCCGAGCAAGGAATCGTAACCTTGCGGAAGCTCCGTCAGGTACGGATCCGCTCCGGCACGTTGTGCCGCCCTGCGCACTCCTTCGCGATCTGACATATCAGACATGCGGCTGATCGCGATGTTCTCGTGCGCCGAGAGGAAGTACCGGGCGTAGTCCTGGAAGATCACGGCTACCTGCTCGCGAAGGTGAGCGAGCTCGATCTCGGCAGTGTCCTCGCCATCCCAGTAAATCACTCCCTCAGAAGGCCGGTAGAGGCCCGCCAGCAACTTGGTCAACGTCGTTTTGCCGGACCCGTTCTCCCCGACCAGGGCGATGACCTCGCCATGCTCGAGCGACAAGTTGATGTCGATCAGACTCGGCTCGCTACGGCTCGGATAGGTGAACCCGACCCCCTGGAGATCGATCCGCTCGAACCCACGGCGCGCCGTGGGTTCGAGTGACTCGCTCGCGGCGTTAGGTTTCGAGGTGTATCGCTCGACCGCCACGAAGTCGGTGAAGTCCTCGAGGAAAAGCGCTCCTTCATAAAGCGAACCCGTACTCCCGATCAGCCCGCGAATCCGGCCGGCCAACAAGACCACAGCGGCGATGGCCACAGCGGCGTCGCTGAGCGATATCCGCCCGATGCGCACAAAAACAAATAGTAGTACCACGCTGCCCACTGTGACTGCTGCCGCGATCACGCCATTGATCGTTCCGTACAGCATTCGTCGGCGAACGGTGCCTCGCAGATCCGCGATCCTCTCGTCGAAGAGGCGATCGTGTTCGTGACGGAGGTGCTCACTACTATCGAATGCCCTGACCTCGTGGGCCTCCTCCTTGCGTGTGAGCACCTGGTAGAGGTATCCCCGGCGACGATCGTCCGGTGTTCGACGAACGGCGAACGTATGCAACACCCGAGACCCCAGGCGGTTCAGGAACAGCGAGGGGATCCCGCCCAGGATGATGAGCGCGACCACGGTCGGCTCCAGGAACAGCAGTGTCGCCCCAACGGCGATAACGGTTGCCCCGCCACCAACTAGACCTATGACACCGTTGGCTATCTGAAGAGGCCTAACACTCGCATTAACGCGTGCGCGTTGCAATCGATCGTGAAAACTCGGTCGGTCGTACTCGATCAGATCGACTCTTGTAGAGACATCCAGAACGCGTCCGGTTGTGTACTTCTGGACATACTCTCCAAGCGTCCGCTGTTGCTCCCTCTGAGCTACGCCGGCTACCGCCACGAGCACGAGGAGTACCCCAAAAAACAGCAACTCCGGTACGAGTGCACCGATATTGGGGACTCCGTCAGCTACCACCGCTCGGTCGAGGACCCGTCTGACCACCAGTAGCTGTGCGGCCAGGCTTAGCCCCGCGACGATTTGTAGCCCGCCAGCGATCGCAAGCTCTCGGGGGGCCGACTTCCATACGAGCCCGAACGCCTGGCGAACAAGCCCCGGCAGACGACGCAGGCTCCGGCGGCCACCCGTTGGCTGAACGATGTCATCGAACGTCATTGGGGCCGAGCGCTTGGCATCATCTGGCGCCGGCGGAGTCCCCCGACCGCTCATAGAGAGTGAATTGTGGAATACATATGAAGGCACTCACGCATCGGGCGCGCCCCAATAGACCAAACCTGCTGACGTGAGACCATCGATGACCGATCTCACATCTGTGACCGCAGTAGGCCTGTCCACATCGAACACCTGACAGATCGCATCGGTCATCTCCTCGATCGTGGTCATGCCGTCACACAGTTCCCAGATGGCACGGGCCATCGGGTTCAGGGCATAAGCGGTCTGTTGCGGAGCAACAACAAGCACCTCGCGGTCTTCATCGCGAAACTGCACGTCCGCTCGACGTGTGGGCATTGTCGCTTCCCCTTCGGTCATTGTGCGCTCCGATCGACCATAGCCTCGAGCCGTTTCGCCAGGCCTGTTTGTGCCACGAGCGCTATCGCTTCGCGTCGCGAGTGGACTTCGAGCTTACGAAGGACCCGTTGCACGTGCGTCCTCGCGGTTTCGGGCGAGATGAATAGAGCAGTGGCTATACCGTTCTGGTCCAACCCCCCGACCAAGAGGTGTAAGACCTCGCGTTCACGCCGCGTCAATTCCGCTAATCGTTCTGCGGCGTTCTCCGCCTCGCGGCGACGCTGGATGAGACGGCGGAGCAACGAGCCGAGCATCGCTGGCGGCACAACCGCCTCTCCATGGACTACGCGACGCACCGCAGTCTCCACACCATCAACCTCCGATGTGTAGCCGTCGACGCCGGCCTCGATGGCGTGCAGCAGCATGTCCTCGATGGCGTAGCGATCCAGGACGAGCACCTTCGGTTCCGACACTAGAGCATGGAGCGCCTCGCAGACGTCGGGCAACGACATCGAGAGCGGCGTCGCGAAGATCACGACCTGCGCTCCTACGCGCTCGGTCTGGAGCAACGCCGTAGACGCATCATCCGCCGTCGCCATCACCTCGATGTCATTGACGCCATCGAGTCGCGTCGTGAGCGTGGTCCGATCCTGTTCGTGTGCACCAACGATCACAACCCCGATACTCACTGCCCAACCTGGTTGTGTCCACTTGACCCAAGCGCCTCCACCACAGTCCGGCCCGCCACGGAGCTGATCAAGATCATGAACCCCCCAAAAAGTCATAGTTGCGACAGGTCGCCACCAAGCTTCGGTGAACCGGAGCAGCATAAGCGACCATGGAACAGCCGCGCATGCACTCTCCTCCGGCGGCGTGTCGGACAATAGGAGTACACCCCCGGACATGTTCCGCGCCGCCACCGAGCGTCTCACGAAGCGTCGGCGGTGACGGACATCGCGGTGGCCTGGCGGGCAGGGCGCCAGCGGGCTTCTTGACCGTGGCTCACCGACCAGATCGAAGCGACCGTAGGCACCCCGAGGCAAGCGGCTGGCCAGGCGAGGGTTTGTCGACGGGCCGCCCTGTTCGCGTTCGAGCGAGCTGTGTAGGTGGTTGGCACGAGCCGACATTGACCGGCTCGTCATCGTCGGTGGCACCCCATTTGGGTGGTCGATCTGCAGCAGGGCAGCTTTCGTACCTCCGACCGGAAACCGTCACGCATCTGATGGCCCGGCCCGGCGATCTGGTGAACGCGGGTGACGGTCCTTCGCAGGGCTGGCAGCCGCCCGCGGCGGTCGGACTCAGCATCGCCCGCCAGGTGACTCCGGGGCGCGCGCAGACCACGGGTCGGCCGGGCCCCCCCGCGAGCCCACAGATGAGGTCCCGACGGTCCACAGTCGGGCGCTCCGACGGGCCACAGTCGGGCGCTCCGACAGTCGCGCGGCCCCCGACGAGCGCGTTGGTCGCGCGACCTGAAGCACTAAGCGTCAGCGACCGCGAACCGCCATTCGCGGGCGGATACCACGCTGTGCGGTCAGTTGAACGCCATCCGTCCGTCCCTGAACGTAGTCAAATAACTACATGTAGCCATAACTCTGGTCGATTTGATGCACCAAGGACGCTAGGGTTCCGATCGCTGGGACCACCACGTTCAGGGGACCACCTCGTCGGGGCCGAGCACAAGAGAGGGTCGAAGATGGCGAAACGCGTTCATTC
>SLRZ01000068.1 GCA_007130695.1 Nitriliruptoraceae bacterium
CCGACGAGGAGCCCGACGAGGCCGAGGAGGTCGACCCGCTCGAGGAGGCGCGCGAGGCCGCCGAGGAGGCACGCGCCGACGTGCGGGCCGCGACGCAGGCCCGGGCCGCGGCCCGGGCCGCCACCCGTTCGGCACGGTCCTCGGGCAGTTCGGCCGACGGCGCGGTACGGGCCGCGGAGGACGCGATCGTCCCCGAGGTGCTGGCCCGCCGGGAGGCCACCGACCGGCTCGACGACGCCCGTGCACGGCTGCGGAGCCTCGAGGCCGCGTTGCGCGAGGCCGAGGCCGACCTCGTGGTCGCACGTGAACGCCTCGTCGACCGGGCCGTGCGGGCCTACAAGCAGGGCAGTATCGCCGCGGACACGATGCTGCCGCTGGCGGTCTTCCGCGAGGCCTCCTCGCCCGGGGAGCTCGCGACCGCCATGAAGGATCTCGAGGTCCTGGCCCTGTCCGGGGTGACGACGGTCGACGAACTCGAGGAGCGAGGCACGCGGCTGCAGGTCGAGGTCGTCACCGCCGTCGCCGGGGTCACCGACGCCGAGGAGGCCCTCGAGGCGGCCGGCCACCGGATCGAGGACCGGGAGGCCCTCGCGGCGGACCGGCGACGCGTCGCCGACGGCGCGGAGTCCCGGTTGCTGTCGGCCATCGAGCGTGAACTCGCCGCCGACCGGGCGGTCGAGAAGGCCCGCAGGGTCCTCGACGAGGCACTGATCGAGCTCGGGACCCGCACCGAGGCCCGGGAGGGCGCCGAGGACGACGCGGACGAGCCCTCCCGCGGGGCCCAACTGCGGGGTCGCCAACGGGCGCACGACCGTCAACAGTCCCTCGACCCCGCCCACCGGCGCACGGTCGAGGACTGGGCCTGCCCCGTCGAGGGCTCCCGGTTCATCAACGACTGGGCCTTCCCGCGTACCCAGGACCGCCGCCACGAGGGCACCGACGTCTTCGCGCCCACCGGCACGCCCGTGGTGGCCGTGACCGACGGGACCGTGACCCGGATGGATACCGTGGACCGTTTCAACGGCCGCAGCGGGTTCGGGGGCCTGACCGTCACCTACGAACACGGCGACCAGCGTTTCTACAACGCCCACCTCGACGCGATCCACCCGGACATGGAGCCCGGGGCGTCCGTGGAGGCGGGCGACGTCATCGGCTGGGTGGGACGCACCGGCAACGCCCGCAGCACCCCGCCGCACCTGCACATCGGCGTCTACGCCGAGGGGGTCGCGGTCAACCCCTACCCGTCCCTGGCGGTCGCCTGCGCGCAGGACTGAGGACCCGGGGCCGGGGCGCCGCCCACGGGAGCCTCGACCCGTGGCCTCACGGGTGGCGGATGCCCTCGCCGGCGAGCACCGCCCGGTAGCCCTCGCGGTAGGTCGGGTAGCGGAACACGAAGCCGCTGCGCACCAACCGGGCGTTGCTGACGCGCTTGTCACCGCCGCGCGTCGACGCCGGCCCCGTCGGGGGCTCGGGCAGCCCCAGTTCGGCCGCCAGCCACGAGATCACCTCGCCCCGGGGCACCGGCGCATGGTCGACGCCGAGGTAGACCGGTTCCACCTCGTCCCGGGTGAGCAGGTGCCGGATCGCCCGGGCGGCGTCGTCGCGGTGGATGCGGTTGCCGTGGACCGGCGGGTCGGGGCGCACCGCCTCGCCGGCCCGGACCTGGTCGATCTGGCGGGTGCGTCCGGGTCCGTACACCCCCGCCAGGCGGAGCACCACCCCGTCGACGTCGGCGTCGAGCAGGACCCGTTCGGCCTCCGCGATCCGCTCGCCCGTGGCGCTCGACGGGGCCAGCGGGGTGTCCTCGTCCACCCAGCCCCCGCCGGCGTCGCCGTACACCGTCGTGGAGGACACGAACAGCACCCGCGGGCGACCGCCTCCCGGCGCCGCGACGTGCCGCAGCAGCCGTGCCAGTCCGTCCCGGTAGACCGCGGCGTAGGCGGCCTCGTCGCGACCGTCGGCGGTGGCCACGTGCACCACGGCGTCGAGGTCCTGCGGCAGATCGTCGAGTCCGTCGTCGCGGGTGAGGTCGCCGGCCACCGGATGGATCGGCCCGGCCAGCACGGACGGGTCACGACGCAGGCCATGGACCTCGTGTCCCTCGGCGGCCAGGGCGAGGGCGGCCTCGGTGCCGAGGTCGCCGCAGCCCGCGATCAGGATGCGCATCAGGAGAATTCCTCGTGCACGGCGTCGGTGAAGTCGGGCCAGGCCTTCTTCGCCCAGGGCCCGAAGTCGCGGTCACAGAGCAGGGCGGAACCGATCCCGGCCTCCGGGTCCACCCACAGGAACGAGCCCGAGACCCCGAAGTGGCCGAAGGTCGACGGCGGCAGGGTCCCGCCCGTCCAGTGGGGGGCCTTGTCGCCCTTGACTTCGAAGCCGAGCCCCCAGTCGTTGGAGGACTGGCGGCCGAAGCCCGGCAGGACGCCCTCGAGTCCCGGATAGGCCACGCTGGTCGCCGCCGCGACGGCGGGGGCGTCCAGCAGGGTGGGCTCGAGCAGTTCGGCGACGAAGGCCAGCAGATCCTCGACTGTGCCCTCCGCGTCCGCCGCGGGGGAGCCCCTCAGGCGGGTGTCGTCCATGCCCAGCGGGTCGAACAGCTCCACCTCGAGGTGCTCGGCGAATCCCAGGCCGGTCCGGTCGGCGACCAGGTCGCCCAGGATCTCGTAGCCCCAGTTGGAGTACACCCGCCGCCGCTCCGGCGACTGGGTGGGGGCGTCGTCCTCGTAGGGCAGGCCCGAGGCGTGGGCCAGCAGGTGGCGGACCGTCGCCCCCTGCCCGGCGGTCGGGCCGGCGGGCTCGTCGAGGTGCAGCACGCCGTCTCTGGCGGCGATCAGTACGCCGTAGGCGGTGAGCGGCTTGGTGATCGAGGCCATGCGCAGCACCGTCGTCGCCGGGCCGTGGGTCGTCGCCGGGACGTCGGTGCCGACCACCCCGACGGCCACCGTGTCGACCTTCCAGTCGTCGATACGTCCCAGTACCTCGCTCACG
>SLRZ01000264.1 GCA_007130695.1 Nitriliruptoraceae bacterium
CGCAGGCACGCGACGGCCAGCAACCCACCCGCCTCGACCCACGCGCGCCACGCCGGCCGGAACATCGGCGTGACCGGGATGTCGAAGCCGCCGTAGCCCCACAGCACGGTCGGTACGTCGCCGGTTGGCTGCACGTCGGCCCGCCGGACGAGGAAGAGCGGGACCGCCACCCCGTCGTGGTGGACGAAGACCTGTTCGCTGACGAGCTGGGTGGCCGGCTCGGGGAGCTCGGGGGTGAAATGCTCCGCGGTGCGCGCGTCGTCGAGGTCGTGGCGCAGGACACGGGGCGGGGACGTGAAGCTCTCGACGAGCAGATGGACCGCACGTGCCCGTCGTCCACCGGCGACCGACCGCAGGGTCCCCACCCCCAGGTCGACCTCGTGGAGTGCGGCTCCGTCGCGGGCCTCGTGGACCCGCAGGCGGGAGGTCGCATCCACCAGGTGGTGGCACAGCAGCCACGTCCGCCCGGCGGCCGGACCCTCGCCGCCGACCAGGACCGCGTCCTCGAGCCGGGAGGGATCCTCGGCCACCACCTCGCGGCGTCGGGCCGCGTCGCCCGGGTCGATCGCCAGCACGCGGCGGTTGGGCGCGTCGAGGTCGGTGAGCACCACCAGCTCGTCGTCGAGGGCCCCGAGCACCTCGTAGTGGGCGTCCCCGTCGTCCAGCCAGGCGGTGACGGGGCCGATCCCGTGCTCCGGCGCCGCGGCCCCGACGCCCGCGATGGCGGCGAGGTGGATGCGGTTGGTCGGCCGTGTGCCGTGGAAGACGTGCACGACGAGCCACCGGCCGTCGTGGGTGACGGCCGGCGAGAACCCCCATTCGGGCTGGTCGGGGCGGGCGTAGACCACCGGGTCGCTTCCGGGGTCGGTCCCGAGCAGGTGGAGGCGCAACCGGTGGTCGCGCATGGCGGCCTCGTGTTCCCGGCCCGCCGGCGGTGGGTCGTAGGCGCCGTACAGGAACCCGAAACCGTCGGGCAGCCACGCGGCGCCGGAGAACTTGGCCCAGGGGACCTCGTCGGGCAGGTCCCGGCCGGTGGCGACCTCGCGGACCTGCCAGGTCATCCAGTCGGAGCCGGCCTCGGAGAGCGCGTAGGCCAGCAGACGCCCGTCGTCGGTCGTCGCCGTGGCGGTGACGGCCGACGTGCCTTGTTCGGAGAACTCTTCGGGGTCGAGCAGGACGCGCCAGGCCTCCTCCGGCGGGGCGTGGTCGCGGGCCGCGGGATCGTCGGCCGCCGGTGCGACGAACAGGGCCGGCTGGTCGGCCAGGCCCTCGTGGCGCTCCTGCAGCCACCACGACCCACGTCGCCACGGGGTGCCGCGACGCTCGTGGTCCCACAGGCGTTCGAGGTGGTCGCGGAAGTGTGCCCGTCCGGGCAGCGTGTCGAGGTGGGCCCGGGTCGCCTCCTGCTGGGCGTGTGCCCACGCGGCGACCTCCGGGGCCCGGGTGTCCTCCAACCACCGGTACGGGTCGGCCACCTCCCGGCCGTGCAGTCGGTCGACGAGCGGTTCGCGCCGGGTGGGCGGCGGTGGTGCCACGTCGACGGGGTGGTGGGACTGGCGGTCGGTGGGCATGGGGGCTCGGCGGTCCGGGAGCGGGTGTGGGCCGAAGGCTACGGCCGGAGGGGATGTCGTCGCGGCAATCGGACGGTCGCGCCCCGCGGGCGGCGGTCGTATCCTGTGCCGTCGCCTCGAACAGGACGAGGGCAGCCGTGCGCAAGGGTCGGATCGACTACCGCATGCAGCGGCGTGCGGTGCTGCGCGACGTCTTCGACGGGTTGCACGCCGTCCAGGACGTCCGCGACGCGCATCCCGACCTGGTGCGTGCCGGCACCCACATCGGCGCGGCGGCGCGGGAGGACTGCCCGCTGTGCGACCAGCCGCAGCTGCGCCACGTGACCTACGTCTTCCGGGAACGGGGCGCACGGACCCAGGGCGGCCGGGCGGTCCCCCGGGAGTCGCTGCCCGCCCAGCTCGACCGCTACGGGGACCTGTCGGTCTACACCGTCGAGGTGTGCCTGGAGTGCCACTGGCACCACCTGGTGGAGTCGTACCTGTTGCTGGCCAGGGACACCGCCGCCGGGTGAGCGGTGCTGCTCAGCGGGGCACCAGGAGACCGAACAGCAGCAGGCCAACCCCGAGGAAGCCCGCGCCCATCCCCAGGCCCAGGTACCAGGTCGCCAGCAGCAGCCCGACCCCGACCACGGCCAGCAGCGGCCCCACCGTGCGGGAGGCGTCGGTCTCGCGGTCGTCGCCGGCATCGACGACCAGCCGCCCGTCGCGGTCGATCCATCCGCCTTCGGGCGGGTCGAGCCATCCCGGGTACTCGCCGCCCTGCCAGCGCACGTCGCTGCGCTCCTCCTCGTCGAGCTCCGCGACGCGGTCGCTCCAGTCGACGCTGAGTTCCGCGCGCAACTCGTCCCGTTCATCGCGCGGCACGACGAGCTCCACCCCGTCGTCGTGGGTGACGGTCTCGTAGGGCGTGCCCCGCTCCGAGAGCGTCACCAGCAGCGCATCGGCCATGGTCGGGTGGAAGATCCCCAGGCGGGTGTCGGGCTGTCCGGGCGGCGCCGGCGGGTCGGGAGCCCCCGGGGGCACCAGGTCCACGCGGCAGGTCCCGCACCAGGTCACGTGCGGTTCGAACTCGTCTCGGCATTCGGGGCAGCGCATGTCGTGCAGTCTAGATCCTCCGTGAGACCCGACGGCTCACGCGGAGTTGCGCCGCAGCACCACGACCTCGTCGCCGTAGCCCTCTGCGCGCCGGTCCTGCGTCCACCCGATCCCGGTGTCGGGACAGCGGTACAGCACGCGCCCGTGCCCGCTGTTGCGCACCTCGTCGAGATGCGTGCGCACGTAGTCGGTCGCCACCGCCCCGCTCATGACGTTCAACAGCTCGCAGCGACACGTGCTCATGGCCCCCCAACTCTTTCGATCGGGTCCTGTAGACGATATCCCGTCCCGAGGGGGGCAAGGGGGCAGGGAG
>SLRZ01000221.1 GCA_007130695.1 Nitriliruptoraceae bacterium
AGGCGCAGCGTCACGCGGACCGCGCCGCCCGCGGCGGGTGGGCGGCGGTGCTCGCCGACCGTGGTCAGCGGGTGCGCGGGGGTGGCCGATGATCGCCCACGTCCGGGGCCGTGTGGCCCACCGGGGTACGGGCACCGTCGTGGTCGACGTCGGCGGGGTTGGCTACCTCGTCCACGTCACCGGCGCCTCGCCGGTCCCCGCCCGAGGGGAGGAGGTGGAGCTGCACACCTCGTTGCAGGTGCGCGAGGACTCGATGACGCTGTACGGCTTCACCGAGCGGGGGGCGCTGGAACTCTTCGAGCTGTTGCTGAGCTCCTCCGGGGTCGGGCCGCGCATCGCGCTGGCCGCGCTGGGAACCCACCGCCCGGACACGCTGCGGGCGGCGATCGCCGGCTCCGACGTGCCCACGCTCACCGCGGTGCCGGGGATCGGTAAGAAGGTCGCCGAGCGGCTGGTCCTCGAGCTCAAGGACAAGGTGGGGGCCTTCCCCTCGGCGGGCGACGACCAGGTCGGTGCCGCCGCGGGTCCGGCCGCCGACGTCCGGGCCGAGGTGCGTGAGGCGCTGCTGGGCCTCGGATACAGCGCCGGCGAGGCCCAGGAGGCGCTGGCCGCGATCGGTCCGGGCACGGGTGGCGAGGACGCTGCCGGTCTGCTGCGTCGTGCGCTCCGTGAGCTGTCGACGTCCGCGCTCGACGGGGTGCAGCGATGAGCCCCGACCCACACGAGGGGGAGCATGAGGAGGCCGTCCTCGACGTCGTCGCGTTGCCCGGCGAGGACCATGTCGAGGCGAGCCTGCGCCCCTCCCGCCTCGAGGAGTTCATCGGCCAGGAGCGGGTCCGTCGACAGCTCGAGCTGGTGCTCGCCGGTGCCCGCAAGCGGGGCCAGGCCGCCGACCACGTGTTGCTGTCGGGCGCCCCGGGGCTGGGCAAGACCACGCTGGCCGCGATCGTCGCCGCCGAGGTCGGTGCCCAGTTCCGGGCCACCTCGGGGCCGGCCGTGGAACGGCCCGGGGACCTCGCCGCAATCCTGACCGGTCTCGAACCGGGCGACGTGCTGTTCGTCGACGAGATCCACCGGCTGCCGCGTGCGGTGGAGGAGGTCCTCTATCCGGCGATGGAGGACTTCCAGCTCGACATCGTGGTGGGAAAGGGGCCCGGTGCCCGTTCCATCCGTCTCGATCTGCCAGCGTTCACGCTGGTCGGCGCCACCACCCGTACCGGCCTGATCGCGGCACCGCTTCGCGACCGGTTCGGGTTCTCGGCCCACCTCGAGCACTACGACCCGGAGGAGCTGCTGGCCATCGTCCACCGCTCCGCCCGGCTGCTGGACATCTCGGTTGACCCCGATGGCGCCCTGGAGATCGCGACGCGATCGCGCGGGACACCGCGCATCGCCAACCGTCTTCTGCGCCGGGTGCGTGACTACGCCGAGGTGGAAGGTGACGGCACGGTGGACCTTCCGGTCGCCCAGGCCGCGTTGGAGGTCTTCGACGTCGACGAACTCGGACTCGACCGCCTCGACCGACGGGTCCTGGAGGCCCTGGTGGACAACTTCTCCGGTGGTCCCGTCGGGCTGGCCACCCTGGCGATCTCGGTGGGGGAGGAGTCCGACACGCTCGAGGATGCGGTCGAGCCGTTCCTGCTGCGGCGCGGGCTGTTGCAACGCACCCCACGCGGGCGGGTGGCCACCCCGTCCGCCTATGCGCACCTGGACCGTCCCGTTCCGGCCGGCGGCCCACCGGGGACCACGACCCCCGCCCTCTTCGACGAGCAGTAGCCGGAGTCCGCCGATACTGCGGCAAATAAGCCGGCGCTGAACGGCGATAGTTCCACTGGCAACCGAACTCATCGTGAGGCATGTCAGTGCAGTTGGTACAGTCCGACCGGTCCGAACGGCCGGGCCGGCTGATCACACGGGGGGAGTCATGCGCCAGACCCGTCGCATCGCTGCGGCGTTGTCCGCAGGCCTGTTGCTGCTCACTGCCTGCGGGAACGACGCGGACGACAACCCCGAGCCCATCGGCGGCGACGAGGATGCGCAGGAGGACTCGGACCCTGAGCCGGACGAAGGCGACGACGAGAACGACGAAGAGCCATACGCCGTTCCGGACGAGATCGACGAGGACTACGCCGAAGACGTCATCAACGCCCTGCTCGAGGTCGACACCGAGATCCACATTGTCGCGCTGCAGCAAAGTCCAGGGGAGCCATTGGACCTGGATGCGGCCGATCGCCTTCATGCGATCGCAGAAGGCGATCGACGTGACTTGCTGATGGAGAACTTGCAAGGATACGTCGACGACCCCACCACGGCTGAAGGCTTACTGGCACCAGACGAAATGGAACCAACGCGCCTCGAAGTCGACGCTGTTCTTCATGCTGAGACCGAACGCTGCCTCATCGTCGCTGGTTGGTGGGACCGGAGCGGCAACGCTGTGGACCCGCCTCCGCCGGATCGGAAGTCTGTTTTCTCTCTCGCACGTGTCGATCGAGATGTCACGAGCCTTGATCGGAATCCCACGCCATGGCGAATTCGTGCCATCGCTCCTATGCACTCAGGGGGCGAAGAGATTCCTCAGGAGCAATGGGGCGACATCGACTTTGGTGATGCACTCGATAGGGCTTGCGAGGACTTCTAACGGGGAGACGGGGATGGAGAAGGCATACCGGGCCCGAGCGCTGACGGTCGTGGCACTGGCAGTGTTGGTCGCTTCACCTGCATTCGGCGGAGCATTGGCGCAGGCCAGCGAGCCGATCAAGTTTGATGATGCTCAAGACGACAATGACGGTTTGGTTCACCGCGACGTATCAGTTGACGGGGAAGAGGAAAGGACTGCCGTTACCCCGGTGGGATCAGGTAACCAGAACGACGACCCGTGGGTAGGCCTTCCGATTTCGGGCACCCATGAGGACCTTGATGGCCCGTGCCTGAACTACCGGTGGGTCCAGTTGCCCGCGGAGGA
>SLRZ01000287.1 GCA_007130695.1 Nitriliruptoraceae bacterium
AGGGATGCACGGCCGGCGTCGCAGCCGGGCGAGGCAGCCACGCGTCGCAGCCGGGCGTCGCGGCCCGGCCCGCCGCGGCCCGGTCGGGCGGTGGCGTTCGGCGGTCAGGCCGTCCCGGTCGGCGTGCGGCCCTGTTCGTCGAGTTCGGCCAGCAGCAGCCGTGCACGCTCCCGCCGGGCGGCCGTGTCCTCGGCCTCCTTCTCCTTCGCCCAGCGCATGAACAGCGTGGCGATGACGCCCCACAGCACGAACCCGCCCACGACGTTCATCACGATGCCCGCCGCCTGCTGGTCGGCGATCGGGTCGAAGCCCAGCCACAGGGGGGGCGCGAGTTCGTAGACCCCGTAGAGCGGCAGCGGTGAGAAGGTCAGGAAGGCGGCGGGGACGAACATCAGCACGGAGGACGCGAACAGGTAGAAGGCCCGCAGCGGCTCCTCGATCGCGCCCCGGGCCTCCTCGCGCCGGATGGCCGGCCACCACCAGACCAGGGCGGCGGTCAACCACAGCACGTCGGTGAGGAAACTGCCGAGTTGGTAGACCTTCAGGGAGTCCACCACCGGGGGCAGGTGGGTGGTGAGCATCACGGCGTTGAAGACCAGCAACGCGACGGGCCAGTGGGTCAGGAACGAGACCGCACGTTGCCGGCGGGTCCCCCACGGCAGGGCGCGGTCCACCATCCAGCCGGGCAGCCCTGCCACCAGTAACGGGGCCGCGACGAAGGTGTAGACCACCCACCGGAAGATCCCGACGGTGGCGAGGTAGCCCGCCCCGAGCTGGCCGATGGGCCACTCGGAGACCACGACCAGCGCGAGTACGCCGAGCAGCCAGCGGCGGAGGAATCGGGCCTCGATCGGCTGGCCGGCCCGCCGGTGTGCCGCCACCCAGGTCCCCACCAGGGCGGCCGCGAGAACCCATACGCCGATGAACGGGGTGTAGCGCCAGGTCCAGACCTGACCGGGCGTGCTCGAGCACCACCAGGCGACGTTGTTCACGCCCACTCCTCGGCCAGGCGGGGCAGGTCCGCGATCCAGTCGGCACGCCGGGTCCCGAACGGCCACACTCGGCGGGCGTCGCCGTCGGCGTCGAAGCCGATGACCTGGGCCGGGTGCCCGATCAGTTCACCCTCGCCGCGAGGGTCGGCGCCTTCGACGACCGGGCCGGGCAGGTCGAGGGCGCCCAGGGCCTCCTCGATGGTGGCCATGTCGCCGGTCAGCCCGGTGAAGCGGCGGTCGAAGGCCGCGAGCCACTCGCCGATCTCCTCGGGGCCGTCGCGTTCGGGGTCGACGGTGACGAAGACGACGTCGAGGTCGTCGTGGCTCACGCCGGCGCCCTGCATGCCGGCGGCGATGGCGGCGAGGTGGATCGGGCAGATGTCGGGACAGCTGGCGTAGCCGAAGAACAGCAGGGTCGGGGTACCGGCGGTGTCGGCGGCGAGGTCGAACTGCTCGCCGGTCGCGTCGACGAGGGTGACGTCGGGCATGGTCGCGTCGGTGTCCAGCGCGCTGCCACGCCAGCCGTCCTCGCCGGGCGAGAGCCCGGCGCTCAGATTGGCGGTGCTGCTCGTCGCCTCGCAGGCCACGAGCAGTAGGGCCAGCACCAGTAACAGAAGGCGTCGCACCGGCTCACTCCTGGGCGGCGTCGTCGACGAGGTCCTCGTAGCCCACGACCTCCACCTCGACCGACTGTTCGCCGCTGCGGTCGAAATGCAGGACGAGCGGGAAGGTACCGCCCCGTTCGACGCTCTCGTCCGGCAGCACCAGCATCAGGTGCAGGGATCCGGGGCGGAAGCGCACGGTCTCCCCGGCGGGAATGTCCAGTTCGTCGAGCTCGAGCATCTGGGCCCTCCCGTCGTCCACCTCGGTGAGGTGGATCTCGACCGCCGCGGCGGCCGGGGTCGAGGCCCCCTCGAGCACGTCGTCGCCGTCGCCGTGGTTGGTGATGGCGACCACGACCTGGGAGGAGCCCCCCGCCGGCTCGGCCGCCCGGGCGTGGCCGATCTCGAGGTCGGGTTCGCCGCCGGCGCACGCCACGACCAGCAGGACGACCGGGAGCAGCAGGGCGAGCACGCGCACACGCGGTGGGGGCACAGCGGAGCCTCGGAGGAAGGACGGTGACGGGAGCGGACGGGCCCTCGTGGGCCCATGATCGCCGCTGACGGGGCGGCTGTCACATCGGCGGGGGCGGATGCACACGGCACCGGCCGCCGCGCCTCGTAGACTCTGCCGGGACGTGCAGGGAGGGGACGAGCTGGACATCACGCGGGGTGAGCCCGTCCTCATGTTCGTCGGCCTGGCGCTCGTCGTGCTCGGGGCCGTCGGTGCGACCGTGACCTCCCGCCACGCGGAGCACCGCGGACGGGCCACGACGATGCCGCTCCTGCTCGTGCCCTTCGGCGTCCTCGTGGGCGCGGGCGCCGCGATGGTGCGGGGCTGGGACCTGGTCGCGAGCATGGCGGTGGGGGGAGTGCTGGTCCCGCTGGTCGGTGCGGTTGGCCGGTGGCTGGAGATCAGACGCGCTCGGAGAAACCCGTGAGCGGGACATCGGGTCACGACGCGGGGACGGGCTGGCGCGCCCGGCTCCTGGGTGACCGTGACCGCCTGGGCTGGTGGCTGGTGCCCCTGTTCGTCATGGTGGGCCTGGGCGGCGCGGTCCTGGCGGGTTCGCTCGCCGTCGTCTACTACGCGCAGCAGGTCAGCCAGCTCGAGGAGGAGACCCGCACGGCCAGGGAGGACCTCATCGGTGCGGCCGACGAGGTGCGTGACGCCGCCGACGCGGCGCTCGAGGACATCGATGACCGGGTCGCCTCCGTGCGGGAGGAGCTCGCCCGCGGCCTGCCGCTCGAGGACGCCCTCGAGCAGGGGGTCGTGCGACTGGAGGTCGACACGCGGCTCGAGGGCAGCGCGCAGGCCGACCCCGACGTGGGGCCGGCGTCCGTGGACGACGCCGACGA
>SLRZ01000274.1 GCA_007130695.1 Nitriliruptoraceae bacterium
CGAGCAGGAACAGCCCGACCGCGCCGGCCCCCAGCATCGCCCAGTCCGCCGACCACGTACGCCGGCAGCACGCCCACGGTGGTCGCCGCGAGCGCCGAGCCCAGCGTCCGGGACGACGAGGGCGGGCCGGTGCGCCGCCGTGGGCTCAGAAGCCCCACACCGCCCCGCCGATCACCATCACGACCGCGGTCACCAACACGATCCCGATGAGGTTCAGCCAGATCCCGGCGCGCACCATCTGCGGCATCGTGATGTAGCCCGAGCCGAACACGATCGCGTTGGGTGGCGTCGCCACCGGCATCATGAACGCGCACGAGGCGGCCAGGGCGGCCGGCACGACCAGCATCAGTGGTGCGATACCGAGACCGACGGCGACGCCACCGAGGATCGGCAGGAACGTCGCCGCGGTGGCGGTGTTGCTGGTCAGCTCCGTGAGCCCGACGATGGTCGCGACGACCGCGGCGACCAGCACCAGGGTGGGGAGGCCGCCGAGCCCCCCGACCTGCTCACCGAGGTACTCGTCGAGCCCGCTCTCGCCCACGGCCGAGGCCAGGCTCAGGCCGCCACCGAACAGCAGGAGCACGCCCCAGGGCAGCTTCCGTGCGGTGGACCAGTCCAGCACGAACACCCCGTGGCGCCAGTCGACGGGCAGGGCGAAGAGCACGATCGCGGCCGTGATCGCGATGCCGGCGTCGCTGAGGCCGGCGAGTGCCGGGACGGTGGTCGCCAGCGCGTCGGTGATCGGCTCACGAAGCACCCAGGCCAGGGCGGTCATGGTGAAGATCGTCAGCACCATCTTCTCGCCACGGCTCGCCGGACCCATCCCGTCGAGTTGTTCACGGAAGAGGTCACGGCCGCCCGGGATCTCCTTCAGCCGGATCGGGTAGACGAACCGGGTGAGTACGACCCAGGTGATCACGAGGAATACGACGGAGAGCGGGAGCCCGACCAGCATCCACCGCCCGAACCCGATGTCGATGCCGTAGGCCTGCTCGACGAAGCCGGCCATGAACAGGTTCGGGGGCGTGCCGATGAGGGTGGCCAGCGACCCGATGCTCGCCGCGTAGGCGATCGCCAGCATCAGGCAGACCGCGAAGTTGGGTGCGTCCTCCCCGATCAGGTCGTCGTCGGTGCCGATGCCGGGGCCGCCATCTGGCCCACCGTCGGGGCCGCCGTCGGGGCCGCCGCCGGGGCCGCCGCCGGTGCTGACACGCTCGTAGACCAGCTGCAGGACGCTCATACCGATCGGCAGCATCATCACCGCGGTGGCCGTGTTTGAGACCCACATCGACAGGAACGCCGTCGCGATCATGAAACCGCCCACCACGCGGACCGGTTTGGTGCCCACGGCCATCACGGTGACCAGGGCGATGCGCCGGTGCAGGCCCCACCGCTGCATCGCCAGCGCGAGCATGAAGCCGCCCATGAACAGGAAGATGATGTCGTCGGCGTAGGGCGCGGTCGCGCCCCCGATGTCGTCGACGTCCAACAGGGGGAACAACGCGATCGGCAGCAGCGAGGTCGCGGGCAGCGGCAGCGCCTCCGAGATCCACCACACGGCCATGAGCGTGCCGACAGCGGCGGTCGCCCGCCCGGGCGCACCGAGCCCGCCCTCACCGGAGGGGATGAGCAGGTAGACGAGCACGGCCAGGACGGGACCGAGGAACCGTCCGATCCAGGCGCGTCGGCCGACGCGTTCCGGCTCGGCGACCTCTCCCTGCTCGGGGACATCGGCCAGTTCCTGGGCGGGCACCGCCGTCCGCTCGGCGATGCGGCGCCCTTCGTCGTCGTGCTCCGCTTCGCCTGTCCGCTCCGACGGTTGGTCGTTCACGTCGCCGCCTCTCTGCTGGGACCGGCCGGCGGACGGACCTCGGGGTGGTGGGTCACGGCCCGACGGGTGCGCGCCGGACCTTACGATCCCACCGCGAAACGTGCGCACGGACCTTCGAACAACATTCCCGACGACCGCGACGATCCGTCCACGACCCCCGGTGGTCGTCGGGTCAGCCGGCGTCCACGGGGTCGACGTCCAACCGCGCGTCCACCCCGAGGCGACTCCACTCCTCCCGCAGTGCCCGCAGGGCCGCCAACGTGCCGGCGCGGTCGTCGCTCTTGATCAGGAACGCCTGCCGCGGCCCGTGCGGGACCGGCCCGAGCAGGTCGTCGCCGGCGGGCAGCGCCGCCGCCAACTGCCCCGGTGCCTGCCCGAGCGCGTCGGTGATCGCGGCACGGCGACTGGCCGACGCGCCGCCACGGCCACCGCCCGGGGCCCCCTCCCCCAACTCCAGACGCAGGGCGTGCGCGGCGGGTGGGAACCGCAGCGCGGAACGCAGTTCCACCTCGGCGCGCCAGAACCCGCCGGGGTCCCACGCCGCGAGCGCCCGGATGGCGGCGTGCTCGGGCTCGCGGGTCTCGGCCACCACCTCGGCGTCGGCCGGGGCGCCGGTGCGCACGGTCCACTTCGCCACCGCCATCGCCAGGCGCAGCGTGTCCTCGCCGGCGTCGAGGCTCGGACGCAGCAGGGAACCGTCGAGGTCACCGAGCACGACCGCGCCGACCGGGCCCCACGGTTCGTCCAGCACGGACCCGCGGGTGGCCACGACGACCGCCGGCGGGGGCGGGGGTGTGCGCCCGTAGCCCTCCAGCACAGCGACCGGCGCGTTCACGGTCCGCCCCAACTCACGGCCTAGCCGCGCGGCGCCCGCCGCCAGCGGCACGATCTCGCGGGCCCGGCAGGCCGGGCACGGCGGCACCCGTGGCTGCATCCAGCCGCACCCTTCACAGTGCACCCCGCCGGCCTCCGAGGACGCCAGCGACGAGGCACAGGTGGGACAGGCCAGGCGTTCGCCACAGCCGCCACAGATCAGCGCCCGGCCCTCACCCCGGCGGGAGGCGAGCACCACCCCGTAGGTCCCGGCGGCGACCGCGCGCCGCAGGGCCGCGACCCCCTCCGGCGACACGCGGGTGCGCACCCGGCCCTCCCCCGTCACGACCCGGACTCGGGGACGGGCACGACGCTCGATCTCCCGGCCCGCGACCACCGGGGTGACGCGGCGTTCCCGCAGCAGGCGCCAGGCCGGGGCGCTGGGCACGGTGCCCACCAGCAGCCCCACCCCACCGGCCCGCCGGGCGCGTTCGAGCGCGACCTCGCGGACGTGGTGGCGCGGACTGCGCCGTTCCTTCAACGCCGGGTTGGCCTCGTCCAGCACGACCGCGAGGCCGAGACGCTGGAGGGGCCAGAACGCCACGCCCCGTTCGCCGAGGACGACGCGGGCCCGCCCGCAGCGTGCCTCCAGCCACCGGCGGTACACGGACCGGGGCGAGGGTCCGCCGCGCACGTCGACCACGAGGTCGCCCGCGGCCGCGGCCACCGCGTCGGCGACCGGGGAGTCCGGGTCCGGGACGATCACGAGGGCGTCGCGGTCCCCGGCGAGGGTGAGCTGGACCAGTTCGGTGAGGCGCGCCGCGACGTCCTCGTCGGGCAGCGGGCGCCACATGAACGAGCCCGTTCCGCCCGCGACGGCCGCGCGCAACTCCTGCCCCGAGGCCTGGTAGGGCGCCCATGCGGACTCGAGCGCTTCCGGGGGCGGCGCGGGGTCGCTGGAGGGCCGACGTGCGGTGCCGGGCGGGAACCACCCGGCGGCCTCGGCCCGTCGTTCGACGTCGACGGTGCGACCGGGAAGCGCGTGGCGGACGACGTCGGCCAGCGGCGCCCCGAACCGGTCCGCCGCCCACCGCAGCGCGGCGAGTTCTTCGGGTCGGACCCAGACGTGCGCGCCGAGCTGCCGGCGGATCGGGCGTAGGCGCTCCTCCGGGACGTCGGTGTGGTCGACCACCTCGACGACCAGCGCCCGCACCGAACGTCCGGAGAAGGTCACCTGGACCCGCTGGCCCGCCACCACCTCGACCCCCTCGGGGACGAGGTAGTCGAAGAGCCGGTCGAGATGGAGCGGTTCGACCTCGACGACGATCCGGGCGACGCGGGGCGGGTGCGGCGAGGGGCCGTCACCGGAGTGCCCCCCGGCCGCCTGCCCGTCGCCGGGCACGATTCAGGCCCCGACGACGTCGCGCAGGGCGTCGGCGCGGTCGGTGCGCTCCCAGGTGAAGCGCTCGCCCTCACGGCCGAAGTGGCCGTAGGCGGCGGTGGCGCGGTACCCGGGCTTGCGCAGGTCGAGCGCGTCGATGATCGCGGCCGGGCGCAGGTCGAAGACCTCACGCACCCCCGCGAGGATCTGGTCGGGGTCGGCCTGTTCGGTCCCGAAGGTCTCCAGACGGAACGACACCGGGGTCGCGACCCCGATCGCGTAGGCGACCTGCAGTTCCGCCTTCTTGGCCAGGCCGGCGGCGACGATGTTCTTGGCCACCCAGCGGGCCGCGTACGACGCGGACCGGTCGACCTTGGACGGGTCCTTGCCGGAGAAGGCCCCACCGCCGTGCCGTGCCATCCCGCCGTAGGTGTCGACGATGATCTTGCGGCCGGTCAGGCCCGCGTCGGCGACCGGCCCGCCGAGTTCGAACTTGCCGGTCGGGTTGACGTAGATCTGCACGTCGGAGGTGTCGATGTCGTCCGGCAGCACGGGCCGGATGACATGTTCCTCGAGGTCGGGACGAAGCAGCGTCTCGAGGTCGATCTCGGCCCGGTGCTGGGTGGAGACCACGACGTTGCGGATCGCCACGGGACGGCCGTCCTCGTACTCGACGGTCACCTGGGTCTTGCCGTCGGGGCGCAGGTAACCGATCTCGCCGGCCTTGCGGACGGCGCTGAGCCGTTCCGACATGCGGTGCGCGAGATGGATCGGCATCGGCATCAGTTCGGGGGTCTCGTCCGAGGCGTAGCCGAACATCATCCCCTGGTCGCCGGCGCCGAGCAGCGAGTAGGGGTCGTGGTCCCTGCCGGACCGCGACTCGTAGGCGGTGGTGACCCCGGCGGAGATGTCGGGCGACTGCTCGTCGATCGCGATGGACACGCCGCAGGTGTTGCCGTCGAAGCCCATGTCGTGGTGGTCGTAGCCGATGTCGAGCACGGTGCGGCGCACGGTCCGGGGGATGTCGACGTAGGTCTTGGTGCTGATCTCGCCCGCCACGATGACCTGTCCGGTGGTCACCAGCGTCTCGCAGGCGACGCGTCCCTCAGGGTCCTTCTCGAGGATGGCGTCGAGGACCGAGTCGGAGATCTGATCGGCCATCTTGTCCGGGTGACCCTCGGTGACGGATTCCGAGGTGAACAGACTGCGGCGAGCCACGGCGTGCTCCTTGGGACGAAGCGGAACGGTGACCCACCTCGATACGCGAGCCACCGGGACGCGCAGCCTAGCGACGGCGGGCGACACACCCGGACTCGCGACATCGTGCCGGTGTCAGAGGCGGGCGACGACCTCGTCGAGGATCCGGCCGGCGACCTCGGCCTTGCTGGCCAGCGGCACGTCGACCCGTGCCCCGTCGCGGGCGAGGATCACGACCCGGTTGGTGTCGACCTCGAACCCGGCGTCGCTGCCCGAGACGTCGTTGACGACCAGCAGGTCCGCACCCTTGCGTTCGAGTTTGGCGCGGCCCTCCGCCTCGACGTCGTCGGTCTCCGCGGCGAAGCCCACCATCATCGGTGTGGCGGCCCCGCCCCGACGTTCGACGAGGTCGAGGAGGATGTCGGGGTTGGGTTCGAGTTCGACGACCGGGACCCCGGCGGCCTTCTTGAGCTTCGAGGTGCTCACCGCGGCGGGCCGGAAGTCGGCGACGGCGGCGGCCTTGACGACCACGTCCGCGCGCGCGGCGAGGTCGAGGACCACGCGGTGCATCTCGAGCGTCGTGCCGACGTCGTACCGGGTCACGCCCGGGGGTGTCGGCAGCGAGGCCGGACCGGCCACCAGGTGCACGTCGGCGCCGCGTCGGGCGGCGGCGGCCGCCACGGCGAATCCCATCTTGCCGCTCGACCGGTTGCCGAGGAACCGGACCGGGTCGATGGGCTCGCGGGTGCCGCCCGCGGTCACCACGACGGTGCGTCCGGCCAGGTCCCGGGTCCCGGGCAGGAGCTCGACGAGGTGGGCCAGCACGTCCTCGGGATCCACCAGGCGCCCGGGGCCGGTGTCGCCGCCCATCAGCGGTCCGTCGTCGGGGCCGAGGATCGAGGCGCCACGTTTTCGCAACGTCGCGACGTTGGCCCGGGTCGCCGCGTGCTCCCACATCTCGGTGTGCATCGCCGGTGCCAGCACCAGCGGGCACCTCGACGCCAGCAGAGTGGTGGTCAGCAGGTCGTCCGCGAGGCCGTTGGCGAGTTTGGCCAGCACATGGGCGGTTGCCGGATAGACGATCGCGACCTCGGCCGAACGCCCGAGCTCGACGTGGGTCCCGCTGGCCACGTCCTCCCAGACCTCACCGCGGACCTTGCGGCCCGTGAGCCCCTCGAAGGTGGCCGCGCCGATGAAGTGCTCGGCGCCGCGGGAGAGCACCGGGTCGACGCTCGCGCCGGCACCGACCAGCAGCCGGGCCAGCAGTGCGGCTTTGTAGGCCGCGATCCCGCCGGTCACCCCGAGCAGGACGCGCGTGCCCGCGAGCTCGCTCACGTCGCTCTCCGTGGGCCGGGTCCACGGCCGCACCGGGCGGCCGCTCGCACATGGTCGCCTCGGCTAGGCGCTGGCGTCGCCGTCGTCATCGCCCTCGTCGTCGGGACCGATGAAGGCGAGCGGGTCGTCGGCCGACTCCTCGGTGGGCTCGGTGCCTTCGATCTTGGTCTGGGCGATCTCCTCGAGGGCCACCGACAGCGGCTTGTTTGAGGCGGTCGACACCAGCGGCGGCACGAACTGGCCGAGCCCCTCGCCGAGCTGCGCGTAGTAGCCGTTGATCTCCCGGGCGCGCTTGGCCGAGAGGTGCACGAGGTGGAACTTCGAGTCCACCTTGTCCATCAGGTCGTCGATGCGGGCGATGGGAGCACCTCCACGAGGTCGTCGAGTCGTCGGTGTGGCAGTCGCGGGGCCGGGGTGCGTCGAGGTCCTGACGAACAGCGCACGGCGCCACGCGGGCACCCCGGCAGCGTACCGGTCGCGACCGGGCGCCGTCACCACCCCGCACGAGCACCACGTCCGCGTCGCACTCGGACCGCCTTTGCGCCTTCCCACCGCCCGGACCCGGTGTACTCGGACCGACTCTTCGCCCCCCGGACCCCGGACTCGGACCGCCTCTTCGCCCCCCGGACCCCGGACTCGGACCGCCTCTTCGCCCCACCGCCCCGGACCCGGTACTCGGACGCCTCTTCGCCTGCCCGCCGCCCGACCCCGCGCTCGGAACGGCCCCGGATCGGCCCGTCAGGCCGGTGTGCGGGCCTGCTCGATCAGCCGCCGCACCTCGGCGACACACCCGTCGAGGTCGTCGTTGACCACCTGGTGGTCGAACGCGGTGCGCTGTGCCAGTTCGTGGCGGGCGGTCTCGAGCCGGCGGGCCACGGTGGCCTCGTCCTCGGTGCCACGGTCCCGCAGGCGTCGTTCGAGTTCCTCCCAGGAGGGCGGGACGAGGAACACCGTCAGCGCCCCGGGGACCCGCTCGATGACCTGCAACGCCCCCTGCACCTCGATCTCGAGCAGCACCAGCCGCCCACCCGCCACCGCCTGGTCGACGGGGACCCTCGGTGTGCCGTAGAGGTTGCCGGCGTACTCGGCCCACTCCAGCAACCGCCCGTCCTCCGCCATCGCCTCGAACGTCGGCCGGTCCACGAAGTGGTAGTCGACCCCGTCCTGCTCGCCGGGGCGCGGTGGACGCGTCGTGACCGACACCGACAGTTCGACGTCGGCGAGGTCCTCACGGAGGCGTCGGTGCACGGTGCCCTTGCCGACACCGCTGGGGCCCGCGAGGACGACCAGCAGCCCGGTCTCCGTCACGGGCGGTCCTCGAAGGTCTCCAGCAACCGCTCACGCTGGCGTGGGCCCAGGCCCCGTAGACGTCGGGAGGCGGCGATGTCGAGTTCCTCCATCAGCGCCCGGGCCTTGACCGGGCCGTAGGCCGGCATGGCCTCCAGGACCTCGCTGACGCGCATCTTGGCCAGTGCGTCGGCCGACCCCGACCGGTCCAGCACGTCCCGCAGCGACACCTCGCCGGCCTTGAGCATCTGCTTGAGCTCCGCCCGGATGCGTCGTGCCTCGGCGGCCTTGACCAGCGCCGCGCGACGCTGGTCGGGATCGAGCTTCGGCAGGGCCATCGGCACTCCACGGGTGAATCGATGCACAAGGGTGCGGGGGTTTGCGGACACTCTAGCCACGCTGTCCGGACGGCCACCGGTCGCCACACACGACCCGTCGCGACCGCTCCCCCGCCCCCGCGCCGCCATCACCCGGCCCTCCACGACCGTGTGCCCCCGTCGTCCACGACGGCACCGCCCCGTCCCCACGACCCCGCGTCGTCCGGTCATCACGACGGCAAGTCCCCCGTCCCTCACCGCGGCACGGCCCCGCCCCCACGACGGCAGGTTGCCCGGGCCCCACGACGGCGCCGCACCACCTTCCACGCCGCCACCGATCGGCCCCGCGTCCGGGCCGTGGGCGAACAGCGCACTATGGTCCCTGGTCAGTGACGCAACACGACGACGGTAAGGACGGCTGTGGCCGTGCTGTACGTGTGCAAGGAGAGTGCCGAGGGCGAGCGGCGGGTCGCCGCCACCCCCGACTCCGTGCGCCGCTTGGTGGGCCAGGGCCTCGAGGTGGCGGTGGCGTCGGGGGCAGGCGGGCACGCCCGCTTCACCGACGCGGCCTACGAGGAGGCCGGTGCCCGGATCCACGACGGCACCGGCCCACCGGACGACGCCTCGATCGTCGCGCGGGTCGCCCCACCGAGCCCCGACGAGGTCGGCGCGCTGCCGCAGGGGGCCACGCTGCTGTCGTTCATCGCCCCCCACCGCAACCAGGACACCGTCCGGGCCCTGATGGAACAACGGATCACGACCCTGTCCATGGAACTGGTGCCGCGCATCAGCCGGGCGCAGTCGATGGACGCGCTGTCGAGTCAGGCCTCCATCGCCGGGTACCGGTCGGTGATCGTGGCCGCCTACCACCTCGACAAGCACTTCCCGCTGTTCATGACCGCGGCCGGCACGATCCGTCCCGCCAACATCGTCGTGCTGGGCGCCGGGGTCGCCGGGCTGCAGGCCGTGGCGACCGCGAAGCGGCTCGGCGCCGTGGTGTACGTCTCCGACATCCGCGAGGCCGCCAAGCAGGAGGTCGCCTCGCTCGGTGGGAAGTTCATCGACGTCCCGGACGCCGAGGACGCGACCGGCGAAGGGGGCTACGCCAAGGAGGTCGGTGAAGACTTCCTCACCCGCCAGCGCAAGGTGCTCACCGAGCATCTCGCCGAGGCGCACGCGGTGATCACCACCGCCCAGATCCCGGGTCGACCGGCACCGCGACTGGTCACCGCCGAGATGGTCGCGGCGATGCAGCCCGGCAGCGTGGTCATCGACCTCGCCGCCGCGGACGGCGGCAACTGCGCGCTCACGGACGTCGCCGGGCCCACCGAACACGACGGCGTGCGCATCCTGCCGGGCCAGCACCTGCCCTCCGACATGGCCGGCGAAGCCAGTGCCCTCTACGCGCGCAACATCACCTCGTTCTGCGGGCTGCTGCTGGACGACGAGGGCGCGTTCCGGATCGACCTCGACGACGAGGTGGTCGCCGGTGCGCTGCTGACCTCCAACGGTGAGGTCACCCACGAACCCACCGCCAAGCTCCTGGGAGGTGAGGCCTGATGGGTCCCATGCTCGTCAGCTTCTACGTGTTCGTCCTGGCCGGTTTCCTCGGCTTCGAACTCATCCGCAAGGTCCCCCCGACCCTGCACACGCCGCTGATGTCTGGCGCGAACGCGATGTCGGGAATCACGATCGCGGGGGCGCTGACCCTGGTCGTCATCGCCGACCCGCGCGTGAGCGTGCTGCTCGGCCTGTTGGGGCTGGTGCTCGCGACGGTGAACGTGGTGGGCGGCTTCCTGGTCACCGACCGGATGCTGTCGACGTTCGGGGGCAAGCGATGAACGGCATCGAGGTCACCCAGGTCACCGCCGTGCTCGCACTGGGCTCGATCGCGCTGTTCGTGGTGGGCTTGAAGCGGCTGTCGAAGGTGCGCACCGCCCGCGAGGGCAACGCCCTGCTGGCGGCCGGGATGCTGCTGGCGGTCATCATCACGCTCATCGAGGTGGGCCGGGTCGACTACCGCTGGATCGTCACCGGCCTCGTGGTCGGCAGCGCCTTCGGGATCCTGATCGTCGTGCGCGCCCAGGCGACGAAGATGCCCCAGATCGTGGCGCGCTTCAACGGCTTTGGCGGTGCCTCCTCGGCGCTGGTGGCCCTGTCGCTGTTCTGGGGTCGGGTCGTGGAGGGCGACGGCGGCCAGACCACCGCCGCCGTGCTGGGTGGGGCCGCCGCGGCCACGCTGGTGCTGTCGGTGCTGATCGGCGCGATCACCTTCTCGGGCAGCGTCTTCGCCGAACTGAAACTCGCCGGCACGGTCAGCGGGTCGCCGTCCATCCCGGTGCGTGGGCCGCTGATGGGGCTGCTCGCACTGGGTGGTCTCGCGCTGGGGGCCGTGGGCACCTTCGCGATCGACGACGACACGGTGGCCGCGGCGCTGGTGCTCGGGCTGTTCGCCGCCGCGCTGCTCATCGGGATCATCCTCGTGGTGCCGATCGGCGGTGCGGACATGCCGGTGGTCATCAGCCTGCTCAACTCCCTGTCGGGTCTTGCCGCGGCCGCCACCGGCTTCGCGCTGACCAACAACCTGCTGATCATGGCCGGCACGATCGTCGGCGCGGCCGGGCTTATCCTCACACAGATCATGTGCAAGGCGATGAACCGCTCGCTGCTCAACGTGCTCGTCGGCGGCTACGGCGGCGACGGTGGCGGGGCGCCCGAGGACCAGGAGTACGGCCACGTCGTCTCCGGCGACGCCGAGGAGGCCGCGATGGTCCTCGAGGCCGCCGAGTCGGTCGTCATCGTCCCCGGTTACGGCCTCGCGGTCGCCCGGGCGCAGCACGCCGTGCACGAGGTCGCCAAGGCCCTCACGGGCCGCGGTGTACAGGTGCGCTTCGGTATCCACCCCGTCGCCGGCCGTATGCCCGGGCACATGAACGTCGTGCTCGCCGAGGCCGAGGTCCCCTACGAACAGCTCGTCGAGATGGACCAGATCAACCCCGACTTCTCCCAGACCGACGTGGTCATCGTGGTCGGCGCCAACGACGTGGTGAACCCGGCGGCCAGCTCGGACCCCACGGGCCCGATCGGCGGCATGCCGATCCTCGAGGTCGGACGGGCGCGCCGCGTCTTCGTCATCAAGCGCAGCCTCTCCCCCGGCTACGCCGGCATCAAGAACGAGTTGTTCGAACGCGAACACACCGTGATGCTGTTCGGCGACGCCAAGGAGGTCCTCGACGCCCTGGCGACGGAGCTCGCCGACAACTAGGAGCGTCAGGCCTCGACCCGGCCGTCCGCTGCCGTGCCCGGTGACGACCACGTCTGCAGCCGACGGTTGAACCGTTCCA
>SLRZ01000283.1 GCA_007130695.1 Nitriliruptoraceae bacterium
GACGGCGGCACGCACGGCCGCCGGCGTCGCGGCGGCGGGGGCGGCGCCGGCCGAGACCACGCCGTTCGGTGTGCCGTCCCACACGATCGCCAGCAGGTCGCCACCGACCCCGCAGTAGTAGGGGGTGACCACGGCGAGCACGAGGTTCGCCGCCACCGCCGCGTCCACCGCGTTCCCGCCGTCGACCAGCACGGCGCGCCCGGCCTCGGACGCGAGGTGGTGCGGGCTCGCGACCGCCCCCCGCGCGAAGCGGGCGGCGGTGCGGGCGTCCCGGGCCCTGGTCATCGGTTTCCTCCGTCGTCGGTTCGTGTCGCGGGGTGTTCGACGGCCAGCAACTCGTCGCCGACGACGAGCAGGACCGCTCCGTGGAGCACGTCGCGCCGCAGTGTCGCGTCGGTCACGCTCCACAGCTCCGAGCCGTCCTCGAGCGAGACGCCTCGCGAACGGGAGGGGGAACGGTCCCGCACCAGGACGGCCCTCGGACCCAGCGTCCCCAGCAGCTCCCCGGGCGGCAGCGGCCCGCGGGCCACCGTGCGTCCCGTGCGCGGGTCGACGGTGAGCGCCGCCCCGGCCTGCGCGCGGGACACGAGCAGCAGCGCCCCCGGACCTGCGCGGACCTCGGCGCAACAGACATCGTCGAGCGTCAGCGAGCGGGTCCAGACCCGTTCACCTGCGGGGTCGAGGCCGGCCATCGCCTCCCCACCGGCGAACCGCTCGTGGATGACCACCCGGCCGGCATCGCGGTCGATCGTCACGGCCCGGCCCCGCAGATGGGCTCGCTCGGCGCCGGTCGTCGCGTCCAGGAGCAGCACCTCGGTGACGCCCGGAGCCTCGTACTGCACCACCAGGGCGTCGGCGAGCACGTCCGCGCTCAGCCGAGGCTCGACGACGTCCTGTGCGCCCTCGCGGCCATCCCGCCAGCCGGGTTCGGCGGTCCACCGGATCTCACCGCTCACGGGGTCGCGGGCGGTGATCTCCGTCGTGTCGAGTACGACGGCGCCGGTGGGGTCCAGCACGACCTCGTCCCCGTACGCGGTCCACAGCCGCGTCCCCGTCGCCGCGTCGTAGGCACGCACGTACCCCGTGGCCACGTCGTCGATGCTGCCCTGCTGCGAGAAGGCCAGCAGGAGCACGTCGTCGGCACGGCGGGCGTCGAGCAGCTGCAGATCCCGGCCGCCGGCGGCCTCCCAGACCTGCTCACCGGTGGCCGCGTCACGCACGAGGAGTGACTCGGCCGTGGCGACCACCACTTCCTCCTCGGTCGTCGCCACCTGCAGCACCAGGGAGCGCTCCGCGGTGGCCTCCTCCCAGCGGGTCTCGCCGTCCCCCTCGAACGCCGCCAGCCCGCCACGCCCCAGGACGAGCAGTGCGTCATCGCCCATCGGGTGGACCCCGGGCGGCAGTGGGCGGAGGTCCGCGTCGAGGGTGGCGCTCCAGCGCACGCACTCGCCCCGACGACACGTGAACGACGGCGACCCCGCCGCCCCGTCCTCGTCGAGGACCGGTGGTGCGGCCTGCGGCCCGGTGCCCGGTGACCCGTCCTGCTCCGCCGTCGCCACGTCCGGAGGCGGCGCGGGCTCGGCCTCGGGCTCCGTGTCCGACCAGATGCCGGCCATCCCCACCAGCACGAACGTGAGCAACGCGCCCGTTGCCGTGGCGACGGCCACCCGCTTCCGCGTCCGGGACGTGGGAGGCCGGGCGGCGTGGCCGCGGTGCCGGCCGACCGGCCCACCGTCGGCGTCACGGGGAACGTCGGTGGGCTGGTGGGCGCCACACCGGCCGCAGAAGCGATGACCCGCGGTGGGTTCACCACAGCGTGAACAGGCCTCTCGCCCGGGCGACATGGAGCGAAGCTACCCGAGTAGCGTGGGAGCGCCCCCGGCAGGAGTCCGCCCGAGCCGATGAGCACGGCCCCCGCGCCGGACACGGCGCAGCAGCTGGCCTTCGTGCTGCGGCGCGAGGTCGAGGGTGAGGTCCGCTTCGATCCGGGCAGCCGGCACCTCTACGCCACCGACGCCTCGAACTACCGGCACCTGCCGCTCGGCGTCGTGCAGCCGCGCACCGTCGACGACGTGGTCACGACCGTGGCGCGCTGCCGCGAGGCCGGGGTGCCCCTGATCTCGCGGGGCGCGGGCACGTCGTTGGCGGGCCAGGCGACGGGCACGGGCGTGATCCTGGACTGCTCGCGTCACCTCGACCGGGTCCTGGCCGTCGACCCGGAGCGACGCACGGCCCGCGTCGAACCGGGCGTGGTGCTCGACCGGCTCCAGGCGCGGGTCGCCGACCACGGCCTGATGTTCGGGCCCGACCCCTCGACCCACGACCGCTGCACGTTGGGGGGCATGATCGGCAACGACGCCTGCGGGGTGCACTCGCTGACCACCGGCCGCACGGTGCACAACGTCGAGTCGCTCGACCTCCTGCTCCACGACGGCACCCGCCTCGAGGTGGGGCGCCACGACCTCGGTGCGGCCCGTGCGCTGGCGGCCACCGACGGCCGGGCGGGAGCGCTGTTCTCCGGTCTGCTGGCACTGCGCGACCGGGTCGGGCCGCTCGTCGCCGAGCGGATGCCGACGATCCCGCGCCGTGTGTCCGGCTACCACCTCGACCAGTTGCTGCACGACGACCATCTCCACGTGGCCCGTGCGCTGGTCGGCACCGAGGGCACCTGCGCGGTGGTGCTGGGCGCCGAGGTGCGCCTGGTCCCCCGCCCCCCGCACCGGGCGGTGGTCGTGCTGGCCTACCCGGACCTGGGTGCGGCGGCGGACCACGTGCCGGCGCTGCTGGCACACGACCTGCTCGGCCTGGAAGGCCTCGACGACGTGCTGGCGACCGGGGCGACGCGGCCCGGTCGGCCGCCCTCCCGCGGCGTGGAGCTGCTGCCGCCGGGGCGGGCGTGGCTGCTCGCAGAGGTCGGCGGCACGACCACGGCCGAGGC
>SLRZ01000256.1 GCA_007130695.1 Nitriliruptoraceae bacterium
ACTGCCCTTCGTGCACCCCACCTTCACGGTCCGGGTGCACGAAGGGCTGCCCGCATGCCTGTTGCCGGCGGCACCGGACCTCCCGGTCTGGTTGCCGCGGGCTCCAGGTCTGGCACCTGACGAGCTTCCGGTCCATCACGGCCAGTCCGTGACCGGCGCGGGGCGGAGCCCGCCCGATCCCCCCACGCCGATGCTCAGGGCCCGGCCGCACCCGCGTGGGGCAGGGGCCTCTCAGTCGCGGGGGGTGAGCTCCACCATCCTGCAGGTCGACTTCCAACGCTCGAGGGCGTCGGGGCCGTCCTTGAGATTCAGGCGCTCGCCCAGCCCGAGTCCGGCGATGCGCTCGAACTCCTCGGTGTCGTCGACGACCCGCACGTCGGCGTCCATCTCGCCGATGGTGGCCCGGATCTCCTTCGAACGGACCGTCATACGAACGACGTCGCAGTGTTCGATATTGGGGAGGTTCTGTTCGCGTCCGCCGGTGAGGAGGAACAGCTTGGATCCCTGCTGCACGTACCAGGCCGGGCGGGACACGGTGGTGCCGTCCTGCTGGGGGATCGAGACCCACAGGATGGAGCCCTTCTTGAGGGCGGCCTCGGTGGCTTCGAGCAGGACCCCGGCGTGGCGGGCGGAGTCCGGGGCCTCGATGAAGGCGGGGATGCGTCCGACCAGCGCGCCGTCGAGGTAGAAGCCGAGGCTGTGCTCACGGGTGGACTTGATGTCGATGGGTTCGTCCACCCCGCGGCGGAACAGGTCCTCGAACATCTCGCCGCGGAGCTCGATGTTGCGCGGCTTGGACTCCCACTGGACGATGCCGTCGGGGTCGGCGAGGACGAGGACCTCCTCGTAGACGCCCTGGGCACCCTTGTAGACCCGGTGGATGTTGAACGGGCGCGTGGCTCCGGGGAGCTCTCCGCGGACCACCAGGACCGGGTCGGCCGCGCCCGTGGACTCATAGGTCTCGACGTCGTAGGCCATAGCCGACATCAGTTTCACCCGGGCCACTGCAGCTGCCTCTCCACACTGGCGGGGCCATCAGTGCCCCGCCGGTTCACGGCGCGGGCGAGCATAGCGGTGGGGTTTGGGTGGCCCGAACCTGCGGGGGTGTGGGTCCCGCGGCCGGGACCGGGGCGTGGGGTCGACCGCTAGTCTCGAGGGACACGACCCGGGAGTGCAGGATGAGTGAGCTGGACACGCTGCGATCGACCGTACGCGACTTCTGCGACCGTGAGATCCGTCCCACGGCCCAGCAGCGTGACCGCGACGAGTCGTATCCGGCCGACATCATCCCGGGCCTCGCGGAGCTCGGGGTCCTCGGGGCCGCGATCCCGGAGGAGTACGGCGGTGCGGGCCTCGACGACCACGGCTACCGCATCGTGATGGAGGAACTGGGCGGCGCGGACTCGTCGTTTCGGTCGATGGTCTCGGTCAACGTGGGCCTGTTCGGCAAGTCGCTGCTGCGGTGGGGTACCGAGGAGCAGAAGCAGCAGTGGTTGCCGGGTGCGTGCCGGGGCGAGCTCGGCGCCTTCGGGCTGACCGAGCCCGGGGCGGGCTCCAACCCGTCCGAGATGCGCACCCGAGCGGTCAGGGACGGTGACGACTGGGTTCTCGACGGCAGCAAGATCTTCATCACCAACGGCTCGAAGGGCGCGGTGACGATGGTCTTCGCCCGGGCGGTGGTCGACGGTGACGACCAGGGCATCACCTGCTTCCTCGTGCCGCAGGACGCCGACGGTTACACCGGCCACCAGATCCACGGCAAGCTCGGTCTGCGCGCCGGCGACACCGCGGAGATCGTCCTGGAGGGGGTGCGCATCCCGGGCGACTCGGTGCTCGGCGAGGTCGGCGGTGGCATGAAGGTGGCGCTGTCGGCCCTGGACAACGGTCGCTTCTCGCTGGCTGCCGGCGCGGTCGGGCTGGCCCGTGAGGCGCTCGAGGTCAGCGTGCGGTACGCCTCCGAGCGTGAGCAGTTCGGCGGTCCGATCGCGAACAAGCAGCTGGTGCAGGAGTTGCTCGCGGCGATGCACGTGGACGTGGAGGCGGCGAGCGCGCTCGTCGACCGGCTCGTCGAGGCGCGGGCGAACAACCCCCGTCCGACCCTGGAGACCTCCACGGCGAAGCTGTTCTGCACGGAGGCGTCGGTGCGCTGCTGCGACCGGGCGGTCCAGGTGCACGGCGGCTACGGCTACATCGACGAGTACCCGGTGCAGCGGATGCTGCGCGACGCTCGGGTCACGACGCTGTACGAGGGCACCAGCCAGGTCCAGCACCTGATCATCGGCCGGATCCTGACCGGCAAGAACGCGTTCTGATGGTCGGCGGCTACGACCTGCACACCCACACGGTCCTCTCGGACGGCACCACGACGCCGGAGGACAACGTCCGTGATGCGGTGGAGCTGGGGCTCGAGGGCCTGGGGGTGACCGACCACGACACGACTGCGCCGTTCGAGCGGGCCCTGGCCGCGGCCGAGGGCACCGGCCTGGAGATCGTGACCGGCACGGAGTTCTCTGCGGAGCTCGAGGGCCGCTCGGTGCACGTCCTGGGCTACTGGGTCGACCCCTCGGACGGGCCGTTGCAGACGGAGATGGACCGGCTGCGCAATGAACGGGAGCACCGGGCCCGCGCCATCGTCGGCAAGTTCCGCGAGCTGGGGGTGGAGATCTCGATGGACCGTGTGCACGAGTTGGCGGGTGCCGCGCCGGTCGGTCGGCCCCACATCGCCCAGGCGGTGGTGGAGTCCGGCGCGGCCGGAACCACCAGGGAGGTCTTCGACACGTGGCTGGCCGACGACGGGCCCGCCTACGTCCCCAAGCACGCCGTCGATCCGGTGGCGGCGGTGCGCCTGCTGATCGGTGCCGGCGGGGTCGCGGTCCTGGCGCACCCGGGGCTGTACGGCAGCCGCGACGACGGTGAGCCCGGGTTGGAGGCCGTGACCGTGGAGGAGATGGCGGCGGCGGGGCTGGCCGGCATCGAGGCGGACCATCCGGACCACACCGACGCCCAACGGGAGCGCTACCGGGACCTGGCGGTCGGTCTGGGCCTGGAGGTGACCGCCGGTTCCGACTACCACGGCGAGCGCAAGGCCAACCGCCTGGGGTCGGCGACCACCGACCGGTCGGTGGTGGAGCGCCTGCGCGAACGGCGTCCCGGCGCCAGCTGACCGCGACCGGGCCCGTCCGAGGACGGGGTTCCACCGGTCGTCGCCGGTCCGTTCGACCGGCGCGGCCAGTTCCCTCTACCCTGTCCCAACGGACGGGTGGCACGGCGTCCGTGACGTGGAGGAGAGCCCGGTGGTCCAGAAGGCCCAGAAGATCGTCCCCGTCCCCACCCTGCACTTCAGCGAGGGGTCGCTGGCAGGGCGCATCGTCCGGCTCGATCGCGACCTCGCGACGCTGGGGCGACGTGACGACAACGCGTACGTGGTCCCCGACCCGCGTGTCTCGCGGGTCCACGCGGAGCTGCGCAAGGAGGCGGGAGCCGTCATCATCACCGACCTCGGCTCCAGCGCCGGCACACAGGTCAACGGGCAGGGCATCAACGGCCCGACGGTCGTGCGCCACGGGGACAAGGTCAGCCTCGGCCCCGTCACGGCCACGTTCGAGGATCCGGCCGCGGCCTCCGAGGCGGAGGACGCCACGCTCGTCTTCGACGTGCCCGAGGTGGAGACCGGCCCCCACCTCTCGCCACGGCAGCAGCAGGTGCTGGAGCTGATGGCCCAGGGGATGACGAACTCCGAGATCGGGGCCGACCTCGGGGTGACCGAGCGCACCGTGAAGGCCTATGCCCAGGAGCTCTACGACAAGCTCGGCGTCCGCAACCGCGCGGGTGCGGTGGCGGAGGCGGCCAAGCTCGGGCTGCTCTGAAGGCGCCTGACGCGAGGCCCGGGGGCGTCGTGTGACGATCGATCTCGATGCCGCGCTGGCGGTCCAGGCGTTCGTGACCCTGCTGGTGATCATGGACCCGCTGGGAAACGTACCCGTGTTCCTGGGGCTGACCTCCGGTGAGGAGCGCGCCTCGCGGCGGCGGACCGCCCGGCACGCCACGGCCGCGGCCGCCCTGCTCGTCTACCTGTTCGCCTTCTTCGGGACCCAGATCCTCGCCGCCCTGTCGATCAGCCTCCCGGCGCTGCAGGCCGGCGGTGGGATCGTGCTGTTCCTGACGGCGCTGCAGATGCTGACCGGGGACGTGCACATGCCCAACCGGGCGGAGAACGTCAACGTCGCGATCGTGCCGCTCGGTGTGCCGCTGATGGCGGGGCCGGGGGCGATCTCGGCGGCGATGGTGTTCATGAGCGACCGCGGGGGCGGGGCCCTGACCCTTGGCAGCCAGCTGTCGGTGGCGCTGGCCATCGCGGCGGCGCTGGCGGTGTGCTGGGTGGCGCTGCACTGGGCGGGGGTACTGGAGCGACTGCTGAAGGCCAACGGGATCCACCTCGTCACACGGGTGATGGGGCTGCTGCTGGTGGCGATCTCGGTGGAGCTCGTCGCCTCGGCGGTGCAGGCCTATGTTGCAGGCGTCTCCGCATTGCCGTGATCCCGGGCCGTGTTTCCACCGCCCCGCCGACGGGGACCTCGCGGCCGGTCGCTACGCTCGACACCGCGCGATGACGAACCAGACGACGTCGATCACATCGGGCGAGGAGCGGGCGTGACCGCGACGGTGATCGCCTTCGCCAACCAGAAGGGCGGCGTGGGCAAGACGACCTCGGTCCTGAACGTGGCCGCGGCCATGACCGAGATGGACTACGCGGTGCTCGTGGTCGATCTCGACCCGCAGGCGTGTCTGACCTTCTCGCTGGGCTACGACCCGGACGCGGTCGAACCCTCGCTCAACGACATGATCAGCGGCCGCGCCGGACTGGTCGACACGATCGTGCAGCACGACGAGGTGGACGTGGCCCCCGCCAGCATCGACCTCGCGGGCGCCGAGGTGACCCTGCTGTCGCGAACCGGGCGGGAGTACCTGCTGCGCGGTGAGTTGACCGACCTGCTCGAGAGCTACGACGTCGTGCTGGTCGACTGCGGGCCGTCGCTCGGGGTGCTCACGATCAACGGGCTGACCGCCGCAGACCAGGTGGTCATCCCGGTTCAGTGCGAGACGCTCTCGCACCGGGGTGTGGCCCAACTCTTGGACACCATCGGTGACGTGCGACGGCTGACGAACCGGGCGCTGACGGTCCGTGGTCTGCTCGCGACCATGTTCGACCCCCGGCCCCGACACGCCCGCGAGGTGCTGCGGGACCTGGTGGCGCGCTACGAGCTGCCGCTGATCGGCGCGCCGGTGCGCAAGTCGGTGCGCTTCGCCGAATCCCCGACGTCGGGCAGCACGATCGTCGGCGCCAACACGGACGTGCCCGGGGCGGCCGCGTACCGGATCATCGCCCGCGACCTGCTCGACCTGCCCATCGACGAGGAACTGCTCGAATCGGCGGGCTGGTCCGAGGAGCGCCGCGACGAGATCATGGGCGTCCTCGTGGAGGCGGAGGATGGGTGACGGCACCTCACCCCGGCTCGACCGGGTGACCAAGCCCAACCCCCAGGCGCCCCGCTCGCGGGACCACCGGGGCAAGGAGGCGCTCTACTCGACGGCACCCGGACAGGCGCCCGCGTTCCCCGTGGTGGTCACCTGCAACCGGTGTGACGTCGAGCGGGGGATCACGATTCCCGAGACGATCGGGACGATGCGTCCTCCGGTGCTGTTCAACCCGCTGAACCGCAAGCTCTGGGGACGGTGCCCGACGTGTCAACGTCGGGCGTGGCTGCGCCTCCGCATGGGCCAGTCGCTGCGGGTCCTGCTGGACCGCGCGCCGCGGACCTGACCACGGGGTCCGACCGTCCGGGCCGGGCCCGGTTCACGGTGGGTGCGAAGGCCGGTTCAGGGCAGGTGGTCGACCCGGACCCGTCGTGCACGCTGGGGCTGGCCCTCGCCGCGCGCCACCCGGCCCTTGGGGGCCGGTTCGACGTCGCTGGGCAGGTCGTCGCCGGCGGACCGGCCACCGCCCTGCTGGGACCGGCCACCACCGGACGAGCGATCCCCGCCGCCGGAGGACCGACCGCGGCCGCTGCCGCCCCGGCCACCGCCCTGGGACGAGCGGGACGACCCCGATCGGCGGTCGTCGCGTGCCTGCGGTCGACTGTCGCGTGTGCTGCCGCCCTCACCGCGGGCAGATGCGTCGTCCTTGGAACCCCCGGACGAACCTCCCTTGCTGCCGCCACGCTGACGACGGGCGCGAGGACGTGCGCCGGACGAGGGACGGGCGCCGTCGCCGCCCTCGGAGTCTGCTGCGGCGCGGTCCGACGTCGAGCGGCCGGAGGAGGGGCGCTGCGACGAGGGGCGGGCCCGCTGGCGTCCGGAGCCGCCGGCCTCCGTCTTGTCGGACGAGCCGTCCGCGTCCCGGTCCCGGCGGCCGGTCCCGGATGTCGAAGCCCGACCACCGTCGGAGCGGTCGTCGCCGCCACCGCGCGTCCGGTCCGCCGAGTCGTCGCGGCCGGCGTCCCGGGTGCGGCTGCGGGTCCGTGTGCGTGTGCGCGCCGCCTCGCCACCGCGGCCGGTGGTCCCGCGCGACCCGCCGCGGGTCTCGGAGCTGGAGGTCTCCGAGCCGGAGGGCTTGGAGCCGGAGGTCTCCCTGCCGGCCGACGTCCCGGCACGCTGACGGGCGGGGCGCTGCTCCCGGCCGCCTGCGCTCTTCTTCTCGCCGCGACCACCGGACGGCGCCGCGGGCTCGGAGCGCTTGCCCGAGTCGGGCCGGTCCTTGGCCTCGGCCCGTTGCCGGGGCTCGGAGCCCTCCTTGGGCCGGCGGGAGACGTCGCGGTCGCGGGACGATGTGCCCTTGGCGCCGTCGCTGCCGCTGCGGTTCTTCGAACGTCCGTCCGAACGGCCCCGACGGCCCGGCTCGCCACCGCTGCGCTTGCCCGAGCCCGACCGGTCACCGCCGCCGCGGGTGGCGAGGTGGTCCCACGGTCGTTCGGCGGGAAGGTTGAACAGTTCGGTGAGCTCGTCCGAGGTGGAGAAGATCTGCTTGACCTCGGTCTCGGTCGCGCCCACCGCCTTGCGGATCACGTTGAGGCGGTCGGCCTCGTTGAACTCGGCGAAGGTGACCGCGACGCCGGCGGCTCCGGCCCGGGCGGTGCGCCCGATGCGGTGCAGGTACATCTTCTCGTCGTCGGGACAGTCGTAGTTGACGACGTGGGTGACGTTCTCGACGTCGAGGCCCCGGGCCGCCACCTCGGTGCACACGAGCACGTCGGCGCTGCCGTCGCGGAAGCGGTCGAGGTTCTTCTCGCGGGTGGTCTGCCGGAGGTCACCATGGACCGGGACGGCCGGGATCGACAGGCTCTCGAGCTCGTCGACGAGCCGGTCCGCCATGTGCTTGGTGCGGACGAACACGTACGCGCCGCCGCGGTCCGGGGTCTGCAGGATGCGTGCGAGCACCCGCGGCTTGTCCATGCGGTGGACGCTGAAGAAGTGCTGGTCGACGTTGGGGGCCGTCTCGTGCTGTTCGGTGTCGGCGCGGGTGAACGTCGGGTGGGTCAGGTAACGGCGGGCGAGCTTGACGACCTCGGTCGGCATGGTGGCCGAGAACAGCATCGAGTGGCGCTCGGTGTTGCAGCCCTGGATGAGGCGCTCGACGTCGGGGAGGAAGCCCATGTCGAGCATCTCGTCGGCTTCGTCGAGCACCAGCGTGCGGACCTCGGAGAGGTCGAGGTTGCCGCGGTTGAGGTGGTCGAGCAGACGGCCGGGTGTGCCGACGACGACGTGCACGCCCGTGGTCAGGGCCTCTATCTGGGCCTCGTAGGGCGTGCCGCCGTAGACGCTGATCGTCGACAGTCCCAGCTCGGAGCCGACCTGAAGGTCATCGTGGACCTGAACGGCCAGTTCGCGGGTGGGCACGATGACCAGGGCCTGGGTGACCTTGCGGGCCGGGTCCATGCGCTGCAGTAGCGGCAGGCCGAAGGCCAGCGTCTTGCCGGTCCCGGTGCGGGCCTGGCCGATCAGGTCGTGGCCCTCGAGTGCCAGCGGGAGGGCCATCTCCTGGATGGGGAAGGGGTGGGTGATCCCCTTCGTTTCGAGGGCGGTGCAGAGGGCGTCGTCGACGCCGATGTCACGAAAGGTCTTGGCGGTCACAGGCAACTCTCATCCGTGCGACCCCCGGCGACAGGTGAGTAAGGCGCCTGGCGATCGCGCTCAGCGTGGTCCCAGACGAAGGGCTCGAACGCCGCGGCGGCGTCGGAACGACGGGCCGGGCGCGGGACACCTCCGAAGGGTAGCAATCGACGGGCGGGGTGGCCGTGGGGGAGGGGCGCGCGGGTCCGCGGCGGTGGGCGCCACACGGGGTGACGCCCGGGTGGGCAGGCCACCCCCGACCGGCGCGGAGCAACTAGCGTCGGGACGGTGACGTGAGGAGATCCCCACCCGTGCCTGAACCGGTCGCTGCCGCCGAGCACCTGGTCGAGCGCCTGCTCGACCACGTTCGCGAGCACGAACCCGTCGAGCTCACCCGCCTGGGTTCCGACGAGCGCGACGGTGAACTCCCCGACCTCGCCCCCGCGGCGATGGCCGCCCGCAGTCGCGACCTGGCCATCCTGGCCGCCGAGGTCGACGGGGCGCTCGGCCGTCTGCCCGTAGACGTCGAGGGCGCGCACCGCGAGGCCCGGGACGATCTGCGACTGCTTGCCGACGAATTGGCGTTCCGACGCTTCCGGCTGGACACGCGCCCACGGTTCGTCCTCGAACCCCTCGCTGCACTCGACACCATCTCGGCGTCCATCCACGAGTTGCTGCGACGCACCGACGTGGACCACGCCGAACAGTGCCGGCGGTTGAACGCGGCGATCGCCCGTGCCCGTCGGGTCCCCCACCTGCTCGAGCAGGCGGGCAGCCTGCTCGTGTCCTCCCCCGAGCCGCATCTCGAGGTCGCCCTGCGCCGGCTGCCCGGGTTGGTCGACCTCGTCCGTGACGAGCTGCCCCGCCGCGCCGAGCGGTTGGGCACCGACGTCACCCCGGCGCGGGACGCGGGCGAGGTGGCCGCTGAGGGACTGGACGCCTACGGGGCGCTGCTCGCCGAGCTCGCCGAGGAACCGCCCGCGCCGTGGCGTCTGGGCACGGAGCACCACGAGCTCACGCGGCGCCTGGCGCTGGGCACCCCCATGGGCGTGGAGGAGATCGAGCGCCGGGCCGGGGACTGGATGCGTCGCGTGCGCTCGGAGATGGGCGAGCTCGCGGCCCGGGGGTGGGCCAGACGGTTCCCCGGTGAGCCGGTCCCCGCCGACGAGGCGGAGCGCATCCGGCGGGTACTGGCCCACGTCGCCGATAAGGCGGTGGCACGCGAGGAACTCGTGCCCGAGGCCCGGCGCGCGGTCGACGAGGCGCGGGCGTTCGCGCTGGCCTCGGGGCTGACCGACGTCCCACCGGCCGACCGCCTGACGGTCGCCGAGGTGCCGCCCTACCTGCAGGGCATCGCGGTGGCGTTCATCACCCAGGCGCCCCCGTTGGATCCGAGTTCCGGGTGCACGTACTACCTCTCCCCGGTCCCGCACAGCTGGGACGACGAACAGGCCACGAGCTTCCTCCGCGAGTACAACCCGGCCCAGCTGCGTTCGCTGGCGATCCACGAGGGCTACCCGGGCCATTTCGTCCAGCTCGAGCACGCTTCGAGGCATCCGCGGCTGGCGCGACGGATGCTCACCCGGCCGGCGTTCGCCGAAGGCTGGGCGGTCTACATCGAACGCGCCGCGCTCGA
Organism: Nitriliruptoraceae bacterium; assembly: GCA_007130695.1. Taxonomy (GTDB): domain Bacteria; phylum Actinomycetota; class Nitriliruptoria; order Nitriliruptorales; family Nitriliruptoraceae; genus SKLC01. The sequence continues at coordinate 9,743 of SLRZ01000256.1, forward strand.
CGCGGGGTTCGCCACGGAAGGGTCCGCGGTCGACCGCGACGACTACCGGCTCACCCAGCGAAAGCTGGAGCTGCGGGTCGCCTCGAACGCGCTCCTCGACGTGGGGTTGCACGCGGGCCATCTCGGTGACGAGGAGGCGCTCGAACTGCTGACCAGGACCGCCTTCCAGGAGCGGGCCGAGGCCCAGGGCAAGCTCACCCGCGCGAAGGTGACCTCCGGGCAGCTGTGCTCGTACTTCATCGGTGGGGAGGAGGTCGGGGACCTGCGCGCCGAGGTGGAACGGCGCGAGGGGGGCGACTTCGACGTGCGCCGCTTCCACCAGCGCGTGTTGTCCCACGGCACGCCGACGGTGGACGTGGTCCGTGACGCGCTGGCCGACGACGCTCCGGTGCACCGGCCCTTCAGCCGGACGGCGTGAGCTCCTCGCCTCTCGGTTGGGGCGGTCGCTTCAGCTGCCGGAGTGGCCGGCGCCCTCCTCGACGTGTTCGCGGCCGGCGGTCACGGGCACGCCCACGCCGCGCAGGCCCTTCCAGAGCAGGTCGGTGAGTCGGTCGACGAGCTGCTCGCGGGTGGCGTCGGGGGCCTCGAGCCAGCGTGCGCCGACCAGTCGGACCATGCCCACCACCCCCGTACCCCAGGTGGCGGCCACCGCCGGGTCGCAGCCGGCCGGGGCGAGCTCGCGGTGGATGACGGCGGCGACCTCCGCGCACACCAGTTCCTGCGCCTCGTCCACCACCCCCGCAGGGCCGCCGGCGACCGCGTCGAGGCGGACCGCGGTGCGGTGCAGTTCGGGGTCGCGTTCGAGGAAGGCGAGGTAGGTGTCGATGGTCACGCGCAGACGCTGGTGCGGTGAGGCTTCGCCGTGCAGTGCGGCCCGCAGCTCGGCGACGAGCCGGTCGGCGTGACGCCGGGTGACGGCGGCCATCAGCCCCCCGCGGTCTCCGAAGTGGCGGTAGAGGATCGGCTTGGTGACCCCGGCCCGCGCGGCCACGGCCTCCATCGCCACCTCGGGACCCTCGGCGCGCAGCGCCTGGTCCGCGGCGTCGAGCAGTCCCTCGCGGCGCTCTCCGCGCTCCGCCCCGTTCATCGGCGAACTCCTCCGAGGGCACCGGCCTGGTGCCGCGGGAGGAGTTGTTCCCACCTCGGCGCCCTTGTTATCGTCCAGGTTACCGTTGGTAACACCCCGTCAGGACACCGGCGCCCACGCCGGCAGCAAGGAGCGCACCGTGACCTTCAACCTCCAGCTCACCGAGGAGCAGGACCAGGCCCGCAAGTGGGCGCACGACTTCGCCGTCGGCGAGATGCGCGAGCGGGAGGTCGAGGGGCTGCCGGCACACCGCTACTACGACGAGGTCGAGGAGTTCCCCTGGGACACCGTCAAGAAGGCCTACGAGGTGGGCCTCTACGGGCTCGACTACTACATGATGAGCGGTCAGGACTCCTCCGGGCTGACCAACACGCTGATCACCGAGGAGCTGTTCTGGGGCTGCGCCGGCATGGGCCTGGCGATCTTCGGCTCCGGGCTGGCACTGGCGGGGCTGGCCTCGTCGGGGACACCGGACCAGTTCAACGAGTGGGCGCCGCGCATCTTCGGCACGGTCGACGACGTCAAGGTCGGGGCCTTCGCCGTCTCCGAGCCCGGCGCCGGGTCCGACGTCAGCAAGATCCGCACGAAGGCCACAAAGGTCGACGGC
>SLRZ01000217.1 GCA_007130695.1 Nitriliruptoraceae bacterium
ACATCCGCCGCGGCCAACGACAACACACCTCCGACCCACCCCTCCGACGAACCCTGCAACCCGACTGACCACCCCCGTCCACCAGGCCAGCAGCACCCCGGACCGAGACCGACAAGCCACACCACCCCGGAACACCACGCGTGTTCCGGGGCAGGTCCATGTCCGGAGCCAACCGGGCCAGGGCACCGTCGTCGGGTCGATGCCGGCCAGAAGCAGCCCCGGCCAGGGCACCGTCGACGGGTCGATGCCGGCCAGAAGCAGCCCGGGCCGTTTCCCCACGGCCTACCGCAGGTTCCGCCGGCCCGATCCCGACAGGTATCGTTCCCGCCGTGAGCCACCACACGCCCCCCCGCCGCTTCGCCGAGCGTCTCGCCGGCGACGTCGTGCTGTGGGCATGGCAGCGGGCCGAACGTCTCGCCACCGTCGGCCACACCAGCCGCCTGGCGAAACGCTTCGCCCGCTTCGGTGAGAAGAGCACCATCACCTTCCCGTCGACCGTCATCCACGGCGAGTCGCGGATCGAGATCGGCGAACAGGCCCTCATCGGGCCCTACGCCACCCTCAGCGCCGGCATGCCCGTGCCGCTCGACGACGGCCACGACCCCATCGTCTCCATCGGGGACCGCTGCTGGCTCGGCAAGGGGATCGGGATCGTCGCCCACGAACGGGTCGAGATCGGCAACGACACCTGCGCCGGGCACTTCGTCTACATCACCGACCAGAACCACGGCTACGAGAACGTCGACGAACCCATCAGCACCCAGTTGTGGAAGAACGCCCCGGTCACAATCGGTGCCGACTGCTGGCTCGGCCACGGTTCGGTGATCCTGCCCGGCACCACCATCGGACGGCACGTCGTGGTCGCCGCCGGCTCGGTGGTCAAGGGCGAGATCCCCGACTTCTGCGTCGTCGCCGGCGCACCGGCCCGGATCGTGCGCCGCTACCTGCCCGACGTCGGCTGGGTCTACACCGACGCCGACGGCACGCCACGGGAGGCGGGGCAGGCCACCCCGGACACGCCCACCGACCCCGGGTAGGGGTCCGGCGGTCTGCCAGCGATCGTGCATCCGCCGGAAAGGTGGCCTCGCACGCGATCGGACCCGTCAGCGGCCGCCCTCGAGCGCCTCGAGCAACTCGTCGGCCGCCGAGTAGGGGTCGAGGTCACGCGCGGCGACCTTCGCCGCCAGCGACTCCAGCACCGGGTCCTGCCCGTCGTCGAGGTGCGAGAAGCGACGCCGGACCTGTTCCAGGGCGATCTCCCGGACCGTGTGCACGGCCCGCTGACGAAGGCGCTCCGCGCGCCGGCCGGACTCCTCGAGGTGGCGGTCGTGGGCGTCGAACGCGTCGACCAGTTCCTCGATCCCTTCGCCCCGTACGGCGACGGTGCGTTGGATCGGGGGCCACCATCCGGGGGCGGCGTCCGCCTCCTCGAGGCTGTGGCCGAGTTCGAGCATTCCCTGCAGTTCGGAGGCGAGCTTGCCGGCCCCGGCCTGATCGGCCTTGTTGATCACGAAGATGTCGGCGACCTCGAGGATGCCCGCCTTGGCGGCCTGGATGCCGTCCCCCATGCCCGGCGCCAACGACACCACGGTGCTGTCGGCGCTGGCCGCGATCTCGACCTCCGACTGGCCCACCCCGACCGTCTCGACGATGACGTCGTCGAAGCCGGCGGCGTCGAGGACCAGGACCGCCTGCGGGGTCGCGAAGGACAGCCCGCCGAGGTGCCCGCGCGAAGCCATCGAACGAATGAAAACCCCGCTGTCGGCATGGTGCGACTGCATGCGTACCCGGTCACCCAGCAGCGCCCCACCCGAGAAGGGCGAGGACGGGTCGACCGCGAGGATCGCCACGGTCCGGCCGCGGCGACGCAACTCCGCGGTGATGGCGTCGGTCAGCGTCGACTTGCCCACACCGGGGGAACCGGTGATCCCGATCACCCGGGCGTTGCCGGTCCGCGGGTAGAGCGAGCGCACCAGTTCGCGCAGCTGCTCCGGTCGTCCGTCCTCGATCAGGGTGAGCAACCGCGCAAGCGCGCGGCGCTCACCGCGTCCGAGGCCGGCGACCAGATCGGGAATCGTCGGCGCGGCCGTGGGCATCCTCGTGTGGGCTTCAGTCGACCGTGACGATCAGGGCGTCGCCCTGGCCGCCACCGCCGCACAGCGCCGCAGCACCCTTGCCGCCGCCACGGGTACGCAGCTCGTTGATCAGCGACACGACGATCCGGGTGCCGGAGCAGCCGATGGGGTGGCCGAGGGCGACCCCGCCGCCGTTGACGTTGATCTTGTCCTCCGACACGCCGAGGTCGGTCGCCGAGGCGATCGCCACGGAGGCGAAGGCCTCGTTGATCTCGTAGAGGTCGAAGCCCGACGGGTCCGCGTCGACGCGGGCCGATGCGGCCCTGATGGCGTTGGCCGGTTGCAGCAGCAGCGAGGCGTCCGGGCCCGCGACCGTGCCCCAGGCGTCGACGGTCGCCAGGATCGGCAGGCCGAGCGCCTCCGCCTTCTCGCGGCTGGCCAGCACGACCGCCGCCCCGCCGTCGGAGATCTGCGAGGCGTTGGCCGCGGTGATCGTGCCGTCCTTCGCGAAGGCGGGACGCAGGCCGCCCATGGACTCCGCGGTGGCGTCGGCGCGGATGCCCTCGTCCTCGGCGACCGTGATCGGGTCGCCCTTGCGCTGGGGAACCTCGACGGCGGCGACCTCGTTCTCGAACGCCCCGTCCTTCCAGGCGGTGGCGGCACGCTGATGGGAGCGGGCGGCCCATTCGTCCTGGGCCTCCCGGGTGATCCCCAGGTCCTTGTCGCGCTGGTAGTTCTCGGTCGCCAGGCCCATGGCGCACTCGTCGAAGGCGCAGGTCAGCCCGTCGTGCATCATGACGTCGGTGATCTTGCCGTCACCCATGCGGTAGCCGTGGCGCGCCTTGTCGAGCACGTAGGGGGCGTTGGTCATCGACTCCATGCCGCCGGCCACCACGAGGTCGAACTGGCCCTGCTTGATCAGCCCGTCCGCGCGGTTGATCGCGGTCATGCCCGACAGGCAGACCTTGTTCACCGTCTCCGCCGGCACGTTCATGCTGATGCCACCGGCGACCGCTGCCTGACGGGCGGTGATCTGGCCGAGCCCAGCCTGCAACACGTGGCCCATCACGACGTAGCCGACCTCGTCGGGGTCGACGCCGTTCTGCGCGAGGGCGGCCTGGATCGCGTGCCCCCCGAGCTGCATGGCGCTCATGGAGGACAGGCCCCCACCGAACTTCCCGACTGGGGTACGGGCATACCCGACGACGACGGTCTCGGTCACGGCACATCCTCCTGGGGCCTGGCTACGTGTGGTGGATCCATGGTAGGGCGCTCGGGCCGGTCGGCGGCAACCCACTCCGCGGCGTGCGGACCCGGTCGGGCGGGGTGCGCCCCACGGACCGCGGCAGGCCTCGCCCCCCGGGCCTCACCGACGTCGCGGACCGCACGGGCCTCTCCGGTCGGGTGGCCCGGGTGGAGGACCGGGCGGAGGACCGAGCGCCGACTTCACCCCGGCGCGTCCCAGCGGGCACGATGGGCTCCCTGTCCGTCTCTTTCAAGGAGCACAGCCCGTGGACGTGACCCGCATCGACCAGATCGCCATCGCCGTCGAGGACCTCGACGCCACGCTCGAACTCTACGAGCGCGCCTTCGGGCTCACCCCCGAGTACCGGGAGGTCGTGGAGTCCGACGGCGTCGAGGAGGCGATGATCAACATCGGCGGCGTCTACCTCCAGCTGTTGCAGGCCACCCGCGAGGACTCCCCGATCGCCAAGTACCTCGAGCGCAACGGCCCGGGGCTGCACCATCTCGGCTTCGGGGTCGAGTCCGTCGCCGACTCGCTCGACCACCTGCGTGACGAGGGGGTCCGGCTGATCGACGAGGCCCCGCGGCCCGGCGGCGGCGGGCACACGGTGGCGTTCGTCCACCCCAAGGGCACCGGCGGCGTGCTCGTCGAACTCGTCGAGGACGGCGATCACTGACCCGGTCCAGGATCGCGCCCCGGGACCTCCGGTAGCCTGCCGCCCCATCGTCGACGTCGAGTAGCCCGTGAGCTTCGCCGACCGCCTGCGCGCCTGGTTCAAGGGCGAGCCCAAGCGTTCCGCACCGAGCCCGAGCACGGAGAAGTCCTCCCGTTCCTCCACGCGGGAGCTCTCCGAGTTCGTCGACTCGCGCCCGGGGGTCGAGGCCTACCTCGAGCCCAAAACCGCCCTGTACTCGACCACGGTCCTGCTGATCGCGGCCGACGGGGAGTACCTGCGGCGGCCCATCGGTGGCCCCCAGCAGGCGGCGTCCTTCTGCGAGAAGCACGACATCCCGCTCTACGACGCCCGCAAGGTCGGCTACCCCCGCCGGATGCGGGACTACGAGCGCGGCAAGCCCCAGCGCGGCATCGGCCTCGAGGAACTGCCTCCCTGGCCCGGCGACGAGCCCGGGCCGCCCCCGCCCCCCGCGGACGGGTCGGACGACCGCGCCCCGGGGCCGGACGACACCGACGGGGGGCCCGGCGACGAGGGCACACCCCCCGACGCGACCGGTCGCTGACGAGCCCGTCCAAGGAAGGCCACCCGTGTCCGTCCCCGAGACGATGCGCGCCGTGCGGCTGCACGCCCCACGCCGTGAGCAGCACGACGCGGACCTGCGGGTCGAGCAGGTCCCCACCCCCCGGCCCGGGCCTGGGCAGGTACTCGTCCGGGTGCACGCCTGCGGGGTGGACGAGGCAGACGTGGCCGTGAGCGACAACCAGTTCTCTCCGGCCCTGCCCTTGACGCTCGGGCGGGAGGCCGCAGGGGTCGTCGCCACGCTCGGGGACGACGTCGCCGACTGGCAGCCCCGCGACCGGGTGGCCATCGCCGCGACCCAGCCCTGCGGCCGGTGCCCGTACTGCGCCGCCGGGCGCGACAACCTCTGCATCGCCGGCCGCACGCTCGGCACCGACGTGGACGGCGCCCACGCCGACTACGTCGTCGTCGACGAGCGCTACCTGCTGCCTGTGCCGCCGGAGGTCTCCGACGAGCAGGCGGCGCTGGTCACCCAGGCCGTGGCGGGGCCCTACCACGCCCTCAAGCGCGGCGGCGTCGGCGAGGGGGTGACCGCGTCGATCCACGGCCTGCGTGGTCGGGGGTTGCACGCCGTGCTGCTGGCCAAGCTCACGGGCGCGCACGTCATCGGGGTCGACGAGGGTGAGGAGCGCCTGGCGCGGGCGCTCGACTGGGGAGCCGACGAGGTCGTCGACACCGCCGACCCCGACGTGGCCGGACGAGTCCACCAGCTCACCGAGGGCGGCACCGACCGCGCCTTCGAGTTCACCGGGCTGGTCGAGACGCTCGACACGGCGGTGCGCTGTCTGCGGCCCGGGGGGCGGGCGACCGTCACCGGCTGGGACCCCGCCGGGCTGCGGACCGTGCCGATGGCCCGCCTGGTCACCGACGAACTCGAACTCGTCGGTTCCGGCGCCCCGACCGTGCAGGACATCGGTGAACTGCTCGACCTGCTCACCGACGGGCGGCTCGACCTCGGACGGTCCGTGACCCACCGGGTGGGCCCCGACGAGGTCCCGGCGGCCCTGCGACGGCTGGCCGTCGACGAGGGGCACCCGGTCCGGATCATGGCCGGCTACGGGCCGGAGGCCGGCTGACGCCTTCCCGTCCCGCGGCGGGGGCGTCCCGTCCGCAGGCCCGCGCCCGCCGACTCCGGCTGCCCGTCGACCGCGGGCTACTCCCGGTCGTGCAGTTCCATCGCCACCGCCCCGGCCTCGGGACGCAGCTCGATGCGCCAGGTCACCTCGCCGTCGCTGCCCACCAGGGTCGGGGCGGTGCCGCCGTCCTCCCAGCGCTCGAGTTGGGTACCCACCGGCACGCCGGCGAGGCGGTAGGTGTCGCTGTCGTCGGAGGGGTTGTTCGCGACCTCGTCCGCCATCCAGGCCACGGTGCGAAGGCGGGTGCCGGCCCCGCTCCATTCCAGCCAGGCCAGCGCCGCCCCGTCGGGTGACCACACCGGGTGGGGGGCCACGTCGTGGTGCGCGAGGTGGTCCTCGTCGACCTGTAGCCGCCACGGGAACCAGTACAGGTCGCTGGCCTCCCCGTCGTCGACGACGAGGTAGCGCAGCTCGTAGCGGTCCTCGGCCCGGGTCAGGACGAGCACCGTGTCGGCCGGGTGCGCGCCCGGCCGCAGCGTGGCGTGCTCGAGGCGGCCGTCGCGGTCGGGGTCGACCGTCGCCAGGGTCCGACGCTGGCCGTCCGCCTCGAGGAGCAGGTCGCGCCCCTCCACGAGCACACGTCGGTCGTCGACGGTGGCGGTGCCGTCCGGGGCGGCGGTGTCCGGCGGGGCGTCGACGCCGCAGGCGACGAGGCCCAGTGCGAGGAGGAGCGGGAGCAGGAGGGTGGTGCGTCGCAACGTGCCGTGCCTCATCGCTTCAGGTGGGGTGCGCCGTTCGCACCCCTTCCCTTAGAACGACGTTGCGGACGGACGAAAGGTTGCAGACGGACGCAGGACGCACACCCCCGCGCACCGACCTTCAGCCCTCGGTGATCTCGATCGACTCGATGACGACGTCCTCGTGGGGACGGTCGCGCGCGTCGGTGCCCGTCGTCGCGATCGCGTCGACCACGTCGAGGCCGTCCGTCGCCTTGCCGAACACGGAGTACTGGGGCGGCAGGCCGACGTCCTGGTGGGTGATGAAGAACTGGGAACCGTTGGTGTTCGGCCCGGCGTTGGCCATCGCCAGCGTGCCCATCTTGTAGCCGCGGTCACGGGCGGCCTGCAGTTCGTCCTCGAACTTGTAGCCCGGCCCGCCGGTGCCGGTCCCGGTGGGGTCGCCACCCTGGACCATGAACCCCTCGATCACCCGGTGGAAGATCACCCCGTCGTAGAAGCCCTCACGGGCCAGGAAGACGAAGTTGTTCACGGTCCGGGGGCTCTCGTCGGCGAAGAGGCGGCAGGTGATCTCGCCACGGTTCGTGCGGATGGTCGCCGAGTAGTCCTTGCCCTCGTCGATCACGGTCTCGGGGGGCGTGCTCCACTGCTGTGCCACGAGCGCTTCCTTCGTCTGGAATGTGGTTTCGGGTTCGTCGGGGGGCGCCGGGCCCCGCGGGGGCCCCAGCGTAGGAGGCCGCCGGTATCGGGTCCGGCCGCGCCGGGTTCAGGACTCGTCGATCTCGATCGAACGGATGCGGACGGGCTCGACGGCCTGGTCGCCCTCGGTCTCGGCCGCGGCGACGCGGTCGACGACGTCCATGCCCTCGATGACCTCACCGAAGAGGGTGTAGTCGGGTCCGGGCAGCATCGCCGGGTCGCCGTGGGTGATGAAGAACTGCGAGCCGTTGGTGTCGGGCCCGGAGTTCGCCATGGCGACCACGCCCCGCGGGTAGCCCCCCGGCACCATGTCCGGGTCGACGTCGCCCTCGATGTCGTCGAGCAGCTCCTGACGGGACTGCTCGAACGCCTCCTCGGCCGGGCCGAGCTCGTCCTCGAAGCTGTAGCCGGGTCCCCCCGCGCCCGTGCCCTCCGGGTCGCCGCCCTGGATCATGAAGTCGGCGATCACGCGGTGGAAGCCGACGCCGTCGTAGAAGCCCTCGCGGGCGAGGAACACGAAGTTGTTCGTGGCCATGGGCGTGCCGGCGGCGTCGAGTTCGAGCACGATCGTGCCGCAGGTGGTGTCCATCGTCGCGACGTAGGTGGCCTCCGGGTCGATGGCCATCTCCGGAGGCTCGTCGTACTCCTCGGCGTCGACCTCCGGCACGTCCTCGGGGCGCGGGCAACTCTCGGCGGCGGCCTGCTCGTCGGGGTTCGGTGGCTCCTGACCGCGGTCCATGATGCTGAGCAGGGCCACGGCGAAGACGCTGAGCGCGAGGGCGACCACGGCGGCGATGGCGACCCACCTCGACCGGCGACGCCGGCGGTCGAATTTGTCGGCACGCCGTTTGGCGCGGGCGCGCTCCATCTGGCGCTGGTGCTGACGCTTGCTCACGGCACGGACCTCACGTGGTTCGGCGGATGGAGGATCCGCGACGCTCTGTGCGAGCCCGCGGACCGTTCAGGCTAGACGCCCACGACGGGCGGCAATGCGCCAGCAGTGCAGGTGCCAGTGGCGCCGGTCGTCCTCGAGGTGCTCCGGCCAGGCCACCACGTGGCCCTGGCCGGCGGGCACCGAGTTGTCGCACCCGGGGCAGACGTAGGGCTTGGACGCGCGGTAGCCGGGCACACGGTGTGCCACGTACCCGGCCAGCGGCGGCAGGTTCGGATCGGTGGGCTCCAGCGGGTCACCCATGCAGTGCGGCCGTCAGCTGTAGACGTAGAACCCGCGGCCCGCCTTGCGGCCCAGGAACCCGGTCTCCACCAGATGGCGTAGCAGCGGTGCCGGCTCGAACGAGGGCTGGCGGAACTCCTCCTGCAGCGCCTCGACGATGGCCAGGCTGATGTCGAGGCCCACGACGTCCATGAGCTGGAACGGCCCCATCGGGAACCCGCAGCCCAGACGCATGGCCGTGTCGATCTCCTCGGCGGTCGCGTAGTGCGACTCGAGCATCTTCACGGCGTCGTTGAGGTACGGGAAGAGCAGGGCGTTGACGATGAAGCCGGCCTGGTCGCCGCAGAGCACCCCGACCTTGCCGATGCGGTCGACGAATGCCCGTGCCTGCTCGACGACCTCGTCGTCGGTGCGCACGGTCGGGACGATCTCGACCAGCTTCATCACGGCGGCCGGGTTGAAGAAGTGCAGGCCGAGCACGCGGTTCGGGCGGTCGGTGGCCATCGCGCACTCCACCACCGGCAGGGAGGACGTCGTGGTCGACAGGACCGCCTCCGGCTTGAGGTGGGGGGCGAGCTCGGCGAACAGCCCGCGCTTGATCTCGATGTCCTCGGCCACCGCCTCGACCACCACGTCGGACGGCGCGAGGTCGGCGATGTCGGCGGTCGGCTTGATGCGCTGCAGGGTCGTGACCATGTCCTCCTCGGACATCCGGCCCTTGTCGACCATGCGCTGCAGCGACTTGGAGACCTTGGCGGCCACGGCCTCCGCCTTCTCCGCGCTGCGCCCGCGGACGATCACGTCCAGGCCGGCCTTCGCGCACACCTCGACGATGCCGCTGGCCATGGTCCCGGTGCCCAGCACGCCGACCGTGGTCCAGTCCTTGACGAGCTCCGGGTCGGCCGCGTCGCGCGTCTCGTCGTCGGCCAGGACGCGGGAGGAGCCCGCCTCCTCGTAACGGTAGAAGCCGTTGCCGGTCTTGCGGCCGCGCCAGTCCGCGCCGGCCAGCCGCGACAGGATGGGGCGGGGGGCGAACCGGACGTCCTCGAACTGCTCGTGGATCGCGTCCATGATCCCGACCATGGTGTCGATACCCACCAGGTCGACGGTGGAGATCGGGCCCATCGGCAGACCCGCACCGAACTTCATGGCGTTGTCCACGTCCTCCTTGGTCGCGTAGCCGTCCTCGACCATCCCCACCGCCTGGTTGAGGTAGGGGAACAGCAGCTGGTTGGCGATGAAGCCGGCGCGGTCGCCGACCACGACCGGCGTCTTGCCGATGTCGGCGGCGAAGCCGCGGGCGGCCTCCACGACGCTCTCGTCGGTGACGACGGTGCGTACCAGTTCGATCAGCTTCATGACCTGGGCGGGGTTGAAGAAGTGGAAACCCACGACCCGGTTGGAGCGCTGGGAGTGCACGGCGAGATCCATCACCGGCAGCGACGAGGTGTTGGTGGCGATGATGGCGTCGGGACGGATCACCGCGTCGATGCGCTCGAAGACCGACTGCTTGAGCTCGAGCCGCTCGGGGACGGCCTCCAGCACCAGATCGCACTCCGCGAGGGCGTCGTAGGAGACGTCACCCTCGATGCGACCCAGGATGGCGTCGCGCTCGCCGAGGTCGATCTTGTCGCGGTTGACCTGCCGCTCCAGCGAGGACCGGATGCGCTCGTAGGCGCCCTCCACGGCCGTCTCGTCGACCTCGACGAACGTGACCGGGATGCCCTTGCTCGCGACGATCTCCGCGATCCCCGCACCCATGGTCCCGGCACCCACGATGCCGACCTTGGTGATCTTCTCGACGACCTGCTCCGCCACGTTCTCTCTCCTTGAGCGCATTGACGCGTGGGGGGCAGCCTACGACGCGTGGGCCACCGCGGACGAACGCGGTGCCGACCGGTCGGCCCGGACGCGGTGTCCGTGACGCCGCCTCAGCGCCACGGCACGACCAGCGCGGCCAGCTCCTCGAGGTCCTCGAACCGGCTGGCGAGCAGTGCCAGTCCCATGGAGATGGCGTTGAAGACCAGGTGGGCGAGGATCGGGGCCGCCAGGTTCCCGGTCCGCTCCAGCAACCAGGCGAACAGCACGCCCAGCAGGAACAACTGGACGAGGAACACGGGCGAACTCATGACGACCTCGAGGTGCACGGCCGCGAAGACCCCGGAGGAGATCAGCGCCGCCGGCCAGAACCCGGCCCGCTGGCGCAGGCCCTGGTGGAGGGCGCCCCGGAAGACGAGTTCCTCGAGGACCGGGGCCAGCAGCACCGCCATCGTGATGGCCAGCAGCGCGTCCACCCCGCCCTCGACGACGTCCTGGAGTGCCTGCTGCTCCGGCGGGTCGAAGCCGATGACCTGGAAGACGAGCCCGAGCGCCAGCAGCAGCACGACGAACGCGGCGACCCCGGACCCGAGACCCAGGAAGAGATCCCGGGCCCTGGCGTTCCGACGGGGGGCCAGTGCACCCGACAACCGCCCGCGCATGGCGAGCCACGCCAGCGTGCTCGCCAGGATGGCCGACAGGATCGCGACCTGGACGAAGCGGTCACCGGTCCCCCCGGTCCGGTCCACGGCCCCGATACCGAGCGCGATCCCGTACAGCAGGATCTGGCCCAGCACCAGCCAGGCGACCAGCACCAACCCGTCGCCGACCGATACCGGCGACGGTGGCGGAGAGCCGTGTGTCCGGTGCTCCCCCGTCGGCGGCGGGGTGGGCGGTGGTGGGACACGGCTCACGTTCTTCTCCTCGACAGCACGCCCACGGTGAGCAGGACCGCGGCGCCGACCACGACCAGCCCGGCCAGTCGCGCGGCCCCACCGGGCCACGGACCGTCGCCGGACGACTCCGTCCGTTCGGATGACGGTTCGGGGACGTCGAGTTCGACGGGGGTGCCGTCGCGCTCGCCCTGCTCGTCGACGCCGAGCAGGACCGCACGGTACTCACCCGGTCCGACCCGTTCTCCCTCGGCGTCCTCGAAGCGCCAGGTGCCCGCATGGG
>SLRZ01000076.1 GCA_007130695.1 Nitriliruptoraceae bacterium
GTCCCCAGGGTCGGTGGTCATCAACACGGCACGAGCCGGGTTGATCGATGAAGGCGCGCTCGCGGAGGCACTGCGCTCGGGAGGCGTCGGCGGGGCCGGGCTGGACGTGCTCGGCGCAGAGGGCGACGCTGCGTCGCCGCTACTCGATGCCCCTAACGTCGTAGTGACCCCACACATCGCCGGGCAGACGATCGAGGCAATCGACCGCATGGGCAAGATGGCGGCGGAGGAGGTCGTCCGGGTCGTGGTCGACGATGCAGCACCCCGCCATCAGGTCAACTTCAGCATCTCGGCCGGACCCGCGTGATGGGGAGCTCGGCTGCCGCCAACCGGCTGGGATTCGTCGGCGTGACGGCGTCCCGCTCCTCGATCAACCGCGTATTCCCCCGTTGGGCTCGGGTTCTCGGCCTCGGGGAGGTCCGATTCGAGCCTGTCGACCTCCCCCTCGACGCCCCGAGCGAGGCCTACCGCAAGGTGGTCACAGAGATCCGCGACGACCCGAAGCATCGGGGAGCCCTCGTCACTACCCACAAGGTGCGGCTGCTCGAGGCGACAGCGGACCTATTCGACGAACTCGACCCCCACGCCGAGCGACTCGGCGAGGTGTCCTGCATCTCCAAGCGCGGCAGCCAACTGCGTGGTCACGCGAAGGATCCCGTCACCGCAGGGCAAGCCATGGAAGACTTCCTGCCGCGCGGTCACTTCGAGCGCACCGACGCCGAGGTGGTGTGTCTCGGAGCCGGAGGTGCGGGCTTGGCCATCGCCACAACCCTCATGGTGCGGGAACCCGCCGACGATCGCCCCTCACGGCTCGTGCTCGTCGACCGCGACCCCCGACGCCTCGACTGGTGCCGTCACGTGCTCGGACAGCTTGGAGGAGACGCCTCCGTGCGGTTCATCGCGAACGAGGACCCGGAACCCAACGACCGACTGGTCGCCACCGCACGCCCCGGGTCGCTCGTCATCAACGCGACGGGACTCGGCAAAGACGCGCCAGGCGCCCCAGTGACCAGCGCCGTCCTCTTCCCGGAGGGAGGCTTCGTCTGGGAACTGAACTACCGCGGCGAGCTCGACCTGTTGCACCTCGCCCACGCCCAAGCCGACTCCCGCCACCTTCACGTCGAAGACGGCTGGAACTACTTCATCTACGGCTGGAGCGCGGTGGTAGCGGAGACGTTCGACATCGACATCGACGAGCACACCCTGCGCCGCTTGAGCGACGAGGCCGCCGAGGTGCGCTCGTGAACCGACACGTACGCACCGTGCTGGGTGACCTGCCAGCGGAGCAGCTCGGCCGCACCGACTACCACGAACACCTGCTACAGGTCAGTCCACTACTGGCAGGTGACGAACTCGACGACGTCGATCGGTCCGCGGAGGAGACGGCGCTGCTGCGCGATTCCGGCTTCGACGCGCTCGTCGAGCTGACCCCGATCGGCCTCGGTCGCGACCCCCGTGCCGTGCGGGAGATCTCCCGCCGCACCGGCATCCACGTCATCATGGCCACCGGCGTACACCGGGAGGCGCACTACCCGCAGGATCACCCGCTACGTCGAGTCGACCCGGAAGATCTGGCAGACCGGTTCGTCCGCGAGATCGAGGACGCCGTCGACGCCGACGAGACGGGCGTGGGCCCGTCCTCCCCGGTCGCCGGCGTGCGGGCCGGCGTGATCAAGGTCGGGGTCGGCTACTGGAACATCTCACCCTTCGAGCGGTCGATACTGGAGTCTGCGGCGTCGGCACAGCACCGCAGCGGTGTCGCGGTCGTGTGCCACCTCGAGATGGGCACGGCGGGATTCGAGGTCCTCGAGGTGCTGACAGCCGCCGGCGTGCCGGCTGACCGCGTCGTACTCGCCCACGCCGACCGCAACCCCGATCCCGGCCTGCACCGCGAACTCTGCACCACCGGCGCCTACCTCGGCTACGACGGCCCCGGTCGAGCCAAGTACTGGCCCGACTCGGTCCTGATCGACTGTCTCATCACGGTCGCCGAAACGGGCGGAAGCGACCGTCTCCTCCTGGGCGGCGACGTGGCGCGACGGTCCTCCTTCCGCAGCTACGGCGGACTGCCCGGCATGGCCTACCTGGGCCAACGGTTCGTCCCCCGCCTCACCGCCGCAGGGGGCGAGACCCTCGTCCACCAGGTGCTCGTCACCAACCCTGCGACAGTCCTCGCGCTCGACCCGCAGGAGACCGGCACCGCGGTTGCGGACGTCGGTCGTCGGTCCCCGTAAAGGGCCTCGACACACTCGCCAGACCTCGAGAGGGCCCAGAGTGAACGCGACCGCAACAAGCCAACCGCCGTGGACCACGGTCCTCGCAGGCGAAGGAGCACACGCCGAATCCACTCCTGAGCGACCTGTAGGTGTCGTAGGCGCTACCCGCGTGCCTCTTCAGCCCACCTTCTGTAGTGCGGTCCTTGAGAACACACCCGAAGGACCGCATCAGGGAACGGCGAATAACCGCCGTTATTGCCCGGTCTCCAAACCCTTCTATCGGCGCACTTCGAACCGCTCGCGGACCCCCGGAGTCGGCGGCAGTCGACCCCGGTCCTTGCGGTGTGTTCTCAGGCGAAGGGCCGTACGCCAGGTCTACTTCTGAGAGTCCTGTCCAACACGTCCTCATCCCCGAGGGTTTCGCCACCTCTTCTGTGGGGCAACCTGACGCGATCTATGCACGCTTCGCAGTGTCTTCTGGGCTACGTCTGTAGGGCCGACCACCTGGCCACGCGGAAGACGAGGACGGCCACCACGAGATGCAGGGCGAGTGGCAGGAGAAGGGCGACCTGCCCCGTCCGGGGAGCGGCGATGGCCGCGAGAATGGCTCCGACCGCCCAGCCGAGCGCCGAGAACCCAGCCGCATACGGGA
>SLRZ01000144.1 GCA_007130695.1 Nitriliruptoraceae bacterium
GGCCGGCGTGCTCGGCGATGATGTGCACCTGCCGGCGGCGGTCCTCCTCGCTGAGCTCGTGCCAGTGGGAGCGGAGGACCTCCGAGAAACCGCGGATGAGGGTGACCGGCGTCCGCAGCTCGTGGGAGGAGACCGCGATGAACTCGTCCTTGACCTCGGTGGCGTGCTCGAGGGTGGCCTTGGCGTTGTTCGCCTCGGCGAGCAGCCCCCGCATCTCCCGGATGATGCGGTAGCGGTCGAGGGCGTAGCGGATGGCGCGCCACAGGGTCCGGGGATCGAGCTCACCCTTCAGCAGGTAGTCCTGCGCGCCGTGGGCGACCGCGTACTCGGCGGCTGCCTCGTCGGTCAGGCCCGTGAGCACGATCAGCGGCACGTCCTCGGCGTGCCGCTGCAGGTGCTCGAAGGCCGCCAGTCCCCGCGCGTCGGGCAGCTGGAGATCGAGCAGAACCACGTCCGGCAGCCGTCGTGCGCACCGACCGACGGCTTCCGCCAGGGAGCTGACCCGGTCGAGCTCGAAGCGGGAGCCCGCGGCATCGGTCAGCAGCTCGCGGACCAGGCGTGCGTCGCCGTCGTCGTCCTCGACGAGGAGGATCCGGATCGGTCGCATCGGGGTCATGATTCCCTCGGGAGTCGAACGATCTGTATCCAGAACTCGTCGAGCTGGCGTACGACCTCCAGGAACTCCTCGAGCCCCACCGGCTTGGTGACGTAGGCGTTGGCGTGGAGGCGGTAGCTGCGCGTGATGTCCTCGTCCGCGTCGGATGTGGTGAGCACGGTGACCGGAATGGCCACGAGATCCGCGTCGCTCTTGATCCGCGCCAGCACCTCGGTGCCGTGCATGCCGGGCAGGTTCAGGTCGAGGAAGATGAGATCCGGTCGCGGTACGTCCTCGAAGGGGGGCTCGCGCTGGAGGAACGCCAGCGCGGAGGGACCGTCGCTGACCGCGTGGAGTTCGTTGCGCAGCTTGCCGTCCTTCAGCGCCTCCCGGGTGAGCCGGACGTCGCCGGGATCGTCCTCCACGAGGAGGATGACCACGGGGCGGGTGCGGGACGTCATCCCGGTTCCGTCGTCGCCGGCAGGGTCACCTCGACGGTCGTGCCGGGGGGTGGGGAGGGGACCACGCGGATCGAGCCACCGTGGCGCTCGGCGACCCGTTGACAGATGGCCAGGCCGATCCCCGTGCCCTCGTACGCGCTGCGCGCTTGGAGACGCTGGAAGATCCCGAACACCTGCTGTGCGTACACCGATGGGATGCCGATGCCCTCGTCCTGCACCCGCAGGCGGACACCGTCGCCCGCGCGCGTCGCGCTGACGTGGATCGCCGGCGCGGCGTCACCGTGGAACTTCAGCGCGTTGCTCAGCAGGTTCTGCATGAGCAGCACGAGCTGCTCCTCGTCGCCCTGGACCCGTGGCAGCGGGTCGACCAGGATGAGCGCGTCGGTCTCGGAGATCGCGACCGAGAGCATCGCAAGCGCGCGGGCGACGACGTCGTCGAGTTCGACGGGCCGTGGATCGATCGCGCCCCGCGACACCCGGGAGTAGGCCAGCAGCTCCTGCACGAGCGTCTGCATCCGCCGGGCGCCGTCGACGGCGTAGTCGATGAACTCGTCGGCGTCGTCATCCAACTGACCGTGGTAGCGACGACGGAGGAGTTCGCTGTACGACACGACCTTCCGGAGCGGCTCTTGCAGGTCATGGGACGCCAGATAGGCGAACTCCTCGAGTTCCCGGTTGGAGCGGCGCAGCTCGGCGGTGAGCGATTCGAGTTCGACGTGTGATGCCTGCAGCTCGAGTCGGCGGCGCACGGACCGGACCAGCAGCGTGATCGCGAGTCCTCCCGCCAGTGCCGTCAAACCGAGCGCCGTCCAGGGAAGGACGGTGGGCATGCCGGTCATCGGCTCGAGGATCGCGACGAGCGGGGCGGACACCAGCAGGGTCAGGTCGCGGTCGCCGACCGCGACGGCGACGAGGTGGAACGTCTCGCCGTCGCGGTCGTAGTTCGAGACGCCGACGGGCGTGGCCTCGTACACCGTGGCCGCGGCGGGCTCGAGCTCACGGAGCGTCGGCCCCGATCCTCCGCCCGTCAGTGTCCGCCCTTCGCGATCGATGAGGTACGCGAAGCTGTCCCGCACGGGGCTCGCGGTCGCCAGGAAGCCGTCGACCGCCTCGGTCGTCGCCGACGGTGTCCCCGGGACGGTCTGCAGCTGGGCGTCGATGAAGGCCGCGGCCAGGACGGCCCGTTGGTCGAAGCGGCTCAAGAGCGCGTCCCGGCTCTGCGCCTGTTGGGCGGCCATCGAGACGCCGAGGCCGACCAGGACCACGAGCAGGAGCGCCGTGCCGCCCCAGGCCAGGGTCCGCGGCGTCGCCTCGCGCCCACCTCGTTCCGGCGTTCGCCCCGAGGCCGCGACCGGGGCAGTGGACGACCATCGCGAGGTGTCTTCGTTGCGCGTTCGCGGTGCGACCACCGGGGACGGGGCTCGGAGGTCCTGGTCGGCCAAAGCTCGCTCCTGTGGCGGCAACCGGGCGCAGGGCCCCCACGTCCGCCGATCCCCGTTTCGGTATGGAGCCGGGGTGACACGGTGCCGGCGGCTCCTGAAGATCACCTGAAGCCCGCGGGAACGCCCACCCGTACGGCGACCCGTAGTGGCGTGGCCGAGGTCGGCCTCCGGCTTTGCCCGGTGAACTGCCCCGGCCGCCCGCTGCGAAGCGGTGACTGGTGGTAGGGTCGGGGTACTTGCCCGTCTTAGCGGGGACTTCTCGTGTCGGCCCTTCGATGGGCCGGCTCGTTCTTCGTCGCACCCTCTGAGCCCCGACGCCAGAGGTGTTTCGAATGTCGCTGTCCCACGCCCTTTCCTCCGCTTCCGTGGCACCGACGTACCGGCCGACCGCCGTGGTGTACTGCGAGGCGAACTTCGGGCTCATCGACGGCAAGACCGCCAACGGACTGGTCCGTCACAGCGAGAAGTACGAGATCCTCGCCGTGATCGACAGCGAGCAGGCCGGTCTCGACGCCGGGACCGTTCTCGACGGGGCCGCCAATGCGATCCCGATCCGACGCGACCTCGACGACGCGTTGCGCCACGCGGCAGGGCACCCCGACTTCCTCATCTTCGGCATCGCGCCGACGAGCGGGATGCTCTCACGGCAGGAACGTGGAGTGCTCCTCGAGGCGATGGGGCACGGCCTGAGCATCGTCAACGGCCTCCACGAGTTCCTCGGCGAGGATCCCGAGTTCGTCGCGGCGAGTGTGCGCCACGACGTGGAGATCGTCGACATCCGTCGTCCCCGCGCGAAGGAGGATCTGCGGACCTTCAGCGGGAAGGTCATGGACGTCACCTGTCCGCGTATCGCCGTGCTGGGTACGGACTGTGCCATCGGCAAGCGCACCACGGCGACCGTCCTGACCCGTGCACTGAACGACAGCGGCGTCCACGCCGTCCTCGTGGGGACCGGGCAGACCGGCCTGATGCAGGGCGCGCGCTACGGCCTGGCCCTCGATGCCGTCCCGGCCCAGTTCGCCGCCGGCGAGGTGGAAGCCGCCGTGGTCGAGGCCTTCGAGGCCGAGGATCCGGACGTGATCGTCATCGAGGGGCAGAGCGCCCTGAGCCACCCCGCCTACTCGAGCTCCAGCTTCATCCTGCGTGGCGCACGACCCCAGGGCGTGGTGCTCCAACACGCACCGGCACGGCCGCAGTTCAGCGACTTTCCCCGGTTCGACCGGTCGACGCCGCAGAGCGAGATCAACCTCATCGAGACCTTCGCGGACACCCGGGTGATCGGGCTGACCCTCAACCACGAAGGCATGACCGATGCGGAGGTCTCGACCGCCATCGCGCTCTACGAGGGCAGCCTCTCGATCCCCACGACCGATGCGCTCACCCGCGCCCCGGAGCGGCTGGTCGAGATGGTGCGGCTCGCCTTCCCACAGCTCGAACGGAAGCTGACCGTCGTACGGTCGTGAGCGCCCCGCGACTCGAGGTCGATCTGACCAAGGTCGCGCACAACACCAGCACCCTCGTCTCGCGACTTCGCGGACGGGGGATCGGCGTCACCGGGGTCACCAAGGCCGCCCTGGGATCCCCTGAGCTCGGCCGCGCACTCGTCGGGGCCGGGGTAGGGATGCTCGGCGACTCCCGGGTCGAGAACCTCGAACGGCTCCGGGCAGCCGACCTCCCGGCGCGTCTGGCGCTGATCCGCTCGCCCATGGCCCATCAGCTCGACCGGATCGTGCGGTGCGCGGATGTGAGCTTCAACAGCGAGCTCGAGATCGTCGCGGGGCTCTCCGCCGTCGCCGGCGCCCGGGGGACCACCCACGCTGTGGTCCTGATGGTCGAGCTCGGCGACCTGCGCGAAGGCATCCTGCCCCCCGATCTCGCCGACGCGGTGCGGGCGACGCTACGGCTACCGAACCTCGTGCTCGAGGGGCTCGGCACGAACCTCGCTTGTCGCAGCGGTGTCGTCCCGGACGCCACCAAGATGGCCGATCTGTCCCGACTCGCGTCCTCCATCGAGGCGGACTTCGGCGTCGACCTCGGCCTCGTCTCGGGTGGCAACTCCGCCAACCTCGGCTGGGCGCTGGGTGAGGAACCGGTGGGCAGGGTCAACGACCTTCGCCTCGGTGAGTCGCTGCTGCTCGGCCTCGACCCGCTCCATCGACGACCGGTCGGCGGGCTGCACACCGACGCGATCGTGCTGGTCGCCGAGGTGATCGAGTCCAAGATCAAGCCGTCCCTGCCCTGGGGGCGTCTCGCCCAGGCAGCATTCGGCGCACCCGGTGAGGCGACCGACACGGGGCTGGTGGCGCAGGCCATCCTCGCGGTCGGCGAACAGGACGTGGATCCGCTCGGTCTGCAGCCGCCGCCCGGCGTTCGCATCTTGGGGGCGAGCAGCGACCACCTGGTGGTCACCGCGCCCGAGCGGTTGCCGATCGGTGCCGAGCTCCGCTTCACCCCGAACTACAGCGCGTTGCTCCGTGCGATGACCTCCCCGTTCGTCGAGAAGCACCTGCTCACCTCGACTCCCGCGCCCCTGTCCGGGCTGCCGGGATGACGGTGGCAGCAAACGGTGTGGGCTCTGACGTCGTGGTGCCGCTGCGGGAGGTCGTGATGCGGACCGGCCGTCCGATCATGGTGGGGTCGGGCCGGACGGGGTACCCCTGGGTCAACACCCCTTACCCCTGCCCGAAAACCACACGGAGGTCCCTCGTGAGCGCCACCAAGAGCCGCAACCCCGCGAACCGCGCCAGGAAACAGGCCGAGAAGGTCGTCGACGTGGCCCAGGAAGAGGCCCAAGCCGGCGCCGAACGCGCGGGCGCAGCCGCCGATGAGGCGCGCGCCAGCGCACAGGCACGTCTGAAGGACGCCGGCTACGCGGTCCTCGGACTCGGCGACGCCACGGTCGCCGGCGTCCGTTCGCTCGGGTCGACGTCCTCGGAGCTGCCCGAGGCGCTGCGCCGGGCCCCCCAGCTGGTGACCTCGGCCGCGGGCCAGATCGGAACAACACTCCTGCAGGGCTACTCGGAGCTCGCCGACCGCGGGCGCAAGATCACGGGCAAGGCGAAGCAGGACCCCAAGGTCCAGGAGGCCCGCCAGCAGACCCGACAGGCGACCTCCCAGGCCAAGGGGGCGGCGACCCGTGTGGGCTCGGAGGCCGCCGGCGCCGCGAAGAAGGTCCGTGAGGCGGCGGAGACCGTCGCCGGCCAGGGCGAGGCGGCGACCACCCAGACCGTCGAGCAGACCAAGACCGGCGCGAAGACCACCGCCAACCAGGCCGGCGCCACCGCCAAGGACACCGCGGAGAAGGGCAAGTCCGTCGCCAAGGAGACGGGCGAGCAGGCCAAGACGGCCGCGAAGACGACCGCCGGTCAGGGCAAGGCCGCCGCGAAGGATGCCGCCGAGGAGACGAGCGAGCGTTCCCGGGGTGCAGCGAGCCAGGCCAAGGGCGCCGCGACCAGCGCCGGCAAGGCGGCCAAGGCCACCGGTGAGGCGGCCAGCTCGACCGCGGCGAAGACCGGCACGGACCCAGACACCGGAACCGGCCCGCTCGATGACCGCACCGTCGAGCAGCTGCGTGCCCGGGCGACCGAACTGGACATCGACGGCCGGTCCAACATGAAGAAGGACGAGCTCGTCGAGGCCATCCGCTCGGCGACCTGAGCAAGAAGGTCAGCCGCCGCTGGTCAGGAGCCCGCGGACATCGTGAAGGGGCCGCCCGAGCGAGATGTCGGGCGGCCCCTCGC
Source organism: Nitriliruptoraceae bacterium (assembly GCA_007130695.1). Taxonomy (GTDB): domain Bacteria; phylum Actinomycetota; class Nitriliruptoria; order Nitriliruptorales; family Nitriliruptoraceae; genus SKLC01. The sequence goes on from SLRZ01000144.1 coordinate 6,239, forward strand.
ATGCGATCCCGTCAGCCGCGGCGCAGCTCGTGGGTCCGGTCATCGTGACGCAGTGCGTCCACGAGCTCCTCCTTCGACAGCTGGGAACGGCCCTCGAGGTCCCGCTCGCGGGCGACCTCCATCAGCTCGTCGTGGGTGAGCTGTTCGTAGCTGGTGGTCGGCGCGTTCAGCGGCTCACTCGGCGGACGCTGGCGCAGTTCACGGGTCCGGTCGTCGTGGCGCAGTGCGGCGGCCAGTTCGTCCTTGCTCATGGTCGAGCGGCCCTCCAGGTCGCGGTCGCGAGCGAGTTCGTCGAGATCCTCGCGCGAGAGCCCGTCGTAGTCCTCGTCCTGGGTCGCATGCTTGATTTTCGGTGCCTCGTCCTCCAGGCGGTCGAGCGCCTTCTCCCATCGGCTACGCATGGGCTGGATGCCGCCCCCGCCGACCGCCACGATCAGCGATCCGGCGATGACCGCGAGGAGGGCGTAGAAGAGGGCGTTGACGATGGCCGGGGCGATGTTGACCTGACTCAGTGCGGCGAACGCACCGACCACCAGGATCGAGCCCGCGGCCACGCTCGCCACGGCACGTCCGTAGCTCAGACCGCTGAGGCTCGCCGCGACGATGTCACGGACAGCGGACGCGATCGCTGCCGCCACCACGATGATGAGGATCGCCACGAACAGTTGCGGCAGGAAGGCGATGACGCCGAAGAGCAGTTCGCTGATGGGGTTCGGGCCGAAGATGCCGAACGCCAACTGGAGGATGAACAGCAGCAGCGTGTAGAAGACGATCTTGGACAGGATGGTGCTGGCGTCGTACTCGGTCGGGGCGAGGACCCGACCGATGCCGCCGCGCTCGACCGCACGGTCGAGGCCAAGGCGTTCGAGAAGTCGGTCGACCACCCTCGCGATCGCCTTCGCGACGAACCAGCCGATCACGAGAATCGCGAGGAACGCCAGGAATCGCGGGACGAACTCCACCACCTGGGCGAGGGCGTTCTGGAAGGTGTCTCCCATATCGGTTTGCGCAGTCATGGCGCTACTCCCTGTTGTCACGGTCCGGTCACGCAACCGTGACAGCGCACACGGCGAGCGGGCCCCAGGACACTGCCTCACGGACGGGGCCGAGGCCGTCACCCGTGGGGGCGGGGATCGTTCGGCGCGGGCGTAGCCAGCGAGAACTACCCGAGCGGCTGATCGGTCGTTTCCGTCCCGTCGCCGCGTTCGGGGCCTGAACGGCTCGTGTCAGACGGTCGCAGCATCGGCCATCGGCCATCGCCGCAGTCGGTCCACCACCTCCGGATCGGCGTCGAGCGCCGCGTGCGTGGCATCACGACCCGCCCGCACGAGGTCATCCATCTTCTCGAAGTCGAAGAGGGCGAAGCCGGTCAGGTCGGGGACGATCGTCAGGGCGGCCCGCGCCCGCTGACGTTCGGTGTTCTGGCGGCTGCCGATGACCGAGGCGGCCATGATCGTCTCCACGATGGTCGGCAGTGGCTCCGGCCACCCCATCCGCCGCCACATCGACCGCTGCCACTCGTCGGGATCGTTCTGCTCCCGCCACTGCTCGCCCCACTGGCTCATGACGTCCACGGCGAGCACGGGCCCCTCGTCGGCGTCGGCCATGACATCCGTCGGCAGGTTGTTGAGCACGCCGCCGTCGATGAGGAGTCGGCCGTTTCCTGCATGGGGCGGCACGATGCCGGGCAGGGAGACGCTGGCCATCACCGCGTCGGCGACCGGGCCGCGTCGATGGACGGTGGTCCCGGCGCTGAGCATCTCCGCGCTGACCGCGTACCAGTCGAGCGGCAGTTCCTCGGCGCACAACGACCCGAAGACCTGCTGCAGCATCGCATGGCTCCGGCGGCCACGGACGAGCGAGAACCGTGGCACCGTGTAGTCGAAGAAGGGGTTGCGCTCGACCAGCGCCCGGCGGGCGACATCGGTGACCGACTCGACGTCCCGTCCGGTGGCGAACATGGCGCTGACGGCCGACCCCATGCTGGTGCCGCCGTACCGGTCGATGGTGAGCCCGGCCTCCTCGAGCGCCTGCACCACGCCGATGTGGGCGAGACCCCGTGCCCCTCCGCCCGACATCACCAACCCGATCGACTGCCCGGTGACCCGCCGCGCCAGCCGCGCTACGGCACGGTCGAAGCCATCGTTCGTCGGTACCCAGTGCGAGGCCCGGATTCCGACGACGTCGAACCAGTCGGCGAGGTCGGTGGCACTCGGCCGGTCGCCGACGACGACGAGATCGGCGCCCCGGAAGCGCTCCTCCGCCGTCGCGGACGGCGCTGGCGTCCCGGAGGGGACGACGACGACCACCCGGTCGGCCTGGCGGAGACAGAACCGCCCCCACGCCCCGAGGTCGTCGGCCTCGTCCGGGGATGGCGCCACGAGGACGACGTGGTCGTGCTCGGACTCGAGCCGGTCGAGCAGTTGACCGTTCGTGACGGGGTCGTCGACCGATTGCGGTCGACGCAGGCGGGCGACCCGGCGGGTGCGCTCGAGGTGGTCGATGAACTGTTCCGCGAGACGATCGATCGGCACGTCGCCCATCGGTTGGAGCGTCAGGACGGTCCGGCGGGACCGCGGCGGGCGGAAGCGCGCCCCCGCCTGCATCGCCCGCGCGAGTGAGGCCGTGAGCGCCACGGCGAAACGTGGATCGGCGAACAGCTCCTGGAATCGACCCTGCGTGATCGTCAAGAGCTCGGTGTCCCGCAACGCGCGCACCGACACCGCTCGCGGCTCGCCCGTCAGCAGGGCGAGCTCACCCAGGGAGTCACCCCCACGTATCACGTTGACCACCCGCGGGGGTGCGGGCTCCTCGGCGACGACCTCGAGGCGGCCCGACAGCACGACGTGCAGTTCGGCGCCGACCTCGCCCTGCCGGTAGAGCCATTCACCGGCGGGTACCGAGACGACCGCGCACTCGGTGGCCACTGCGGCACACAGTTCCTGATCGAGGTCCGCGAACAGCGGCACCTCCTGCAGCAACGCTGCGAGATGGTGTGGTTCGGGCATGTTCGTGCCCCTCCCGCCAGACGGCGAGGGCCGGAGACACTTCGTTCGGTGACCCGGTCAGCCCCTCCCGACCGTCCGTGCCGCCGACGCCTCCTACCCCTGATGGACACTTTACGCAAGGCCGTCACGGAGGGGAAGGGGCCCTTGGGTCGAAGGGGTCGGCTCGCCGTGGGCCCGCGGCTAGGGTCGTCACCGGGGCCTTTCGAGGTGAGGAAGTTCGCGCTGATGCCGAACGTCGAGGGGGACGAACTCCACGAGTGGCCGGGCGCTCGCGCCATCGGCGGCGCGCTCGTCTTCGTGACGGCGCCGCTGGCCCTGCTGGTGGTCCTGCGGCTACGGCCGGAGCTCGACGCGCGCTGGGAGAACCAGCCCGCGCACTTCTGGCTCGTGGTGGCCGCCGCTGCCATCGCCGTCACGCTGGGGTACGCCGTGACGGTGGCGGCCCGCCGACGACAGGACGCTCGGCTGTTCGTGATCTCCCTCGCCTTCATCACGGGTGCGGGTTTCCTGGGCCTGCACGGGCTCGCGACACCGGGTGTGCTGGTGGGACCGAATGCGGGCTTCGAGCTGGCCACGCCGGTTGGGCTGGTCCTCGGCAGCGTGTTCGTGGCGGTCTCCGCCATCGAGTTCCAACCGGAGACCTCCCGGCGCATCATGCGTCGATCGCGACCGATCCTCGGTGCCCTGGTCACCGTCATCGTCGGCTGGGGCGTGGTCTCCCTCGCCGAGTTGCCACCGCTGGACTCGCCCGTCGCTCAGGAGCGCCTCGACGGCTGGCAGCTCGCGCTCGCTGCCGTGGGGGTCGCCGGATACGGCGTCGGGTCGGTGGGCTACCTCCGGCTGTACCGGCGCCGGCCCGTGCGATTCGTCTTCGCGGTGGCCGTGGCGTTCGCGCTGCTCGCCGTGGCCATGATCGTCATCGCCTTCGCGGCCAACTGGCGAATCTCCTGGTGGGAGTGGCACGTCCTCATGCTCGCCGCCTTCGGGTTGATCGCCGCAGCCGCCAGGCAGGAGTGGCACGAGGAGCGCTTCAGCGCCCTGTACCTCGAGCAGACGCTGGCGGGAACCACGGAGGCCAGCATCCTGTTCGCGGATTTGCAGGGATTCACGACCTACTCCGAGCGGACCGACCCCGCGGAGGTCCAGGAGATGCTCCGGACGTACTTCTCCCGGCTCGTCCCGCTGATGCGCAAGCTGAAAGGGGAGGTCCACCAGTTGATCGGTGACGCGGTCATGGTGGTGTTCAACAAGCAGGGCGATCAGCCCGATCACGCGCACCTCGCCGCCCGTGCGGCGCTCGCGTTCCAGGCGGAGGCAGCGGAGATCACCGACGCGCACCCGGGCTGGCCGCGGTTCCGCGTCGGGGTCAACAGCGGCGAGGTCGCTGCGGGCGTCCTCGGTGACCGCGGCCATCGCAAGCACGACGTCATCGGCGACACGGTGAACCTCGCGGCCCGACTCGAGTCGCAGGCACCGGTCGGTCAGGTCCTCATCGGCCAGGGAACCCTCGACGGGCTTCCGGCCGGCGCAGTCGTCGAGCCGCTTCCGCCGCTCGAGGTCAAGGGCAGGACCGAGCCGGTCCGGGCCTACCTCCTCCACGACCTGTCCGCCTAAGGGTCGAGTGCAAGGCCGGCCTCCGAGCCGGGATCGAACCCCACGTCGGACACGAGGCGACGCCACAGTCGCGCGGGCTCGGTGGGTGGCGTGCGGGTCCAGGGCAGGCGGTGGGCCCCGCGGGGGCGGCGGTCGTGCCACAGCCTCCCGTCGCCGCGCTCACAGAGGTCCCCGAGCGCGAGCCACACGACGCTGTCGGCGCCCTCCACCGGGTCACGGAGGATCGGTGAGGTCAGGCGGTGGAACCCGGGCAGGCTGGCGACGACACCCGGGGTGTCAGCCCAACCCGGATGGACCACGTCGAACGTGATGCCGAGGTGACCCGCCCTCCTCGCCCACTCGCCGGTGAGCGCCACTTGGGCGCGCTTGGCCCGGGCGTAGGCCAGGGTGGGGGAGTAGCGGTCGGGCGAGTCGACCCGGTCCGCATCGAGGCGTTCGGCGTACATCCCGCCGGAGGTGACCGTGATCACCCGGGACGGCGCGCTGTCCTCGAGACGGGCGAGCAGGAGGCTGGTGAGCAGGAAGGGCGCGGCCACGTGCACCTGATAGGTGCGTTCGAGCCCGTCGACGGTCAACGCGCGCTCCGGGAACATGGCGCCGGCGTTGTGGATCAGCGCGTCGATGCGGGACCGTTCGGCCAGCCGGTCGGCGAGACGGCGCACGCTGGCGAGGTCGGCGAGGTCGGCCACCTCGTAGGTCGCCGCCACCTCGGCGGTACTGGTCGCCTCCACCTCGGCCAGGGTGGCGCGCCCCTTCTCCTCGCTGCGCACCACGGCGACCACGTGGGCGCCCGAACGGGCGAGCGCTTTGGCCGCGGCCAGCCCCAGGCCGGAGTTCGCACCCGTGACCACCACGGTGCGTCCCCGCCCGTCGAGCTCCCCGAGCGGCGTCCAGCGATCGGTGCGCCGGCGGACCTCGTAGCCGACGCGGCTGAAGGACAGCACGACGGTGGCCTCCAGGGCGGCGTCGATCGCACGTCTGGCCGCTGGGGTCAGGGCGTCTCGCATCGGTCGGCCTTCTCTCGTGCGGACGGCATTTCGTGCCGTACCGGCCGGGGGAGCGGAACGGTACGGTCGCTGGACGGACAGCGCTCCTCGCAGAGGCCGGAACACCTCCCGTCGTATTCGACGCCGCACGACGACCGGATGCCCCCATGACCGAGAAAACGTACGACTACGTCATCGTCGGCGGCGGGTCCGCCGGCAGCGCCCTGGCCAACCGCCTCAGTGCGGACCCCTCCAACGAGGTGCTGGTGCTCGAGGCCGGTCGGCGCGACTGGAAGTGGGACGTGTTCATCCACATGCCGGCGGCGCTGACCTATCCGATCGGCAGCCGTTTCTACGACTGGTGCTACGAGTCGGAGCCCGAGCCGAACATGCACGGCCGGCGGGTGTTCCACGGACGTGGAAAGGTGCTGGGGGGATCGTCGAGCATCAACGGCATGATCTTCCAACGGGGCAACCCGCTGGACTACGACCACTGGGCCGAGGAGCCCGGGATGGGGGCTTGGGACTACGCCCACTGCCTGCCGTACTTCAAGCGCATGGAAACCTGTCTGGCCGGCGAGGACGAGTGGCGGGGTGGTGACGGCCCCCTCGTCCTCGAGCGGGGTGAGGCGGCCAACCCGCTCTTCGACGCCTTCCTCGAGGCGGCACAGCAGGCCGGCCATCCCCTGACCGACGACGTCAACGGATACCGCCAGGAGGGCTTCGCCCGCTTCGACCGCAACGTCCACCGGGGCCGGCGGCTCAGTGCCGCCCGCGCCTACCTGCACCCGGTGATGGACCGGCCGAACCTGACGGTGACGACCCGGGCCCACGCGGCCCGCGTCGTCTTCGACGAGTCCAAGCGGGCGCGGGCGGTCGACTACATCCACCGCGGCCGGCTGCGGCGGGCTCACGGGGCCGAGATCATCCTGTGCGGCGGGGCGATCAACACCCCGCAACTGCTGCAGCTGTCCGGTATCGGTGACGCGGACGAACTCTCGGCGCTCGGTATCCGGCCGGTGCAGCACCTTCCCGGGGTGGGGGAGAACCTCCAGGACCACCTCGAGGTCTACGTCCAGCACGCCGCGAAGAAGCCGGTGTCGCTCCAGCCGCAGCTGGCCTGGTGGCGGAAGCCGATCATCGGGGCCCAGTGGCTGTTCCTGCGCAGCGGTCCGGGCGCGACCAACCACTTCGAGGCGGGCGGGTTCGTGCGCACCAACGACGAGGTCGACCGCCCGAACCTCATGTTCCACTTCCTGCCGATCGCGATCCGCTACGACGGCACCTCACCGGCGGGTGGCCACGGCTACCAGGTCCACATCGGGCCCATGTTCTCCGACGTGCGCGGTTCGGTGAAGATCACCTCGCGCGACCCCCGGGACTACCCGAAGCTGCGGTTCAACTATCTCTCCACCGAACGTGACCGGCGTGAGTGGGTGGAGTGCGTCCGGGCGGCCCGCACGATCCTGGGCCAGCCGGCCTTCGACGAGTACAACGACGGCGAGCTCGAGCCGGGGCCCGGGGTGCAGACCGACGAGGAGATCCTCGACTGGGTCGCCAGGGACGGCGAGACCGCCTACCACCCGTCCTGCACCGCCAGGATGGGCACCGACGACATGTCGGTCGTGGACCCGGAGACGATGCGGGTCCACGGGGTGCAGGGGCTGCGGGTCGTGGACGCCTCGGTGATGCCCGTGGTCACCAACGGCAACATCTACGCCCCGGTGATGATGATCGCGGAGAAGGCCGCCGACCTCATCCTCGGCAACACGCCCCTGCCGGCCTCCGACGTGCCCACCTACCGCCACGCGGGCTGAGCACGGCGCGCTGGCTGGGCACGGCCCGCCGGGCACGACGAGGGCCGCCGCCCCGATGTGGGGAACGACGGCCCTCGCTTCGTGCGGACGGTCAGCCGTGGCTCACGGCAGCCAGGCCTGCCACGCGTCCTCGTTCTCCTCGACCCACTGGGCCGCGGCGTCCTCGGGGGACATGCCCTCGCCCTCGTCGGCCATCAGCAGGGTGATCTCGTCCTGCCACTCCGATTCCATCTGGAAGTCCTGGAGGAACTCGTAGGTGACCGGGGCGTTGTCGGCCAGGTCGGCGTTGACGATCTTGAGCATGCTCTCCTCGGGGTAGTCGCAGGTGCGCTCGTCCTCGGGCTCCTCACAGCCCTCCTCGTACTCCGGGAGTTCGACGCGCTCGAGGTCGTAGCGCTCGTGCATCCAGTGGGGGGAGTAGAAGTAGAAGAGGATGGGCTCCTCCTGCTCGATCGCCGTCTCCACCTCGGCCAGCTGCGCGGACTCCGAGCCGGACTGCACGACCTCGAGGTTCAGGTCGAGGTTCTCGATCAGGGTCTCGTCGTGCTGGACGAACGACGGGTCGGCGGCGAGGAAGCGGCCGGCGTCACCGGTCTCGGAGGTCGCGAAGATCTCCTCGTTGCCCTCGATGCCTTCCCAGGTCTCCATCTCGGGGTACTCCTCGAGGACGTAGGCGGGGGCGTACCACCCGATCTCGCCCTGGAAGCCGAGCTCGCCGATGTCCTCGACCGAGCCGATGTCCTCGACGTACTGCGCGTAGTTGTCCTCGTGACCGGAGACCCACAGCTCGAGCACCGCGTCGTACTCGCCCGAGTCGAGCCCGGTCCAGGCCGCGTTCTCGTCGATCTCGACGATCTCGACGTCGGCGCCGAGCTCGTCCTCGAGCACCCGCGCGGCGACCTGCACGTTGGCCATGGAACCGGGCCACAGGTTGGCGACCAGCGTGACGGACTCCCCGGAGGCGTCAGCGGTCTCGCCGTTGTCGCCGTCGTCCGCGGCATCGTCGCCGCCGGTCTCGGGAGCGCAGGCACTCAGCGCGAGGCCGAGCGCCAGCGTGGCGGTCGAGAGTTTCCAGACGGAGCTCATGTGAGTTCCCTTTCTTCATCGGTGGAGCGCGGTCGTGCGGGTCTGAGGGGCCCGGCCGGGATCAGCCGGTCTTGACGGTGGCCCGGGTGGTCTCGTCGGTGCTCCCGAAGGCCTGGGTGAGCCGGTCGAGCACGATGCCGAGCAGGACGATGGCGAGGCCGGCGACGATGCCGATGCCGTACTCCGAGCGGGTGAGGCCGAGCACGGCCTGGAACCCGAGCCCGCCGGCGCCGATGAGGCCCGCGATGACGATGCTGGCCAACGACATCATCGTCGTCTGGTTGACCCCCAGCATGATCTGCGGCTTGGCGTGGGGGAGCAGGACGGTGCGCAGCAGCTGCGTGGTCGTCGCTCCCGTGGAACGGGCGGCCTCCACCGTATCCGAGGGGGTGCTGCGGATACCAGCGCTGGTGAGCCGCACCGCCGGCGGCAGCGCGTACACGACGGTGGCGATGACCCCCGGGACCCGCCCGATCTGGAACAGCGCGACCACGGGGATGAGGTAGACGAAGGCGGGCAGCGTCTGCAGGGTGTCGAGCACGGGGCGTAGGCCGCGTTCCACGGTGTCGGACAGGCCGGCGAAGATGCCGAGCGGAATGCCGATGGCCACCGCGAGGGCCGTGGCGACGGCCACCTGGCTCGTGGTGTTCATGGTGCCCGCCCACATGCCCGTGGCGCCGATGACCACGAACGCGGCGACGACGTAGACGGTCAGCCCGGGCCCGACCAGACGCCAGGCGAGCACGGCGACCACCGCAGCGAGCAGCCACCACGGAAACAGGAGCAGCCCCTGGCGTAGCGGCTCGAGGCCGTAGACGATCAGCACGTCGCTGAAGGCGCGGGTCGCCGGCAGGATCGCGCTCTGCACCGTGGCAAGCAGCGAGTTGGCCGCCGACGCGAAGGACAGCAGACCCGCACCGGGGAAGTCGGCGGGCGCCCTGCCGGTCATGCCGAGGGCCACCGCGGCCGCGAAGGATCCACCGATCAGGGCCGGGGATCGCCAGCCCCGGGGCGCGCGGTGGCCCCGGGCGCCGGCGCCGTAGGTGATGCGGTCGAGCAGGACGGCGATCAGCACGATCGCGACCCCGGGTTCGAGCGCGCGGCCCACGTTGACCTGCTGCAGCCCCCGGAGCACCCCCTGCCCCAGCCCGGTCCCCCCGATCAGTGAGCCGATGACGACCATGGCCAGTGCCATCATGATGGTCTGGTTGATCCCCACACGGATGGAGGGCATCGCGGCGGGCAGCTGGATGGTCCGCAACTGCTGCCACGGGGTGGTCCCCAGCGACGCGCCCACCTCCAGGCGCTCCGGGGGGACCCGCTGGATGCCGAGGGCGGTGAGGCGGACCGCGGGGGGCAGCGCGTAGATCACGGTGGCCACGACGGCGGCCGGGTCGCCGATCGCGAAGAACAGCGCCAGTGGCAGCAGGTAGACGTAGGCCGGCGTGGTCTGGAAGATGTCGAGGACAGGCCGCAGGACGGTGGCGACCGCCGGGCGCCGGCCCGCGAGGATGCCGAGCGGCACCCCCACCACCAGCGAGATGGTCACGGCCACGGTCATCAGCGACAGCGTCCGCATCGCCGGGTCCCAGACACCGATGAGCCCGATACCGATCAGGGAACCCAGGGCGACCCCCACCACACGCCAGCCGGCCGCGACGTAGGCCACCACGCCGGTGACGAGCAGTACCCCGGGCCAGCCCAGGATCTCGAGCCAGGCGTTGGTCTCGTTCAAGGCGGTCCGCACGGCGGTGGTGATGGGCTGCAGGACGAAGAGGAACAGCCAGTGTTCGCGCCGGTTGCGGATCGTCCAGTCGGCGAGATCGTCCACGGCGTCCACCAGCGGTACACGCCAGGCCTCGGGGAAGTCCGTGGCGAACCCCGAGGCGACGACGGCCACGGCCAGCACCAGCAACGCGCCGGCCCCCAGCAGGACGCTGGGATGGGGCAGACGCGAGAGGCCGGCCGGCACCCGGCCGGCAGCGGTCGCACCGCCCATCAGGTCCCCTCCGGTGCCGGCTGACCTCCGTGGATGGCCTCCAGGACCCGGCCGCGGCCGAGGAACCCCAGTGACTCGCCCTCGCCGTCGACGACACAGAGGCCCTCCCCGTCGGCGACCGCGGGGATGCAGTCGCGGAGCAGGGTCTGGGCGTCGATCGTGCGGTCCGGGGTGCCACGCCGCGGGTCGAGGGGTTCCGCCACGTCCCCGGCGGTGAGCACGAGTGCGCGGGGCACGTCGGCAGTGAAGTCACGGATGTAGTCGTCGGCCGGCTCGTCGAGGAGCTGGGCCGCGGTCCCGATCTGCACGATGCGCCCGTCGCGCATCACGGCGATACGGTCGCCGAGCTGCAGCGCCTCCCGGAGATCGTGGGTGATGAAGACCATGGTCCGGTCCATCTGCTTCTGCAGACGCACGACCTCGGTCTGCATCTCGGCGCGGATCAACGGGTCGAGTGCGCTGAACGGTTCGTCGAGCAGCAGCACCTCCGGGTCGCTGGCCAGTGCGCGGGCGAGGCCGACTCGCTGCTTCATCCCGCCCGACAGCTCGTCGGGGAAGCTGTCACCGAAGCCGTGCAGGCCGACGAGGTCGATGACCTCTTCGGCGCGTTCGTAGCGTTCGCGGCGACCGACACCGGCGATCTCGAGGCCGTAGGAGACGTTGTCGCGTACCCGGCGGTTGGGGAGCAGCCCGAAGTGCTGGAAGACCATGCTCACCCGCCGGCGACGCAGTTCCCGCAGCTCCTCCACGTCGGCGCCGCTGACGTCGGTCCCCGCGACCCGGATCGATCCGGCCGTCGGTTCGATCAGGCGGGTCAGGCACCGCACGAGGGTCGACTTCCCGCTGCCCGACAGGCCCATCACGACGAAGATCTCCCCGGCGGCGACCTCGAAGCTGGCGTCGGCAACGGCGGTGACGTTGCCCGACTTCGCCATCAGCTCGTCGCGGGGAAGGTCCGCCTCGGGGGAGTCGACGATGGCTTCGGGGTTGGGTCCGAAGACCTTCCAGAGGTGCTCACAGACGACCTTGGGCTCTCCGGCCGACCCGTTCATGCCCCGGCCCCCTGGCCGGTGCCGAACCAGCCCGACCGTTGCGGCGCGAGGTTGGTGGCCACGTGTTTGGTCTCCGTGTACTCCTCCAGACCCGGACGGCCGAGCTCACGGCCGAGGCCGGAGCGCTTGTAGCCACCCCAGGGCGCCTGGGGGAAATAGGGGTGGAAGTCGTTGATCCAGACGGTCCCCAGCCGCAGGTCCGCGGCCACGCGCTCGGCCTTGACCAGGTCGGTGGTGAAGATGCCGCCCGCCAGGCCGTAGATCGTGTCGTTGGCGCGCTCGACGGCCTGCGCCTCGTCGTCGAAGGCCTCCACCGTCAGGACGGGCCCGAAGACCTCCTGCTGAATGATCTCCATCCCCGGGTGACAGCCGGTCAGCACGGTCGGCTCGTAGAAGAACCCCGCCGCCAGCGCGGGGTCTTCCGGCCGGCGGCCGCCGCAGCGCAGCGTCGCCCCGTCCTCGATCGCGCGCGCGACGTGGGCCTCGACCTTGGCGCGGTGTTCCGCGGAGATCAGCGGTCCGGACTCGGTCTTGGGGTCACGGCCGTCACCCAGCACGATCCGCTGTGTGCGCTCCACCACGGCGTCGACGAACTCGTCGTGGATCGAGGCCTCGACCAGCAGACGTGCCCCCGCGGAGCAGACCTGCCCGGCGTGGAGGAAGACCGCGAGCAGGGCGTAGTCGACCGCGTGGTCGAAGTCCGCGTCGGCGAAGACGATGTTGGGGTTCTTCCCGCCGAGCTCCAGGGCGATGTTCTTGACGGTGTCCGCGGCGCTACGCATGACCTGCTGGCCGGTCTCGATCCCGCCCGTGAAGGAGATGAGGTCGACGTCGGGGTGGCTGGCCAGCTCCGCACCCACGGGGACCCCGGCGCCGAGCACGAGATTCGCGACCCCGTCCGGGAAGCCGACCTCCTCCATGAGTTCGAAGACCCGGATGGTCGTCAACGGTGTCAGTTCGGCGGGCTTGACCACGATGGTGTTGCCGGCTGCCAGGGCCGGGGCGAGCTTCCAGGAGGCCTGCAGCAGCGGATAGTTCCAGGGCGAGATCTGCCCGCACACCCCGACGGGTTCGCGGTGCACCACGGAGCGCAGGCCGGCCATCGGGGCATCGACGACTTCGCCGCCCTCCTTGTCGGCCAGGCCGGCGTAGTAGCGCACGACCCCGGCGATGTCGTCCATGTCCATGCGGCTCTCGACGAGCGTCTTGCCGGTGTCGTCGGTCTCGAGTCCGGCCAGCCGTTCGCGGTCGGCCTCGATCGCGTCGGCCAACCGTCCGAGCAGTCGGCCGCGCTCGGCGCCGGGTCGTCGGGGCCAGTCCGTCTCGTCGAAGGCCCGACGGGCGGCGGCGATGGCCTCCCGCACGTCGTCCACGTCCGCTTCGGCGACCGTGCGCACCACACGCTGGTCGAGCGGGTCGATGATCTCGCGGGTGGCGCCGCTGCGGGCCCCGCGCCAGGCGCCGTCGATGTAGAGATCGTTCATCCGGTAGAGAACTCCTGTCGGGATGTGTGGTGTCTCGCGCGTGAATCTCCCGCGTGCTCCCCCGGACCCGGGAAGGAGTCTAGGGGACCACCGTGACCGTTCCGGACGACGCGACGATCGGCGGTCCCAGTGCGCACGGGGCCTGCGTCGCCGCACGCCGCCGTTTCGCCCGCCGCTTGGCTCCGGCCGCCGGGCCCGGTCGAGCCTTCCCGGCGCTAATCGTCGACCGTGGCGTCGTCACGATCGCGTCGGGCGATCGTTCTTCCGGTGACACCCCTCCGCTGTCGCTCCCGAGGTTCCCTCCATGCCCGAACCACTCGACCGTCGCACGTTCCTGCGCCTGGCCGGTGTGTCGGCCGGCGCCGCCCTGGCCTACTCCGCCACCGGCTGGGTGCGCCCGGCTCGTGCCGAGCCGCTCGACCCACCGTTCGCCCACGGGGTCGCCTCCGGCGATCCGCTCGCGGACCGGGTGATGCTGTGGACCCGTCTCACCCCGTCCGCCGAGGCCACGCCCGGGAGCGGGGCCGGCGGGACGGTCACGGTGCGCTGGACCGTCGCCCGTGACCCGGAGCTTCGCTCGGTCGTACGTCGGGGAACGGCGCGCACCGGCCCGGGACGCGACCACACCGTCAAGGTCGACGTCGACCGGCTCGAGCCCGCTCGTACCTACTACTACGCCTTCGAATACGACGGCCAGCGCTCCGTGGTCGGTACGACCCGGACCGGGCCCGCGGCAGACGCCACGCCCGGGGACCTGCGGTTCGCGCTGGTTTCGTGCAGCAACTTCGAGGGGGGCTATTTCGCCGGGTACCGCGGGATCGCGGAGCGCGACGACCTCGACTTCGTGCTCCACGTCGGCGACTACATCTACGAGTACGAGGTCGGCTACTACGGCGCCGGCCCGGAGATCGGCCGCGAGCACGAGCCGGACGCCGACATCGTCACCCTCGACGAGTACCGCCAGCGCTACGCCTGCTACCGCGAGGATCCCGATCTGCGGGCCGTGCACGCCGCGCACCCGTTCATCATGATGTGGGACGACCACGAGGTGGCGGACGACAACTGGAAGGGCGGGGCCTTCAACCACGACGAGGAGACCCAGGGCCCCTTCGAGGAGCGCGTCGCCGCGGCGACCCAGGCCTACTTCGAGTGGTTGCCCATCCGCGAGCACACGGCAGACCCCCGGCGGCTCTACCGTCGCTTCGAGCTCGGTGGTCTGGCGACCCTGCACATGATCGACAGCCGCAGCTACCGCAGCGAACAGGTGGGCACCGACGAGTTCGACCCGGGTGCGGCCGACCCCCGCCCGGACCCGGAGGTGGACGACCCGGACCGCACCATGCTGGGTGCCGAACAGAAGGCCTGGTTCAAGGAGGGACTGTCGAACTCGGGGGCGACCTGGCAGTTGATCGGCAACCCGCAGATGATCACTCCGGTGCTGTTCCCGCCGCTGCCCGACGAACTCACCGGCCAGATCATGGACATGACCGGGGTGCTGCCACGCCAGGGCGCGGGGTGGAACAAGGATCAGTGGGATGGCTACCGCGCCGCGCGCCAGGAGATCCTCGAGCACCTCGCCGACAACGGTATCGACAACACCGTCTTCTTCACCGGCGACATCCACTCCTCGTGGGCGTGCGACGTCCCCCTCGACCCCGGGTCGTATCCGACGAGCCCGTCCGTGGCCGCCGAACTGGTCGGCACGTCGGTCACCTCCGACAATCTCGACGAGATCACCGGATCACCGCCCCGCACGACGTCGATCGCCGTCGAGGAATCCTTCAAGGGCAACAACCGCCACATCAAGATGATCGAGTTCGACTCCCACGGCTTCTCGATCGTCGACGTCTCCGGCGAGCGGGTCCACATGGACTGGTGGTACCTGCGGTCCGAGGAGATCCCGGACCGACCCCAGCACGATCCCGGTGCCCACGTCGTCCACGGCCAGGCGTGGAAGGTCGACGTGGGCACGAACGCGGTGAGCCCGGCCGAGGGACCACTCGGCCCGCGCATCGAGGACGAAGAGCAGGAGGCCGGGCCGCCCGACGCCGAGCCCCCGGCGCAGCCGGACCGGTCGGAGGGGACAGACCCCGGCCAGGGCGAGGCGTCAGGGCCGGCGACCGCCGTCCCGGCCTCCGGCGAACGCCGCGCGGCCGGCCCGGACCGCGAGTTGCCGGTGACCGGTGCCGGCGCTGCGACGCTGGGCGCCACCGCGATCGCCGCCGCGGAGGCGCTGCGACGCCTGGGCCGCCCGGCGGGGTCCGTCCCGCCCACCGAGTGACCGGTCGGCCTCACGCCACCTGTGTGCCGGGGTCGACCGGGCCACAGTCGACGCCCTCGAGGAGCCGTGGATCGAACGGCCCGTCGCCGTGCAGCACCGAGACGTCGCCGGTGGTCTCGAAGACGACGGCGTCGACCTGGTCGAACTGCAGCACGTTGGCTTCACGCAGCTTTGCGCGGACATCGGCACGGGTGACGCGGGCCCGACGCAGGTGGTCCTCGAGAAAGTCCCCCCGGTAGAACAGCAACAGCGGGGTGTTGTCCACCGCGCGGTTGAGGATGCCGCGGCGACGGAGCCGGGCGACGAGGTACTGGCCGAAGAACAGCACCGCGACGGCGGCCGCGCCGTCGGCCAGCGGTGCGGTGCCGGTGGCGGTGGCCGCGATGATCGACCCGATGGCGACCGTCATGGCGAAGTCGAACGCCGACATCTTGGCGAAGCTGCGCAGGCCGACCAGGCGTGAGGAGGCGATGACCCACAGGTAGATCGCCAGGCCGGCGATCAGTACCACCGTGAGGTCGGGACCGCTCGTTCCGAGTCGGTTGACGATGTCCACGGGTCACCTCCGAACGGCCCGCCCGACGCGCGCGCCGCCTCGTCACTCCACGGTGGTCTCGTACTCGTCGGGGCCGGCCGTCGTGTCCCACGCCAGACCGCCCGCGGCGACGTCGACGATCCGCACCCGGTAGGTGCCGGGCGGCCCCTCCATGCGGACCTTCACCGACCCCATGAGGTCCGTGGTGCTCTGGCCGCCGCCCGTGCGCTCCGGGCCCGTGACCTCCGCCTCCACGGAGAGGTCGGGGCAGCGGCGGTCCTCCGCGTCGCGCACGGTCGCCTGGAACGTCACCCGGCGTCGGCCGTCGCCGAGATCCTCGGGATCCCTGGCCCGGAGGTCGGCGATCCGGACCGGTTCGGTGAACAGGCCCGTCTTGGGGTGGCTGTCGGGCACCTTCTCCAGCGTGCCGACGTGTCGTGCGTCGGGCGCGGGACGGAGCCGGGACAGGACGCGACGCAGGACCACGGCCACCTCCTCGGCGAACGACGGCTCGGGGGCCCAGACGGTACCTCGCCGAGCTCCGGGGCCCGGAGCCGGCACGTCGGCGGTGACGGTCAGTCCGTGGCCGCCGGTGCCCGGAGGTTCGCCGCGCCCCGGCGCGCCCCCGCGGCGAGGAGCCGCTGGAAGCGGTGCCCGAGAACCATGTTGGCCACATGCATGACCCAGGCGTCACGACCGACCAGCACCCGCCGCTGCCCACGGGCCACGGCGCGCAGGATGATCCGCGACGCCCGCTCGGGCGGCATGCGCAGCAGCTGCTTGAAGCCCTCGACCAGGTCTTCGTTGCCCGGAGCGGTCCGGGCGTTGTCGGCGATGGAGGTGTCGACACCGCCGGGGTGGACGCAGGTCACCGTCACCGGGGATCCCACGATGTCGAGGTCCATGGCCAGGGCCTCGGTGTAGCCGCGTACGGCGAACTTGCTGGCCGCGTAGGCGCTGTTGTAGGGCGCCGGGACGAGCCCGAACATGCTGGAGAGGTTGACCAGCCGGCCGGCGGGCGCCCGCTGCAGCGCCGGGAGGAAGGCCTGGGTGCCGTGCACGACGCCGCGGAGGTTCACGTCGAGGACCTCCAGCACGTCCCCGACGTCCTGTTCGACGACGTTGGCGGCCAGGGCGATGCCCGCGTTGTTGATCACCAGGTCGACCCGGCCGTGCTCGTGGTCGACGCGTTCGGCGTGCTCGACCACGGCCCGGTGGTCGGACACGTCCAGGGCCGAGGCCTTCGCCCAGGCGCCGAGGTCGCGACACGCCGACGCCGTGCGCTCCGCCGCCCCGGCGTCGATGTCGCTGACCTCGACGCGGGCGCCCGCCCGGGCCAGGTCCAGTGCCAGGGCCCGGCCGATGCCGGAGCCCGCGCCGGTGACCACGGCGACGTCGTCCCGGAATCCTCGCATGTTGCCTACTCCTCGGCCCTCGGCCGGATGGGGGTCAGCTGGTGATGGGCCGTGCCGTCGTGTCCTCGTCGCCCGTCGCGGTGATCAGGTCGGCGATCTCGTCGGGTGCCTCGATCGGGAGCATGTGACCGAGCCCCTCGTGGACCTCGAGTTCCGCCTGGGGCAGCAGGTCGGCCAGTTCCCGGGCCAGGGACGTCGGGGTGAGGATGTCCCGGGTCCCGACGGTGACGGCCACCGGGAGGTCGAGACCGGCCAGTCCGTCGCGCAGGTCGAGGGTCTGGATCGCGCCGAGGCAGCCCGCACGGGTCTCTGGGGCACAGTCCACGAACAGGTCACGGGTCGTGACGAGGTGGTCGCGGCACACCGACCGCCCCACGGTGCCCCGCACCAGGATGTGCCCGAACCGGCCGCTGAGCGCCCGGTTCACGGCGCGGCTGCCGACCGCCCGCGTCAGTCGACGGTCCCGGCGGCCCTGACTCAGACCGGACGCCGCCGTGGCGACCAGCACCAGGCCGATGACCCGCCCGGGCAGGGCGGGTCGGTGGTGGGCGACGAGCGCCTGCACCGCCATGCCGCCCATGGAGTGGCCGGCCACCACCGCGTCACGGGCACCCACCTTCTCGAGCACCGTGCGGAGGTCGGCGCCGAGCCGAGGGATGGTGAACCCGTCGGTGCCCACCGTCGAGGAGCCGTGACCGCGTTGCTCGTAGAGCACGACCCGGTGGCCGCGGGCCACCAGGCGGTGGGCGACCGGGGACCAGACCTCGCGACCCCCGGTCCAGCAGTGGCTCAGGACCACGTCGGGCCCGTTGCCGGCCACGGTCACCGCGAGCTGTGCGCCGTCGTCGGTCTCCACGGTCAGCTGCTCGCCGTCCGGCGGGACGAGCTCGTGGCGCCGGATCGGGTTCGGTGTCGTCGCCCACCGTGCGTCGACCCGATGCAGCGCGACCGCGCCTGCCGCGATGCCCGCTCCGGCCGTGGCCGCGATCTTCCACCCTCGTCGACCCATCCCTGTGCTCCCCTCGAGCCACGTCCTATCCGACATCGTTCAGTGTAGCGTGGCCTTCGTCGGCTCCGGGATCGCCCCCTCGGGGCACTTCGAACCGCCGCGGTGCGCTCCGCTCAGAAACCTCCGCGGTGCCCTGCTCAGGGTTGTTCGCGGCGGGCGTGACAACCCACGAGGTGGTCGTCGAGCAGGCCCATCGACTGCATGAAGGCGTACGCGGTCGTCGGACCGACGAACCGCCATCCCCGACGTTTGAGCTCACGGGCGAGCGCGGTCGACTCGGGGGTCGTCGCGGGGACCTCGGCACGGGTCCGCGGGGCGGGGCGGCGGGATGGAGCGAAACTCCACACGAGGCGGTCGAGGGTGTCGCCCTCGTCGAGGAGGGCGAGATGGGCCCGGGCGTTGGCGATGGCCGCCTCGATCTTCGCCCGGTTGCGGATGATGCGCCGGTCGCCGAGCAGGCGGGCGACGTCCGTGTCCCCGTACGCGGCCACCCGGTGCGGGTCGAAGCCGTCGAAGGCGGCCCGGAAACCCTCGCGGCGGTGCAGGATCGTCGACCACGACAGCCCTGCCTGGAAGCCCTCCAGCACGAGCTTTTCGAACAGCCGTGGGTCGTCGTGCACCGGCACCCCCCATTCCCGGTCGTGGTAGGAGACGTAGACCGGATCGTCACCGCACCACCAGCACCGGGAGAACCCGTCGGCCCCGACGATCAGATCGTCGCTCCGCGGTGTGTTCGTGTCCATCCGTGTCCTCGTTCTCCCCGGGTCTCCGGCCCCGGTCCCGGTCCGGAGACCCGGCCCGTCCCTCATGCCGTGCGGAGGGATCGGACGCTACGTGGCCCGGGGCCGGCTCGACGAACGGCTCCGGGCGCACCTGTGGACGCCGCCGGGGGCGCCGGCGCACGTTGACACCGCGGCGGCCGACTGCGACCCTCTTCGGACGTCCGGTGTCACCGTGCGGTGATTTCCGCATGCCGTCCGGGAACTGACCAGCTCCCGGCCCTCACCGGACGACCCGCGGTACCGCATCACGGATGCGGCACCGCGTCCCTGACCGACACCACCGACCGAAGAGAACCGACCCCGATGGCCGATACCCCCGACTCCCAGAACACGCCGGCGACGTCCGGCTCCTCCGACCCCCTCGTCGTCATGGACGACCCGGGCGGCAGCATGACCTCCACCGGCGACCAGATCGTCGAGAACGACATCTCCGACGACGAGTTCGAGGCCGCCCTGGAGGGCACCCTGCGCTCGATGGACGAGGGCCAGCTCATCGAAGGGGTGGTCGTCAAGATCGACCCCGACGAGGTGCTGCTCGACATCGGTTGGAAGTCCGAGGGCGTCATCCCCGTCCGCGAGCTGTCCATCAAGCTCGACGTCGACCCGAACACGGTCGTCCAGATCGGCGACGTGGTCGAAGCGCTGGTGATGAACAAGGAGGACGAGGAGGGCCGTCTCGTCCTGTCCAAGAAGCGCGCCCAGTACGAGCGCGCCTGGGGCACCATCGAGCGGATCTACACCGATGACAAGACCGTTCAGGGCACCGTCATCGAGGTCGTCAAGGGTGGCCTCATCCTCGACATCGGGCTGCGCGGCTTCCTGCCCGCCTCCCTGGTCGAGATGCGTCGTGTGCGCGACCTCGACCCCTATGTGGGCGAGGCGCTCGAGTGCAAGATCATCGAGCTCGACAAGAACCGCAACAACGTCGTGCTGTCGCGCCGCAAGTTCCTCGAGGAGACCCAGAGCGAATTCCGCAACGAGTTCCTGACCTCCCTGCAGAAGGGCGAGGTCCGGCGCGGTGTGGTCTCCAGCATCGTCAACTTCGGTGCGTTCGTGGACCTCGGTGGCGTCGACGGGCTCGTGCACGTCTCGGAGCTCTCCTGGCAGCACATCGACCACCCCTCCGAGGTCGTCGAGGTCGGCGACCAGGTGGACGTCGAGGTGCTCGACGTGGACCTCGAGCGCGAGCGGGTCTCGCTGTCGCTGAAGTCCACGCAGGAGGACCCGTGGCAGAAGTTCGCCCGTGAGCACGAGGTCGGCGAGGTCGTCGACGGTGAGGTCACCAAGCTCGTGCCGTTCGGCTCCTTCGTCAAGGTGGCCGACGGCATCGAGGGCCTGGTCCACATCTCCGAGCTCGCGGACCGTCACGTCGAAGTCCCCGAGGCGGTCGTCAACGTCGGCGACAAGATCGAGGTCAAGGTCATCGACATCGACACGGTGCGTCGCCGCATCAGCCTCTCGCTGAAGCAGGCGCAGCCCGACGCCGAGGGTGAACCGACCGAGCAGGACCCCTACGAGGCGCCCCCGGTCGCGGCCGCGTACTCGTCGGGTGGCGAAGAGTCGGGTGGCGGCAGCACCATGGCCGGCGCGTTGGCCCAGGCGGGTCTGCTGCGGGACACCGAGCCGACCCCCGAGGAGATGGCGCTCGCCGAGGCCGACCTCCCCGAGGAGGAGGCCGGTACCGACCAGGGAACCGCCGGCGAGCCGGCCGCCGAAGCCTCCTCCGCGGAGGAGCTCGAGGTCGAGGCCGGTGGCGAAGAGGCCGCCGCCGAGCAGGTCGACGAGAAGCGTGAGGCCGCGGACGAGGACAGCGAGATCGTGGCCTCGACCGGTGAGGGCACCGAGGAGCCCGCCGGTGATGGCACCGAGGAGCCCTCCGAGGAGGGCTGACCTCCCCGTTGCACCACCGGTTCCTTCGAGGGCCCCGCCGACCGGCCGGGGCCCTCGACGCGTCCGGGGATCAAGGGGCGCCTGGGCGTCCCCGACGCCGGGCCTCGAGCAGGCCCACGACCGCGAACAACGCCGTTCCGGCCGCGACCGCAGCGACCAGGGCGGTCCGGGTCACCTCGCCGCCGCCCAGGGTCGTGAGTACGACCGTCGGCGGGACGAGTCCGACACTGGTCGCGACGAGGAAGTCGCGGTACCGGATCGAGCCCACGCCGCACAGCCAGTCCGCCGGCGCCGGGGTCAGCAGCAACAGCCGGACGCCGAGCACCGTCAGCAGTCCCCGGTTGGCGACCGTCCGGTCGAGGTGGTGCAGCCGCGCAGGGATGCGCTGCATGGCCCAGTCGCGACCGGCCCACGCGGCGATCCCGTAGGCGAGCGAGGTCCCGAGCATCGCGCCGGTCCAGGAGATCGCCGTCGCCGGCCACAACGGCCAGATCGTCGCGGCCAGCAGGACCAGAACCAGGGACGGGAAGCCGATCGCGTGGGTCAGCGCGAACCCGACGATGAACAGCGGTGGGCCCCACGTCCCGCTGCTGCCCACCAGGTCCCGCAGATGGGCGGGGTCGGTCGGACCGCCGGGTGCGGCACCGGCCTGGGCGACGATGAACACGGCCAGCAGGCCGAGCAGTACCACCGGGCGCCAGTGACGGCGTGACCGTGCGATGACCGAGTCGGCCACGGCGCTCTCCATCCCCTCGAAAGCGCAGCTATCCTACACGGTTTCCTGTCGCATACGCCGGCCGTTTGGGGCCCTCGCGACCACCGCCTCCCGCAGTAGCCTGCGGCACCCGGCAGCGAGGGAGCCCGGCATGTACCTGATCGGCCTCACCGGCGGTATCGGCAGTGGCAAGTCCACCGTCGCCGAGCGCCTCGCCGAGCACGGCCTGCCGGTGGTGGACGCCGACGCCGTCGCCCGCGAGGTCGTCGAGCCGGGCGAGCCGGCGCTGGACGAACTGGCGGAGCGCTTCGGTCCCGGCGTGCTGACGCCCGAGGGTGCGCTCGACCGGCCGGCGCTGGCGGAGCTCGCGTTCGCCGACGACACCGAGCGGGCCGCCCTGGACGCCATCATGCACCCGCGGATCACCGAGCGGGTCACCGCCCGCCTGCAGGCGCTGGCGGACGCGGGGGAGGAGATGGCGGTCCTCGACCACCCGTTGCTGCTCGAGATCCCCGGTCGCGAACGGGTCGACACGATCGTGGTGGTGATCGCGCCCGAGGAGGTGCGGGTCCGGCGACTGGTCGGACAGCGCGGGCTGCCCGAACACGACGTGCGCGCCCGCATCCGTGCGCAGACCGACGACGCCTCGCGTCGCGCGGCCGCGGACCACGTCCTGGAGAACGACGGTGACCGCGCGGCGCTGTTCTCCCAGACCGACCGGTTGTTGGCGGACCTGCGCCGCGCCGCCGGGCTGGCCGGTCAGGAGTAGGCGGCCGAGGGGGCGCCCCGGGCGCGACCCGCCGTCACCCCCCAGCGTTACCCTGGCTGGATGAGCAGCGACCTCCAGCCCGATACCCGGACGACCGCGCGGTTCCGCGTCGTCAGCGACTTCGAGCCCTCCGGCGATCAGCCGACCGCGATCGCCCGGATCGCGGAGGCCTTCGACGCCGGTGAACGGGCCGTGACCCTCCTCGGCGCGACCGGGACGGGCAAGACGTTCACCGCCGCGAAGGTGCTGGAGAACATCCAGCGTCCGTGCCTGGTGATGGCGCCGAACAAGACGCTGGCGGCGCAGCTGGCCAACGAGTTCCGGGATTTCCTGCCGGACAACGCCGTCGAGTACTTCGTCAGCTACTACGACTACTACCAGCCCGAGGCCTACGTTCCGTCCTCGGACACCTACATCGAGAAGGACTCGTCGATCAACGACGAGATCGACCGGTTGCGGCACCGGGCGACCATGGCCCTGCTCTCCCGCCGGGACGTGGTCGTGGTCGCCTCCGTCTCCTGCATCTACGGGCTCGGCTCGCCGCACGAGTACACCGACCACATCGTGTGGTTCAAGCAGGGTGAGGAGCTCGGGCTCGACAAATCCTTGCGCAAGCTGGTCGACCTGCAGTACTCGCGCAACGACCTCAACCTCGTGCGTGGGACGTTCCGCGTCCGCGGCGACACCCTCGAGGTCTTCCCCGCCGACGACGAACGCGCGCTGCGCATCGAGTTCTTCGGTGACGAGGTGGACCGCATCGTTCGTGTCGATCCGCTGACCGGTGAGGTCGGCCAGCCGGTCGCCGAGGCCGCCGTGTTCCCCGCCTCCCACTACGTCTCCTCGCCCGAGACCCTCAAACGCGCCGCGGCCTCGATCGAGGCGGAGCTCGCGGAGCGGCTCGACGACCTCGAAGGGCGGGGCAAGCTGCTGGAGGCCCAGCGGCTGCGGATGCGTACCAGTCACGACCTCGAGATGATCCGCGAGGTCGGGTTCTGCAACGGGATCGAGAACTACTCGCGGCACTTCGACGGACGCTCACCGGGGGAGCCGCCGTACACGCTGCTCGACTACTTCCCGAAGGACTTCGTCGTCTTCATGGACGAGTCCCACGTCACCGTGCCCCAGGTGGGCGGGATGTACGAGGGGGACCGGTCACGCAAGGACACCCTGGTCGAGCACGGGTTCCGGCTGCCCTCGGCGATGGACAACCGACCGTTGATGTTCGACGAGTTCCTGCAGCGCATCGGCCAACGGCTGTTCATCTCGGCCACTCCCGGCCCCTACGAGCGCCGGGAGTCGGACACCATCGCGGAGCAGATCATCCGCCCGACCGGACTCGTCGACCCCCAGGTCGTGGTGCGCCCGACCACGGGGCAGATCGACGACCTCATGGAGGAGATCCGTCAGCGCACGGACGCCGACCAGCGGGTGCTGGTCACGACGCTGACCAAGAAGATGGCGGAGGACCTCACCGACTACCTGCTCGACAACGGGGTGCGGGTCCGGTATCTGCACTCCGACATCGACACCGTCGAGCGCGTGCAGATCCTGCGCAGCCTGCGGCTGGGGGAGTTCGACGTCCTCGTGGGGATCAACCTGCTGCGCGAAGGGCTGGACCTGCCCGAGGTCTCGATGGTCGCGATCCTCGATGCGGACAAGGAGGGCTTCCTGCGTTCGGAGACCTCGCTGGTCCAGACGATCGGTCGCGCGGCCCGCAACGTCGATGGCCAGGTGGTGATGTACGCGGACCAGATCACCGAGGCGATGCGCCGGGCCCTGGACGAGACCGAACGACGTCGCGAGAAGCAACTGGCCCACAACCTCGAACACGGCATCGATCCCCAGAGCATCCGCAAGCGGGTGGGCGACATCATCGCGGCCGTGCGTGCGGAGGAGGCGGGCGAGGACTACCGCCCCGATCTGGCCGGACGCTCCGTCTCCGACGACGTCGAGGCCTCCGAGGTGCCCCAGGAGGACCTCGCGGCGCTCATCCAGCGCCTCGAGGAGGAGATGCACGAAGCCGCCGCCGACCTGCGTTTCGAGTATGCCGCCCGGCTGCGCGACGAGCTCGCGGACCTCAAGCGCGAGCTGGCCAGCATGCAGGCCGCCGACGTCTGATCGGCCGCGGCGACTACGCCGTTCGTACGGGTTCGGTGCCAACCTGAGCGGAACCATCACCAACGAACTCGATGGCGAGGGTCCCGTGGAGGTCCACCAGACCGCGCCCCCCGGACAACGAGGCCCCCGAGGAAGAGACCTTGATCGAGGTGCCCGCGGACCCGCTGGTCGAGAGCCACGTCTTCTCGGGTGAGGCGCTGGCCCGTGACTGCGCCGAGATCGCCTGCCCCGACGACGACCTCGTCTCCTACGGTTGGTCGCAGATCACCGAGACCCAGCTCTTCCCGCACGCCATCGACGACGACGCCCACGCGGTGCACCTGGACGACGTCGTCGATACCCGCAGCGAGGTCTCGCTCGCCGACGTTGACGGCCAGGACACCTCCGGCGTCCAGGCACGGGCAACCGCGAGCCTCTCCAGCATCGACCTGCTCGGCGGCCAGGACGAGGACGCGCTCACGATCGACGTCCTGTCGCAGCCGACCCTGACGGCGGTGGCGACCGGCACGCCCGGGACCGCCGAGGTGACCTGGACCGCGCCCGTCGTACAGATCAACGCCGAGGACGGTGAGGACCTCGTGGTGCGCATCGCCTACGGCGACTTCGCCCAGGACACCGCCGACGACGGCACCCGGGCCTCCGGGTCCGCGAGCGTCCTGCACGTCGAGGTGCTCCGGGCGGTCGACATGGGCACCCTGGCCGAACTCGAGATCGCGCCGATGACCGTCGA
Organism: Nitriliruptoraceae bacterium; assembly: GCA_007130695.1. Classification (GTDB taxonomy): domain Bacteria; phylum Actinomycetota; class Nitriliruptoria; order Nitriliruptorales; family Nitriliruptoraceae; genus SKLC01. Next base: position 31,529 of record SLRZ01000144.1, read on the forward strand.
GGCCGAGGCGCCCGATGGCGGCGTGGACTGTCCGACCGCTCCCGAGACCGCTCCGGATGACGCACCCGGCATCGACGTCGGCGTCGACGGGCCCGAGGAGGTCGCTCCCGGTGAGGAGTTCGACTACACGGTCGACGTGACCAACACCATCGAGTGCCCGATCGAGGACCTGGTCGTCGTCAGTGACGTCACCGGCCCGGACGGTGCGGAGATCACCGGCACCGACCCCGAGGGTGACGTGGAGGGCCTCACGGCCACCTGGTCCGACCTCGAGGACCTCGACGTCGGCGAGACGGCGACGTTCACCGTCACGGTGCGCGTGCCCGAGGACGCCGAGGTGGGCGCGA
>SLRZ01000138.1 GCA_007130695.1 Nitriliruptoraceae bacterium
AGAACGCGCCCGTGAGCAGGACGGCGAGAAATGCGAACGCGACGGCCCACCCGAAGAGGTCGGCGAACAGGCCGGTGACGACGGAGCCCGACGAGGAGATCACCATGTTCGTCGACTGGGTGAGGCCGAACGCTGCGCCCCGTTCGGCCTCGGTGAAGACGTCCATGAACCGGGCCGTCACCGCCGCGTACGCACTCAGGCCGACGCCCGCGAGAGCGACCGCCGCGAGGATCGCTGCCTCGCCGGGGACCACGGCGAACAACAAGAACCCAGCGGCGGCCAGCGCCAGGCAGACGAGCGTCACGGGATCCCGTCCGTACCGATCCGAGAGGCCCCCGACGCCGACCTGGACGAGTCCCTGGACGACGAAGAAACCGGAGAACCACAGCGCCGCCATCGCGGCCGACTGCCCCCGATGTTCGATGAGGAACGTCGGGAGAAAGGAGGTACTGGCCTGCCAGACGAACGTGATCGTGACGGCCATGACGACGGTGAACGCGATCTGTGGGCGCGTGATCACCTCGAGCATCGGCTCGAGGGCGAACCGCTCGGCCATCGGCTCGTCGGGACGGCGCGGCTCGGTCGGCCGGACGCGCCACGCGAAGAGGACGAAGACGGGAATCGCGATCGCGGTGCCGATGGCGACGGCGGGTCGCCAGCCGTAATTCACGCCGATCCAGGCGGCCACCACCGGCGCGAGCAGGCCGCCCGCGGTCCCGCCCAGGGTGTGGAGGCCGATGGCCGCGCCGACGTCGTCGTCGTAGATCCGGGTGAGCAGCGTGGTCGCGACGCTGAAGTGCAGCCCCGCCAGCGCGCCGAGGACGATGGCCGCGAGGACGAACAGCGGAAACAGCGGCGCGACGGCGATCAGGAGGCTCCCGACCGCCGTACCGCCGACGGCGACGAGGATGACCGGGCGCTCGCCGTAGCGGTCGGCGAACACCCCGCTCGGGTACTGGGCGAGCCCGTAGGCGAGCCACATCCCCGTGAGTCCGAGCCCCACGGCGGCGTTCGAGACCCCGAACTCCTCGATGATCGCGGGCACGACCGGGCTGATCGCCAGCCGGGCGACCATCGTCGCGAACAGCGCGAACGTACACAACGTGAGTACCGTGTGCCGGTACTGCCACCCTCTCGACCCGTTCATCTGAAAAGTCTGCGCTTACGTGAGCGTGACGGGCAACGGTGAAGGATGTACTGATTCCGGCAGCCGGGGACGGGTCGCCGGGTCGAGCGACCGAGGAGTGGCTACTCGACGCGAGCCGGCACCCCCGCTGCCTCGAGCGCTCGCCGTCGCTCGCCCGCCGTCAGGCGGTAGGGCTCGAGTTCGGAGGCGAGCTCGCCCAGCGCGTCGCGTCGGCGCTGGTGGTCGGTGAGGAAGTCGGTGATGCGGTCGATCGCGAGTGCCTTGAGCTCGCCGCTGAGCACGGTCCCAGAACGGTAGTCGGCGGCGAGTTCAGCGAGGCGGTCGTCGTCGGGCTCGAAGAAGTATCGCAGGTACTGGAACGGGACGTCTACCGTCGGGTCGCCGCCCTTCTCGCGGTGTTCCTCGAGGGTCGCCTGGCCGCCCGTGTAGGCGTGGCGGCGGATCGTCTCGGCGACCGTCTCCGGGCCGTCAGTGAGTTCGATCGACGGAGTGTCGCCCGAGGTACTCATCTTGCCGGGTCCCTCGAGTCCGGGGAGAAACCGGCCGAGCAGCGCCCCCGGTTTCGCGACCGGCAGCGCCTCCTTGCTCGCGACGTCGCGACAGACCCGGACGTGTGGGTCCTGATCGACGGCGATCGGGACGAGCGTCGGCTGGCGGCCGTCGACGAGCTGTGGGAGCAGGAGGTGGGTCGCCTGCACCGCGGGGTAAAACTGCAGTCCCACCGTGTCGGTTTCGCCGTAGACGGCCTCGACCGTCGCGGGCGTGAGGTGGTTGGCGAGTCGGACGGCGATCGGATAGACGACGTCCGCGTCGGCGGTATCGATCACGATCCGGGTCTTCTCGGGGTCGAAGCCGACGGCGAGAATATCGCGGAGGTTCTCCCGCGTGTGCTCGCCGATCGACGCGAACGACTGGTCTTTCGCGAGGAACTTCTCGTCGTCGGACAGCGGAAGGTAGACGGTCGCCCCCGTCGCCTCCTGGAATCGCTTCGCGAGGTACAGCGGGGGAACGTGGCCGAGGTGCATCGGCCCCGAGGGGCCGCGGCCGGTGACGATCGCGTGTGGCTCGCCGGACTCGGCGGCCTCGAGGTAGCGGTCGACGTCCCGGCCGGCGTAGAAGGTTCGGCGGCGAACCAGCGGGTGATCGGGAAAGCGAGCAACCTGCGCGTCGGTGAGCGGGTCGGCACCGAAGCGCTCGAGGAGGCGCCCGTAGTCGACTTCGCCGGAGACGGCGTACGGGGTGACGACGAACGTCTCGTCGGACTCGGATCGGTCGGCGGGCGGGTGGTCGGAAGTCGGTTCACTCGTGTTGGCTGGCGTATCTGGCATTTGACTAGTGCAGTGGTTTCAGTGCAGTGGCTGGCGAGCGATTCGCGGCAGAACGAAGGGAGCGTCGCCGCCGTCGGCGCCGGGTTAGGCCGCGTCGCGTCCGGTGGCAACACTGTCCGCTCTCGAGAGGGCACGCCAGGGCCAGCCGAGAGCAGACGGCATCGTTCGGCAATCGTCGCGGTGGGATAACAAACGTTTCGTTGGACGGAAGCTGTCCGAGGCGGCGGCAGCTCCGTGGACAGCTACCGTCTCTCGCCCGGATCGTCGTGGACGGACCCGCCTGAATCGTCGTGGATGGACTCGCCCGGATCGTCGTGGACGGCCCCGCCTGAATCGTCGGCGGCCACCGTGGACCCGGTGTGCAGTTC
>SLRZ01000050.1 GCA_007130695.1 Nitriliruptoraceae bacterium
CAGAGCGGCATTCGCAGTATGCCGGTTCTTCGCGGGGAACAGGTAGTCGGCATCCTGACCACCGAAAACGTCGGTGAGTACGTCCAGGTTGCAACCGCCCTCGGCCGCGCGGCCTCGGCCGCGCTCGGCCGTTCCACGACAGATGGGCCGTCGGCGTGACGATACTGTGGCGCTACCATCTCGCACTTGAGTTTCCGGAGGAGATCGATGCGCTTCGCGCCGAGCTCTCCGGCTGCCGAATTACGGTCGCAGAAGAGCGGACCGAATTCGAGCGGATGCTGCCCGACGCCGACATTGTCGTCAGCGGGCCGCTGAGCGCCGAGGAGGTGCGTGCGGCGGTACGCATGAAGGCCCACTTTCTGCCGTACGCAGGCGTCAATGCGCTGCCGCTCGCCGATTATGCCGAGCGCGGCATCGTGGTCGCGAACAGCCACGGGAATGCGGCGATCGTTGCCGAACGCGCGGTCACCCTCGCGCTCGCCGCGGCCGGACGGATCGTCGAGTTCCACAACGGGCTCGCCGCCGGTCTGTGGGCACGGCGCGACGGTCGAGCGCAGATTTTCGAGTATTGGCGCTCGCTGCAGGGCGCCGAGTGCGCGGTGATCGGCACCGGACGGATCGGACGCCGGATCGCCGAGCTGCTTCGAGGTTTCGACTGCACGGTAGTAGGGGTACGTCGCCGCGCCGCGGTCGCGGGCGAAGACGGTCCGTTCACGCGGGTAACCACCGACGGCGGGCAGGCGATCGAGACGGCGGCCGTCGTCTTTCTCGCCGTTCCGCTGACCGACGCGACGCGAGCGATGATCGACGCGCAGGCGATTTCCCGGATGAACGGTGCGATACTGGTGAACGTCTCTCGCGGCGAAATCATCGACGAGCACGCGCTCTACCGCTCGCTCTGCGAGCACGCCGGCGCCGGCGACGCAGCGAAGACGTCAGCGACGGGGCCGGCCGGCCGAACGCCGGCGCGACGAAAACCGGGAGTTGCAGCGGCCGGCATCGACTGCTGGTGGCGCTATCCGGACTCGTTCACCGACGTACAGCTGCCCTCCCGACTGCCGTTCCACCGGTTGCCGAACGTGGTCATGTCGCCGCACGCCGGATCGCACACCGTCGAGGGCAAGCGCGGACAGCTCGCCGAAACGCTCGAAAACCTCCGAACGTATGTGAACCGCGGCCGCCCGGCAGCTGCGGTCGATCTGCACGCCGGATACTGACACGAGCGTGCCGGCCCGCCACCGGGTGCCGATCCCCTAAAAGTACCAGTCGTTGCGCACCACTTTCGACGAGAACCATCCGGTCAGAAGCGAGTGCGTTGCAGCGTCGATCCGCCCATCGGGCGTCCGGCGATAGCGGAACGCCGGCCGTACCCCGTAGAGGAGCGCCGAGAGCTGCTCGATCGAAAGCACCGCATCCGCCTCCTCGCCGTCAACCACACGCACGCTCAACGTACCGCCGGAGGCTTCGAAGGAGTATATGCGACTGTTCCACGCGCACTGCGCGTCGTCGACGCGTAGACGCAGTCGGCCGTCGGGTCGCCCCACCTTCGTGCCGTCCAGCGCACCGACCACGTCCACAATCCGAACCATCCACGGTTTGCCGCCTCGCAGCGTCACATCTTCGCTTCCGTCGGCGAACCAGCGCCACGCCGGCACATCGGCTCCGACATCGATGTCGACGAGATGAATCTGATCGCGGTGGCAGGCAAGAAACCCGAGCACCGCCTCGTGCGCCCGATCGTCGGCGGAGTAGAGTCCGGTGATCGCCAGCCGCGAGTACCACCCTTCATGCTTCTTCTTCTCCAGCTGAAAGAGTGCAACATCTTCACCATCTCTCGAAAGAATGACCGCCTCGCGGTTGCTTACACGCGATTTCCACTCGCTCTCGCCGACATCGGAGCGAAAGGCGCGACCGTGGTACTGCTTCAACATCGACCCGACCGCCCGACAATAGCGCTCGCGAACGCGAATTGCCGGCACTCGTGTGGTCTCGTAGTTCGATGGATAGACCTCGCGACTCAACCACTGGACAAGGCCGTCGAGCGATGTGGTCAGCCGCACTTCCGGCTGTGCCGAAACGTATCCGAACCGTCCGTAGAAGCTTTCCTTGAACGGTGCGAGCATCGAAACGACCTGGCCGCGCTCCCGCATCGCCTCGAACGTCGAGAGCATCAGCTGCCTCACATGCCCGCGACCGCGCTGCTCGGGAAAGGTGGCAACACCGCCGATGCCGCCCATCGGAAGAATACGCCCCCTGACTGCCTGATCGAGCGGATGGACGAGAAGTGCCGAAGCCAGAGTCTCGTTCTCGAACGCACCGATACCGTAATTGCTGAGATAACGCGCACGCTCGGCCTCGGTCGGCTCGGCGTCCGAAACGGCTCCGAACGCATACCGCCAGAGGGCGACGACCTCCGCGGTATCGCCTGTTTTCAGCTCGCGAATTGTCATATAACCTTGTTAAACGGTGGCGGCGATTTGTCAAGGGAGCGTCGGCCCGCGAGGAGGGAAAGAGGCATGGCAAGTGGTGACACGGGATATAACATTCGCGAAGCCACACTCGACGATGTTCCGGCAATCGCGAGAATACACGTCGACGGCTGGCGTGAAACATATGCCGGAATCGTGCCGGACGACCATCTCAGATCGTTGACCTACGAGGAGAGAGAGAAGATGTGGAGCCGCGGCATTCCGGTGCATGCGAAGGTCGGCACCCCCATTCTCGTCGCCGAGCACGAGGACGGGAGCGTGACCGGCTTCGCGGTCGCAGGGCGATCGAACTCCTCGCTCGAGGCCTACGACGCGGAGCTGTTCGCGATTTACGTTCGGAGCGAATACCAGGGC